>NC_021500.1:3149391-3464331 GCF_000410515.1 Enterobacter sp. R4-368 | reverse complement strand
AGTATGAAGTGCAACTGCTGCTCAAAACCGATGTCGCACATCTGGAAGACCTCTTCGCCAGCATCAAAGCGCACCATCCATACCAAACCCCGGAATTACTGGCTTTACCCGTCACCCACGGAGATTACGATTACCTCTCATGGCTCAACGCATCTTTACGCTGATCCTGCTGCTGTGCAGCACAACCGCTTTTGCGGGCTTATTCGACGCGCCCGGTCGCTCCAGTTTTGTGCCCGCCGACCAGGCGTTTATCTTTGATTTTCAGCAGCATCAGCATGACTTAACGCTCAACTGGCAGGTTAAAGAGGGTTACTACCTTTATCGCCAGCAAATTCACGTCACCCCGGCGCAAGCAACTATTGGCAAATTAACGCTGCCAAAAGGGGAGATGCATGAAGATGAGTTCTACGGCAAAACGGAAATCTACCGCCAGCGCCTGAACCTGCCGCTCGATATCAACGCGGCGGCAAAAGGCGCAACGCTGACCGTCACTTACCAGGGCTGCGCCGATGCCGGCTTCTGTTACCCGCCGGAAACCAAAGTGGTGCCGTTGATGGAAGTCGCGGCGGCAACGACACCGGCACCGGCACCGGTAAATGCACCGCCAGCCGCAACGCAGGACACCACGGAAAATCAGCTTCCCTTCTCTGCACTGTGGGCGCTGTTGATCGGTATTGGTATCGCCTTTACGCCCTGTGTGCTGCCAATGTACCCGCTGATTTCCGGCATTGTACTTGGCGGGAGACAGCGCCTTGCCACGCCGCGCGCGCTGCTGCTGGCGTTTATCTACGTGCAAGGAATGGCGCTCACCTATACGGCGCTGGGGCTGGTAGTCGCAGCGGCAGGGTTATCATTCCAGGCGGCGCTGCAACACCCATATGTGCTGATTGGCTTGTCGGTGCTGTTCACGCTGCTGGCGCTGTCGATGTTCGGCCTGTTTACCTTACAGCTTCCTTCTGCACTGCAGACCCGCTTAACCCTGTGGAGCAACCGCCAGCAGGGCGGCTCCGTGGGCGGGGTGTTTGCCATGGGCGCGATAGCCGGGCTGATTTGTTCGCCCTGCACTACCGCGCCGTTAAGCGCCATCCTGCTCTATATTGCGCAAAGCGGTAACCTGTGGCTCGGCGGCGGTACGCTCTATCTTTACGCGCTGGGCATGGGCCTGCCGCTGATCCTCGTGACGGTGTTCGGTAACCGGCTGCTGCCCAAAAGCGGGCCGTGGATGGAGCAGGTCAAAACCGCTTTTGGCTTTGTGATCCTCGCCCTGCCGATCTTTCTGCTGGAGCGCGTGCTCGGTGAAACCTGGGGGCTGCGGCTGTGGTCGCTGCTCGGCGTGGCGTTTTTCGGCTGGGCATTTATCACCAGTCTGGGTGCGAAGCGTGCGTTTGTCCGCGTGCTGCAAATCGCCCTGCTCGGCGCGGCGCTGGTCTGTGCGCGTCCGTTACAGGATTGGGCGTTTGGCACCCCCGCCGCGCAGACACACTCGCCGCTGGCCTTCACGCCCATTTCCACCGTCGACGATCTGAACCAGGCGCTGGCGCAGGCCAACGGCCGCCCGGTGATGCTGGATCTCTATGCCGACTGGTGCGTGGCGTGCAAAGAGTTTGAGAAGTACACCTTTAGCGACGCCCGCGTACAGGCGGCGCTGAAGGATACCGTGTTATTGCAGGCCAACGTAACGGCCAACAACGCGCAGGACGCTGCGCTGCTGCGCCAGCTCAATGTGCTGGGTCTGCCGACGATCCTGTTTTTCGACGCGCAAGGCCGTGAGCAACCGGCAGCCCGGGTGACCGGGTTTATGGACGCCGCCGCGTTCGCCGCGCATTTGCGCAATCGCGCCCCGTAAACAACACTGTGTGGGGGAACTCGCTTCAGATAACGGAGGATATCACCGTGCAACGCGAAGACGTTTTGAGTCAAACTTTGCAATTACTTGAATTAAGAGGGATTGCGGACACCACTCTTGAAATGGTTGCCGAGCGCATCGACTATCCCATCGATGAGTTCCGCCGTTTCTGGCCCGACAAAGAGGCGCTGCTGTATGACGCACTGCGTTATCTCAGCCAGCAGGTAGATGTCTGGCGCAGGCAACTGCTGCTGGACGAAACGCTCAGCAATGAGCAAAAACTGCTGGCGCGCTACGGCGCGCTCACCGAATGTGTGAGCAATAACCGCTATCCGGGTTGCTTGTTTATTGCCGCCTGCACCTTCTTCCCTGATCCGGCGCACCCGATCCACCAGCTTGCGGACCAGCAAAAGCGCGACGCGCATGATTTCACCCATCAGCTGCTGACGCAGTTAGAAGTGGACGATCCGGCGATGGTGGCGAAGCAGATGGAGCTGGTGCTGGAGGGCTGTCTGAGCCGGATGCTGGTTAACCGCAGCCAGGCCGATGTCGATACGGCCCAGCGGCTGGCGGAAGATATTCTGCGTTTTGCCCGCTGCCGCCAGGGCGGCGCGCTGACCTAAGCGCCCAGAAATCCCGCCCAGGCGGAAAGCAACAGGCACAGTGCCATCACACGCTGAAACCAAAGTAGCGATGTGGTGGTGCGAAACAGCCGGTTGACCGCCTTGCCGAGCAGCGTCCACGCGCTCAGGCACAGCAGAGAGATCAACAAAAACCACAGTGACAGTAACGACACCTCGCGCAAAGGATGCGCGCCGTGCGGGGCAAACAGGCTTACCACCGCCAGCGCCATCATCCAGGTTTTCGGGTTAATCAGTTGCAGCATCGCCGCCGCACGGCCGCTAAACGGTCGCTGCGCTTCGCCCTGCAAATCGGTCGCGGGCGCGGTAAATAATTGCCAGCTCAGCCAGCTTAACCACAACGCCCCCGCCCAGCTCATCACCTCACGTACCAGCGGATAGCTGCGTAGCACTTCACCCGCGCCAGCGCCGGAGATAAAGACAATCAGGCTGGCCGCCACGCAGGCGCTCACCACCGCAGGCAACGTCGCTTTGATGCCAAAGCGCTGGCTGCTGGTCAGGATCAAAATGTTGGTTGGGCCAGGAGTAATCGATGCCACAAACGCGAAAAGTAAAAACGGCAGATAGCTATAAATCAGGTTCACAGGCAGGCTCCTTATTAATGAGCCTTAGACTGTCGCGTTATTTGCTGTCGTCGTCTGGAAGATTTGTGCACAGCCTGCGGTAGTGCGCGGGCGAGAGGCGATATGCGCGCTGAAACCAGCGCCCAAGATGGCTTTGATCGGCAAATCCCAGCGCGGCAGCAACGCTTGCTGGCGTCTCCCCTTTCGCCAGCTGCGAACGTGCGGTGGCGAGCCGCAGTTGGATCAGCCAGGCGTGCGGGCTTAAATGGAACTCGCGTTTAAAACAGCGCGTCAGTGTAAAGCGATCGGTTCCCGTTTCGCGCGCCAGATCCGAAAGGCCAACGTTATCGCCAATGTGCGCATGCAGATAATCACGCGCACGGTGGGCAATGGCTGTGCTTTGCAATTGCGACGGCAGCCGTTTGCGCCACTGGCAATGGTGCGTAAGCTGGCTGAGCAGCCCATCCATGGCGCTTTGCTGGATGATGCGCATCTCTTCGCTGTGCAGTGCGTAAAAGGTCCTGGCAATCGCGCGGATCAATTGCGGTTCCCTGGCAATAGTGTGGGAAAAATGCAGTGAATAGCTGGACGGCACCGATTCATACAGGCCGCGTAATGTGTCGCTGAGCCAGCGATCATCAAGGTAAAAGGTCAGATAGGTAAACCCGCCTTCTACCGGGGCATCCCCATCGTGGATCTCACCCGGCTCCAGTAGAAAGGCATCGCCCGGCGTGCTGCGGTGGCGCTCCCGCCGACAGTGAAACTGCTGCGTACCGGAAAGCGTAATGCCCACCAGGTAGCTATCGTGCCAGTGCGGATCGTAAGCGTGCCCTTCAAAATGCGCGCGGATGGTTTCAATTCCCGTGTCCGCATGTTGCCGCAGTTCCAGCCAGTCTTTCGCCATATCGCCTCCAACGTGCCACCGGAAGTTAGCATTCATATCTTTAAGGTAAAAGTCTGGAAGATTTGTGCAATGGTCGATTTGTGCCGCGCAATTGCTCAGATTGCCGCAAAGTTGAGCAACTGGATAGAATTGAAGGAAATAAAGTTGACGCCTTAAGACGATTAAGGTTTAATGCGCCCCGTTGCCCGGATAGCTCAGTCGGTAGAGCAGGGGATTGAAAATCCCCGTGTCCTTGGTTCGATTCCGAGTCCGGGCACCACTTATTCAGAGAACCCAGCCTATGGCTGGGTTTTTGCTTTTGGAGATACGGACTTATCATCGAACTGCGTTCGATTATTCGCCGCAAGCGGCTCCCCCCTTCGGGGCCAGCGCGACAAGCGCGCTGTTCAACGCCTGACGGCGTTAGTCCGGGTCCAGGCACCATTATTTTAAAGAACTCGCCCAAAAGGCGGGTTTTTGTTTCGGAAATGCAGACCCTTCATCAAACTGCGTTCGATTATTCGCCGTGCATGTTCGTTAACCGACCCTGCACCATGCGGCTCTTCGCCACGCTGGAATGATTTTCAGCGCACCCGATCTTCCATTGCTCTCTCCTTTCCCGCCACATTGTTCTACTGAAAATCGCAGCACCTTGTTTTTCCATGCGATCGCGTCAATAGTGTCGTTTTTCCTGAAACGGATATTCCTATGGTTAAGAGCGTGAATCGCGCCTCGCTGTCTGCGGCGGCGCTGGTGCTGTTAGTGATCCTTATCTATACCGGCTGGTTTGCCAAAGACCGTGTGACCTGGCTGATGGAAGTGGTTCCGGTAATGGTTGTCGTGCCATTGTTGCTCGTCACCTGGCGCCGTTATCCGCTGACATCGCTGCTGTATGTGCTGATCTTTTTCCACGCCATTATTCTGATGGTCGGCGGCATGTATACCTACGCGAAAGTCCCGGTTGGTTTTGATGTGCAACATCTTTTGGGGCTGAGCCGTAACCCGTATGATAAACTCGGCCACTTCTTTCAGGGGCTGGTGCCGGCGCTTGCTGCCAGAGAAATACTGCTTCGCGGGCAATATGTGCGGGGCGGGAAGATGCTCGACTTTATCGTTTGCTGCATTGCGCTGGCGATTAGCGCCACCTATGAATTAATTGAATGGTGGGCGGCGCTGGCTATGGGCCAGGGCGCGGATGAGTTTCTCGGCACCCAGGGCGATCCGTGGGATACCCAGTCGGATATGTTCTGCGCCCTGCTTGGCGCGCTGACTACGGTGCTGGTTCTGGGGCGCTGGCACAAACGCCAGCTCAACGTGTAAGACAAAGCGCGGCGAAGACTGGAGCCAATGGTATTCGCCGCCTATACTCCGGAGATTCCCCCCAACGCCCGCACACCTATGACCACGCAACTTCTCACCCGTGACTGGCGCTTACCCGCCGCTGTTGCCCTGCTGGCGGTGGTGCTGGCAGCGGCCTTCGTTTTACATGCACACTGGGCGGCCTTTTTGCAATGGTGTCTGGCAACGCAAATCACCCTGCACCGCTATCTGGTGATGTATTTACTGCAACTGAACAACCACCAGTACAGCGGCGGCTTATGGCTGCTGACCGGCGCGTTCTTTTATGGCGTGCTGCACGCGATTGGCCCAGGCCACGGCAAATTTATCGTTACCACCTGGCTTAGCACCAACAACGAAAGCCAGATTGCGGCGCGCGTCGTTCCCGTGCTGGGCAGCCTGATGCAAGGCGTCAGCGCCATTCTGTTCGTCTTTATTCTGGCGGTCGGTTTCAACCTTGCCGCAGGCGATCTCAGTGAAAGCCGCTGGTACGTTGAGAAAATAAGCGCGGTGATGGTTGGCGGTTTCGGTGCGTATGTCGTCTGGAATGCACTCAAAACCCTGCAGCCACGAAAACTGGTAATCCGCTCACTGGCTCCCGCACATCAGCACGACGATCATTGCGGCTGCGGTCATCACGGCGTTGGCATGAGCACGCAAGGCGACTGGAAAACGCGTCTTGGTGTGATCCTCGCTATTGGCGCACGCCCGTGCAGCGGTGCGATCATGATTTTGCTTTTCGCCAATGCGCTCGGCATCGTGAGTTGGGGCATTGCGGCGGTGATGACCATGGCGGTCGGCACGGCACTGTCGATCGCCGGATTGTCGCTGGCGGTGCGCTATGCGCGTAACAGCACGGCGGCGTTTTTTGGCGGTGAGGCAAGCACATTACACAAGTTCGTTCCGGTGCTGAAAATCGCCGGTGGCGTGGCGCTGATCCTGTTCGCGCTGGTGCTGTTTTTAACGGTTATTCCGGTGAGTGCAAACGGAGATTATATTGCGGCGGGATGCTAAAAATCCCGGATGACCGCGCCATCCGGGATTGGCATTACTCGTTGATTTTTGGATGTTGCTGCACCAGGCGCGCACGTTTTTCCTGCAACTGAGCGATCTCCTCATCGATATCTTCGATTTTCTGCTCAATATTATCGTGATGTTCCTGCAAGATTTCCCGCGCTTCCTGCAGATCCGACGCCGCCGGGGTCGCTCCTTTGAGCGGTAGATTCGCTGTCTCTTTCATCGTCAGGCCGGTAATCAGGCCAATCACCGCAACCACCATCAGGTAATAGGCAGGCATCAGCAGATTGGCTGAACTTTCCACCAGCCAGGCCGTCAGCGTCGGCGTCAGACCGGCAATCAGGATAGAGATGTTGAACGCGCTCGCCAGCGCGCTGTAGCGAATGTGCGTCGGGAACATCGCTGGCAACGTTGACGCCATCACGCCGGTAAAGCAGTTCAGCACCACCGCCAGCATCAGCAGACCCGCGAAGATCAGGCCAATAATGTTGCTGTTAATCATGATGAAGGCCGGGATCGCCAGCACAAACAGCGCAATGCTGCCCAGAATAACAAACGGACGGCGGCCAAAGCGGTCGCTCAACAGCCCCATTACCGGCTGCACAAACAGCATACCAATCATGATAGCAATGATGATCAGCACGCCGTGGTCTTCGGAATAGTGCAGGTTATGCGACAGGTAACTTGGCATATACGTCAGCAGCATGTAGTAGGTCACGTTGGTGGAAATCACCAGACCAATACAGGCCAGCAGGCTGCGCCAGTGTTTGGTCGCAATCTCTTTAAATGAGACTTTCGGCCCATCCTGCAACCCCTGGCGATCGCCCTGCTCCAGTTTGTCGACGTGCTGCTGGAAGGCAGGCGTCTCTTCCAGTGCGTGGCGCAGATAGAGACCGATTAACCCCAGCGGGAGCGCCAGGAAGAACGGGATACGCCAGCCCCAGTCGAGGAAGTTCTCCTCACCGACAATGGTAGAGAGCAGAACGACTACGCCCGCGCCGAGCACAAAACCGGCGATGGAACCAAAATCCAGCCAGCTGCCCATAAAGCCGCGTTTTCGGTCCGGCGAGTATTCGGCGACAAAGATGGATGCCCCGGTATATTCGCCGCCCACCGAAAAGCCCTGCGCCATCTTACACAGCAGCAGTAAAATCGGCGCCCAGATACCAATGGTGGCATACGACGGGATCAGACCAATACAGAAGGTACTGACGGACATGATCACTATCGTTATTGCGAGGATTTTTTGTCGACCATATTTATCGCCCAACATGCCGAAGAACAGGCCGCCTAACGGACGAATCAAAAACGGAACGGAGAAGGTCCCAAGCGCAGCAATCATCTGCACGCTGGGGTTTGCATCGGGGAAGAACACCTTACCAAGGGCGTAGGCGACAAAGCCGTAAACGCCGAAATCAAACCACTCCATGGCGTTACCCAACGATGCGGCGGTAATCGCTTTACGCAATTTGCCATCATCGATAATGGTTACATCACGCAAGGTGATGGGTTTAATTTTTTTCCTTTTTAGCATGCATCTATTCCTCTTTAGACTTTCGCCCTGAACCGCCCGGCGTACTCTCCCTGCCGGGCGTTTTAAATGGCTTTTCAGCCTTCCTGTTCAAGCGTAGCAGGTTTACTTACACGGACTGTTTAAAGCCTGTACAACCGAACCTGTTGACGCCTGCCGGGCAGTGAATGACCTTTTTACCCTAACAGGGTTTAAAAATGTGATCAAATTCACATAGTTTTACCACGCAATAATCCTCCTCACAGTTTTAACGCTTTTTCTTTCATCGGGAATAAGAAACATCTAATGCGCAGCAGGCTAAAAACATGCCGGTAATCACCTTCGTGATTATTATCTTCCTTGTCATCTCCCCCATATATTTCTTCACAACTCATTTACAGCAAAAATAAATAAACAAATATCAGATTATCTTTACGCAAAATATGTGATCGGCGTAACTAAAACATTGTTTCATTCTTATTGAATAGATATTCCATTGATCGGATGATAACGACATAACCCCGCAGAGTGGCGCAACACAGCGTTTTTAAATGCGGCGACCAGCGGCAATCGATAGCGAGTGCCCTGCCTGAGAAATTCTTTAATGAATTGAAAATATTCACTATTAACTTTTAGCTTTCCTCGTTCATGGCAATGACGAGCAGTGAGGATTTATTATGAAAATCAAGGCCACGATAGAACGCATTCCTGGTGGGATGATGCTGGTTCCGCTGCTGTTAGGCGCAATGTTGAATACGCTGGCACCGGATACCGGTGCTTATTTTGGCTCATTCACTAAAGGGATGATTACCGGCACAGTACCCATTCTTGCGGTGTGGTTTTTCTGTATTGGCGCATCCATTGATTTACGCGCTACCGGCACCGTTTTACGTAAATCCGGCACGCTGGTGCTGACAAAAATTGCCGTCGCCTGGGTAGTGGCGATGATCGCCGCATCGTTTATTCCGGACACCGGCATCCAGACCGGGTTCTTCGCCGGGCTTTCCGTGCTGGCACTGGTTTCAGCCATGGATATGACCAACGGCGGTCTGTACGCGAGCCTGATGAACCAGTACGGCAGCAAAGAGGAGTCTGGCGCGTTTGTGTTGATGTCGTTGGAATCCGGCCCGTTGATGACCATGGTGATCCTCGGCTCCGCCGGTCTGGCTTCGTTTGAACCGCACCATTTTGTCGGCGCCGTGCTGCCGTTCCTGATTGGTTTCGCGCTCGGTAACCTCGATCATGATTTGCGCGCTTTCTTCAGTAAAGCAACGCCGGTGCTGATCCCGTTCTTCGGCTTCGCGCTGGGTAACACCATCAACCTGAGCGTTATCATGCAAACCGGCCTGCTGGGCATCTTCCTCGGCGTTGCGGTGATTATCATCACCGGTATTCCGCTGATTATCGCCGACCGTGTAATCGGTGGCGGCAACGGAACGGCAGGTGTGGCAGCCTCTTCTGCGGCAGGCGCGGCGGTGGCGAACCCGGTGATTATCGCGCAGATTAACCCGGCATTTGAACCGGTTGCCGCATCCGCAACCGCGCTGGTCGCCGCAAGTGTGATAGTGACGGCCATTCTGGTGCCGATTATCACCGCGCTGTATGCGAAACGCTTCGGTCATGTGCCGCACGCGAAAGAGGAAGCAGAGAACCCGATCGAGTCGACAGGACACTAAAGATGCTCGATCAAAAAAGCCCCTGATGGGGCTTTTTTAATGCCAGTTGAAAAGCGCATCCGGCGGGCGTGGTCAGCAAGAGTTGGCTTTGCCATGCTCGCGCGCATGACCGGGAGAAAATGCCCGTTGCGGGTTTTGATTACCCCTCTCACCGTTACTCACCGCTGTCTTTATATGAGGGATGTTTACGGGTATGAAAGCGGGTTACTCACCAAACACTTCGTCGACCATCGCCGTCGCGATGCGTGTCGCGGAACAGAGCCGCGGCATGCCGAGCGCCACCGTTTGCCAACTCTGGGTGACAGACCAGCAGATCGGATGGCGTTCAGCATCACACCAGTCGCCAAGCCAGCCGAGTAAATCTTTATAGTCCATCAATCCTGGCGTCGAAGGTGTCGCCAGCCATTGGTGGTAGAAATGTCGGGTTGCCGGCGAAGCATTAATCCCCTGCGCCAGAAAATCGGCAGCCATCGCGCGCAGATTATCTTTCAGCATCGTCGCCACACCTTCATTCGCCAGGCGGCAGGCATCTCCAAACGCCCCCCAGCGCAACTCTTCCAGCGCGATGTAGCAGCGTCCGGCCATCGACCAGCCGTTGTAATTCCCGGCGCGCCAGTGGGCAAAAACTTGCTCGCTATGGTTGCCCGCCTGTACGGCCAGTCCGCGCTGGGTCAGCGCTTTCTCTTTCCACGCCGCACGTTGACTGAAATGCTCAACCAGCTCGTCATATTGCTGCTGCACGCCAGGCGTCGCGTTGGCAGGACGGCGCTCCGCTTGTTGCAATGCCGCCAGCCGCTCGGTAATGCGGGTTAATGCCAGATATCCCGGATCAAGCATGCTGGCCAGTTTTTCCGCCAGCCCCAGACGCAGCGCGTCGTTCTCATTTAATACGCCAGACATTGCCCACGGGCGCAGCTGCGTTTGCGCCATGATCTCCTGCGTCAGCCGCTCACGAAACAACTGCTGTTGAGGCACAATCGGCGTCTGGCGCGGCGCATCAACGCCCTGCACCAAATCCACGATAAATTTCGGGTGAATACACTCAAGTACGCGCCCCGGGCCGTCCAGTAGTCGATTTTTCATGGTAGATCTGCCGCGAAGAGGGTTTGTATATCATCGCGTAACAGGCGTGCGTCCTCATGGATCCAATTGGCCGTCCTGATGCTCTGCTGCAACTGCTGGCGCAACGCCAACACTGACGACTCGTTCTGCTGTCGTATCGCCAGGCTGTCACGCAAACTTTCCTGTAGTCCCGCGAGACTTAACGAGAACTCGGCAAAAAATGTCGCCATTCCCGCCGTAACAGAAACATCGACCTGCGCGCTTAAAGCTTTACGAATTTGTTCACAAAAATGAGCAACATGGTCGATGAGTTTCTTATTTAACGCCGTAAGGTCGATCACGTAGCGGGTACGCGTGGCGACATAATCGTCCCAGCCCCAGCTGGGGTTGTTGAGCCAGCGCGACACAGTTTCCCGCATGCTGCCAGCGCGCGGCGCCTGCCCGGCAGGCAAATCTTGCGGCGCGATCACATTGGTAAACAACGAACGGGCGTTAAAGTTGAGCGCGCTCGCCTGGAACGCCGGGAAACTGATACGTGCGCGAAAACCAGCGTGCGTGAGTTCCTCTTTAATACGGGTTTCGATGGGGCGCATCGCATCGTTCAACGAGCGCGCCAGCGTATTTTCCAGTTCGTCGAAACGCTGTGCCAGCTCACGGCTGATGCGCTCCTGCGCCGCGACTAAAATCGTCTCGCACACCGAGCGGATTTTACTGAGCGCGACCTGCGCCTGGCCTTCATTTTCCAGCACCAGTTGCCCCGGCGCGAAATGTTCATCGAAACGCAGGTCGGCATGGCTGTCTCTGACCATTGTCATTAACTGACCATCATGGAACCAGGCATCAATGGCTTCGACAATTTCAAATTGCTGGCCATGAATATAAATTTCGGCTGCGGCGAGCGCCTCTTCCACTTCATGTTCAATTTCATCGCTAACGCCTTCCTGGCAGCTACGCAGCAGCGCCATGTCCTCTTCCAGCCGGGAGATGTTTTGCTCCAGCTTTTCATAGGCCACGGTTAATCCCTGATAGCGAAAATCAAGGTACTCGCGGGCGCTTTGGGTGTAGTTCAGCAGCTTATGCGACGCCGAACGCAGCGCATAAAGCGAGGCGTTCGCGTGTGCGGCATGCAGCAGCGTGCGAATCGGTTTTTCAAACAGCGAATCTTCCCACAGCAGATCGGCGGCATGGCGGATATGCTCAATATCCTCTAAATCGGCGTTGCGCCAGCGGCGTCCGAGCGCGGCTTCGGCAAAGTCCTGCACCCAGCGCTGCTCTTGCGGATCCGGCAAACGCCCCTGGTGCTGCAACTCATGGCGGGCGCGGTTCGCCAGATAGCCCCACATTGAAGAGACCGGGAAAATCTGGGTCGGGTTAATGTTTCCTTTCATTAACGTACCGGAAATCAGCGCCTTCACCTGATCTTCATCGTCGCTGTTGCGATCTTTTTGATCGAATTTATTCACCAGTGCGTACAGCGGCACCGAGCGGCCGACCGAGGAGATCGCGCGGCGCACTTCCTCATCAGAGATGGATTTAAGCTGTGTGTAGTCCATCACCGCCAGCACCGCCGAAGCGCGCGCCAGTTGCTCGCTGAGCATTTTTTGCAGATGTGGCTGCCCGGCTTCATTCGGCCCGGGGGTATCCAGCAGTGTCAGTTGGCCCAGTTGATTATCGAGCCCGGCCAGATGCACAAACTCCACCTCAATCACCGGAATGTGTTCAATCGCCGCATACGCGGAAAAGGGGAAGTCCACATCCAGCGCTTTGGAGAGCCGCACCAGATCATTGAGGCTTTTCAGGCAGTGGAAGATCGGCTGTGCGCCCAGATAGTGCTTATCAAAAGCATCGCCTTGCGCAATACGATCCAGCAGCGCGGCCATGTCTTTATCGATTTCAATTTTTTGCGCCAGCTTTTCACGGTTGTAATTAAAAAGCCGCGTCTGAAGCTGTTGTGCAAGCGCGTCGATAGGCCCGACGTGAGAAAAATGCAGCACCGGCTCTTTTTGACCAGGCGTGTGGCGAATAAGGGTGGGCAGCGCGGTCATCGGCCGGTTGCGGTTGGGCAGCACTTCCGTGCCGACAATCGCGTTGATGGTGGTCGACTTTCCTGCCTTCATGGTACCGACAATCGCCAGCACCATTTCCAGCCGGGTAATTTTCCGTAATTCGTTATGCAGCGTCGCCTGCTGCGCTTCAACGCCGCGCGCGCTGAAATGCAACGGCAAAACATTGGCGTTTTCCGCCTTACCGGTGGCGTTCGTCTCATCAAACGTCGCCGTCGGTATTTTTTTTAAAGCCTGGAGATTGTGCAAGGAAAGTTGCAACAATCTTTCTGCTTCCTGGCTTAATTCAAAAATTGTTTGTGTGTGCATGTCAAAAGTCTTTCCTTAACGCAAATTTTCTTACTTTTATTTAGCCGGAATGTTTTATTAGTGAAGTTTCGGCTTTTATAATTACGTGTGGAAAATATCTTCGAAAAGATAAACGCCTGATGATACTCAGGAAAATATATATTTTTTTTCTCAAAAAATGACAGCGGCGCAACTCCGGTGATAAAAACCAGAGAGTTTGAGCTTAGCTCATTTTCAGGAACAACCAGGATATATCATCATTTATTTACCCACCCAATTTGAGAGGTAATAACCACCATTGCTGGCAGCGTAGCAGGCATGACAGTTCGGGTTCGAATTACACCAGATACTACACGCCACCTTATATGAATTAGTAAATGCTGGCAATTTCCACCAGAAAATAATCTAAATAACTGGTGTAAGAATTTACTCATCATGTTTCTGGGATAAGCATCGCTTAACCGAATGACAGGTTGTGTCACTACTTTCATCTTTTTATGTTTTTTCTGAAAAAAATAATAACAACGGCAACTGTACGGTTTTGCTGTATAATCGCAGCCTTTCTGGCGCTGAGCCTTTGTGCGGTTTACCCCGCTCTGTATGTACTTTTGAGGAACTCCCTATGCAACTCCCCCACTGCCCAAAATGTAATTCCGAATACACCTATGAAGATAATGGCATGTTCATTTGCCCGGAATGCGCCCACGAGTGGAACGATGCGGAACCTGCTCACGATGCAGATGAATTAATCGTCAAAGATGCTAACGGCAATCTTTTAGCCGATGGTGATACCGTCACCATAATTAAAGACTTGAAAGTAAAAGGCAGTTCTTCAATGCTGAAGATTGGCACCAGGGTAAAAAATATTCGTCTGGTGGAAGGCGATCATAATATCGATTGTAAAATCGACGGTTTTGGTCCAATGAAACTCAAATCTGAATTTGTTAAAAAGAATTGATGTTTTGACGGGAAGCATTCGCTTCCCGTCTGGTTTACTTTTTCCCGCAGCGACTACACTTTATGGCAGATTTCGTTACCCGAGGTAATGATTATGCCGCTCAGTCCCTACATCTCTTTTTCTGGCCAGTGCCAGCAGGCCATCGAGTTTTACCAACAGGCACTCCATGCCGAATTAACCTACAAGATAACATTTGGTGAAATGCCTAAATCTCCGCAAGAGAGCAATAGCGATGAAAGCTGCGCTGCGGGTCAGGCTTTTGCCGATAACGATATTGCCCATGCGAATTTACGCATTGCCGGTAGCGAAATCATGATGAGCGACGGCAGGCAAAACAGCGGGGATTACAGCGGTTTTACCTTAAGTCTCGCCACACAGGATGTCGATCAAGGCAAAGCCTGGTTCGACGCGCTTGCCGCCGACGGGCGCGTCACCATGCCGTGGCAGGAGACATTCTGGGCGCACGGTTTTGGCATGGTGACTGATAAATTCGGCATTCCCTGGATGGTGAATGTCGCCAAAGCACCGCCCGCCGCTTAATCTCTTCATGTAACTTGATATCTTTATTGAAAAAGGAGCCAGCGGCTCCTTTTTCATTTTCATACCGCCATACGGCTTCTCCCCGTTTGCCAAGATTCATCCCCGCGCAATCACCGCATAACCAAAATGCAACATTTGCACTTCACGATAAGACCACTTTTTACCTGGCCCGCGGAGCTACTATGAGCATGCACTTGTCCAGACATCCGACCAGCTACCCCACGCGCTATCAGGAAATCGCCGCAAGGTTAGAGCAGGAACTGCGCAGCAACTATCGCTGCGGTGACTGGCTGCCTGCAGAACAACAACTGGCCACGCGCTTTGAGGTTAACCGCCACACACTGCGCCGCGCGATCGATCAACTGGTGGAAAAAGGCTGGGTACAGCGCCGCCAGGGCGTTGGCGTGATGGTGCTAATGCGCCCGTTCGACTACCCCCTCAATGCACAGGCGCGCTTTAGCCAAAACCTGCTCGATCAAGGCAGCCATCCCACCAGCGAACGCCTGCTGGCGGTGCTGCGTCCGGCGTCGCAACACGTCGCCGATGCATTAGGCATCCAGGAGGGCGACAACGTGATTCACCTGCGCACTCGCCGTCGGGTGAATGGCGTGGCGCTGTGCCTTATCGATCACTATTTCTCCGATCTGCAGTTATGGCCGCTGCTGCAACAGTTTGACAGCGGTTCGCTGCATGACTTTTTACGTGAACAGGCCGGGGTCAGCCTGAAACGCACCCAGACGCGCATCAGCGCCCGTCGCGCACAAGTTAAAGAGAGCCGCTGGCTGGAGATCCCCAATATGGCGCCGCTGCTCTGCGTGCGCACCCTCAACCATCGTGAAGGCGAGGTCAACGCCACGGAATACTCCGTCAGCCTGACGCGCGCCGACATGATCGAATTCACCATGGAGCACTGAATGCATTTTGATACGCCAACCCGACAGCGCTGGATGGCCGCACTCGCGCACGCCACGCCGGAGATGCTGCGCGGCCGAATGCGCACGCTCGGACTCACCCCGGAATATGAACAGGTGCGCGCCCCGCAGACAGGCCTGGTGCAGATCCAGGCACGCATGGGCGCGACCGGCGATCGTTTCTTTCCCGGCGATGCAACATTAACGCGCGCGGTTATTCGCCTGGAATGCGGCACGCTCGGTTTCAGCTGGGTGCTCGGGCGCGATAAAGGCCACGCCGAACGTTGCGCCGTGTGTGATGCGCTGTTGCAGGACCCTTCCTATTTCCAGACGTTGATGGAAACCCTTATTACCCCGCTGGAAACGGACCGCGCCGCGCGACTTACTGCGCGTCAGGCCGAAATCAACGCCAGCCGGGTCGACTTCTTTACGCTGGTTCGCGGAGATAACGCATGACCTTACAACCCGCTTTCGCGTCGGCGGTTCACGATGCCCAACACTGTTTTCGCCGTCTGTTAAAAGCCATGAGCGAGCCGGGTGTGATTGTCTCGCTGCCGCAGTTAAAACATGGCTGGCCGCCGCTCAACCCGGCCACCACCAGCGTATTGCTGACGCTTGCCGATAACGACACACCGATTTGGCTTTCCGCCGCCGTGGATAACGACCTCGTGCGTCAGAACCTGCGCTTTCACACCAACGCGCCGCTGGTCGATCAACCGCAACACTCGCTGTTCGCCATTGCCGATCACACCCTCAGCGCCGAGCAACTGAGCGCCCTGCCAGGCGGCACGTATATCAGCCCGGAAAGCAGCGCGACCCTGATTTTACAGCTCCCGGCACTGAGCGGCGGGCGCATGCTGCGCCTGACCGGGCCTGGCATTCTGGAAGAACGCATGGTTGCCCCGCAGTTGCCGGAGTGCATTACCGATGAGTTTACCGACCGCCCGCACTCGTTTCCGACAGGCATCGACGTGATCCTGACCTGCGGCGAACGCGCGCTGGCGATACCGAGAACCACGCTGGTGGAGGTGTACTGATGTACGTTGCTGTCAAGGGGGGCGAAAAGGCCATCGCCGCAGCCCACGCACTGCAGGAGCATAAACGCCGTGGCGACGCGGAGCTTTCGGAGCTGAGCGTTGCACAAATCGCCGACCAGTTGCACCTCGCGGTCGACCGCGTGATGACCGAAGGCGGCATTGCCGATCGGGAACTGGCGGCGCTGGCGTTAAAACAGGCGAGCGGCGATAACGTCGAAGCCATTTTTCTGCTGCGCGCTTACCGCACCACGCTGCCGCGCCTGGCGGTGAGCGAACCCATCGACAGCGCGAAAATGCGTTTAGAACGCCGTATCTCGGCGGTTTACAAAGATATTCCCGGCGGCCAGTTGCTTGGCCCCACGCACGATTACACCCACCGCCTGCTCGATTTCACCCTGCTCGCCGAAGGCGAAACGCCGACGCTCACCACGCGCGAAGCGCAGCAGGACGCCGCACCGCACGTTTTCAGTTTGCTGGTCAACGAAGGGCTGGCAAAAGCCGAAGAAGATAGCGGCGCAACCCCGGACGACATTACCCGCAATCCCCCGGTTTACCCCTGTTCGCGCGCTTCACGTTTGCAGCAACTGGCGCGCGGCGATGAGGGTTACTTGCTGGCGCTCGCCTATTCCACTCAGCGCGGTTACGGGCGCAATCACCCGTTCGCCGGTGAGATCCGCAGCGGGTATATCGATGTGGAAATTGTGCCGGAAGAGCTGGGTTTTGCGGTCAACATCGGCGAACTGCTGATAACCGAATGCGAAATAGTCAATGGCTTTGTCGCACCGCATGATGAGCCGCCACACTTTACCCGCGGCTACGGGCTGGTGTTCGGCATGAGCGAACGCAAAGCGATGGCGATGGCGCTGGTCGACCGCGCCCTGCAAGCCGCCGACTACGGCGAGCCGATTAAAAGCCCGGCGCAGGACGAAGAGTTTGTGCTGGCGCACGCGGATAACGTCGAAGCCGCAGGTTTTGTCTCGCATCTGAAACTCCCCCACTACGTTGATTTCCAGGCCGAACTGGATTTGCTCAGACAGCTGCAAAAGGAGAAACATCGTGGCTAACGCGCTAACCGGTTACAACTTTGCTTTCCTTGATGAGCAAACCAAACGCATGATCCGCCGCGCGCTGCTGAAAGCAGTGGCGATCCCCGGTTATCAGGTGCCGTTTGGCGGGCGCGAAATGCCGATGCCCTATGGCTGGGGCACCGGCGGCATCCAGATCACCGCCAGCGTGATCGGCGAAGATGACGTGCTGAAAGTGATCGACCAGGGCGCGGACGATACCACCAACGCCGTCTCCATCCGCCAGTTCTTTACCCGCGTTACCGGCGTGGAAACCACCGAACGCACCGCCGACGCCACGCTGATTCAGACGCGTCATCGCATTCCCGAAACGCCGCTCAAAGAAGATCAAATTCTGATTTACCAGGTGCCGATCCCGGAACCGCTGCGCTTTATCGAGCCACGCGAGACGGAAACCCGCACCATGCACGCACTGGAAGAGTACGGCGTGATGCAGGTGAAGTTGTACGAAGATATTGCCCGTTTTGGCAACTTCACTACCCGCTACGCATGGCCGGTAAAAGTGAACGCCCGCTACGTGATGGACCCGTCGCCAATCCCGGCGTTCGATAACCCGAAAATGCACATGATGCCCGCCCTGCAACTGTTTGGCGCCGGGCGTGAAAAACGCATCTACGCCGTGCCGCCCTATACGCAGGTGGTGAGCCTCGATTTTGAGGATTACCCCTTCGCGCCGCAAAAGTGGGATCAGCCGTGTGCCATTTGTGGTTCCACCCATAGTTACCTGGATGAAGTGGTGCTGGATGATACCGGCACGCGCATGTTCGTTTGCTCCGACACCGATTTCTGCCGCCAACAGAGCGAGGCTTTACGCAAATGACCCAACCGCTGCTTTCGGTGACTCACCTTTCCCATCTTTATGCGCCAGGCAAGGGCTTTCAGGACGTCTCTTTCGATTTGTGGCCGGGCGAAGTGCTGGGCATTGTCGGTGAATCTGGCTCTGGCAAAACCACGCTGCTGAATGCCATTTCGGCGCGCCTGGTGCCTCAGCACGGCACCATTACGTACCAGGCGCGCGACCTCTACGCAATGAGCGAAGCCGAACGCCGTCGCCTGCTGCGCACCGAGTGGGGCGTGGTCCATCAGCATCCGCTCGATGGCCTGCGCCGCCAGGTTTCCGCTGGCGGCAATATCGGCGAACGTCTGATGGCAACCGGGGCGCGGCATTACGGCGATATCCGTGCCCGCGCTGAGCAGTGGCTCAGCGATGTCGAGATCCCGCCGTCACGCATCGACGATTTGCCTACCACTTTTTCCGGCGGCATGCAGCAGCGGCTGCAAATTGCCCGTAACCTAGTCACCCGCCCGAAACTGGTGTTTATGGATGAGCCTACCGGCGGGCTGGATGTTTCCGTACAGGCGCGTTTGCTCGACCTGCTGCGCGGCCTGGTGGTGGAGATGAACCTTGCCGTGGTGATGGTGACCCATGATTTGGGCGTTGCGCGGCTGCTGGCGAACCGCTTGCTGGTGATGAAACAAGGTCAGGTGGTGGAAAGTGGGTTAACCGATCGGGTGCTCGACGATCCGCACCACCCTTACACCCAATTGCTGGTCTCCTCGGTATTGCAAAATTAAGGAGTGGATGATGACTGTTTTGCGTGTGGAAAATGTCAGCAAGACCTTCGTTCTGCATCACCAAAACGGCGTGCGCCTGCCGGTGCTGCGCGAAACATCGCTCAGTGTCGGGGCCGGTGAATGTGTGGTGCTGCATGGCCATTCCGGCAGCGGGAAATCGACCCTGCTGCGTTCGCTGTACGCCAACTACCTGCCCGACGCCGGACATATTCATGTCAAACACGGCGATGAATGGGTGGATCTGGTGCAGGCTCCGGCGCGTAAAGTGCTGGAAGTGCGCCGCCACACCATTGGCTGGGTGAGCCAGTTTTTACGCGTTATTCCCCGCGTTAGCGCGCTGGATGTGGTAATGCAACCGCTGCTGGAACAGGGCATTGCCCGCGAACAGTGCGCGCAAAAAGCGGGTGAACTGCTCACCCGGCTGAATGTACCGGAACGCTTGTGGCATCTCGCTCCCGCCACCTTTTCCGGCGGTGAACAGCAGCGCGTTAATATCGCGCGCGGGTTTATTGTCGACTACCCGATTTTGCTGCTCGATGAACCTACCGCTTCGCTGGATGAGAAAAACAGCGCCGCTGTCGTTGAACTGATCGCGCAGGCGAAAGCGCGCGGCGCAGCGATTGTCGGCATCTTTCACGATGGCGCCGTGCGCGAACATGTCGCCGACCGCCTCTACCCGATGGGGATCTCCGCATGATAATCAACAATGTAAAACTGATCCTCGAAGATGAGGTGATCAGCGGCTCGCTGGAAGTTCGTGACGGCGTAATTCGTGCTTTTGCCGAAACCCAAAGCCGCCAGCCCGGCGCGCATGATGGCGACGGCGGCTGGCTGATGCCTGGGCTTATTGAACTGCATACGGATAACCTGGATAAGTTCTTCACCCCGCGGCCGAAAGTGGACTGGCCCGCCCATTCCGCGATGAGCAGCCACGACGCGCTGATGGTCGCCAGCGGGATAACAACGGTGCTGGACGCGGTAGCGATTGGCGATGTGCGCGATGGCGGCGACCGGCTGGAGAATCTGGAAAAGATGATCAACGCCGTGGAAGATTCGCAAAAGCGCGGGTTGAACCGCGCCGAGCACCGCCTGCATCTACGCTGCGAACTGCCGCATCACACCACTCTGCCGCTGTTTGAAAAACTGGTTAGCCGCGAGCCGGTCGCGCTGGTGTCGCTGATGGATCATTCGCCAGGACAGCGCCAGTACGCCAGCTATGAGAAGTATCGTGAATATTATCAGGGTAAATATCACCTCACCGATGAGCAGATGGATCAGTTCGAGCAGGAGCAACTGGCACTCGCCGCACAATGGTCGCAGCCCAACCGGTTAGCCATCGCCGCGATATGCAATGCGCGTAATCTGCCGCTAGCCAGCCACGATGACGCAACGCACGAGCATGTTGTCGAATCGCACCAGCTAGGCAGCGTGATTGCTGAATTCCCGACCACTTTCGCGGCGGCGGAAGCCTCACGAGACCATGGATTAAGCGTGCTGATGGGCGCGCCCAATATCGTGCGCGGCGGTTCCCACTCCGGCAACGTGGCGGCACATAAGCTGGCGCAACTTGGCATGCTGGATATTTTGTCGTCCGACTACTACCCCGCCAGCCTGCTGGATGCGGTGTTTCGCGTAGCCAGCGATGAAGAGAATGATTTCAGCCTGGAGAAAGCGGTTCACCTGGTAACCAAAAACCCGGCACAGGCGCTGAATCTTAACGATCGCGGCGTGATCGCCGAAGGGAAGCGGGCGGATCTGGTGCTGGCGCACCACAAAGGCGACCACGTACGCATTGATCATGTCTGGCGCGAGGGGAAAAGGGTGTTCTGATGGGCAGACTGATCTGGTTAATGGGGCCGTCCGGAGCGGGCAAAGACTCGCTACTGGCGGCGCTGCGCCAGCGAGAGCATCCGCAATTACTGGTCGCGCACCGTTACATTACCCGCCCGGCCAGCGCCGGGAGCGAAAACCATATCGCGTTGAGTGAAAAAGAGTTTTTCACCCGTGCTGAGCAGCATCTGTTTACGCTGAGCTGGCATGCCAACGACTTTTATTACGGCATTGGCGCAGAGATAGACCTCTGGCTACAGGCCGGGTTTGATGTGGTGGTAAACGGTTCGCGCGGGCATCTGCAACAGGCGCAAGCGCAATATGGCGACACGCTGATGCCGGTGTACGTGCAGGTATCGCCCGACATTTTGCGCCAACGCCTGGAAAAACGCGGGCGGGAGAGCCCCGCAGAGATTGAAGCGCGGCTGGAGCGCGCGGCGCGTTACCAGCCAGGCAATTGCCTGACACTGAATAACGATGGCAGTTTGCTACAGTCAGTAGAAGGACTGGTCATGCTGATTCGTGCGCAACAAGGGAAAAGCGCGTAATGATGTCGGCGTAGCGTTGCTGCGCCGGTTACGTTGACTCAACCGTTAAAGCGAGGCGCTATGAGCCTGACAATCACCCTCACCGGCACCGGCGGCGCACAACTGGTGCCGGTTTTTGGTTGCGACTGTGCAGCCTGCCGCCGTGCCCGTCAGAATGAAACCCATCGCCGTAAACCCTGTAGCGCCGTGGTGAAGTTTAACGACGCAGTGACCTTACTCGACGCCGGTATCCCCGATCTGATGGATACCTTTCCCGCCGGTCACTTTCAGCAGTTCCTGCTTACTCACTATCACATGGATCATGTACAAGGGCTGTTTCCGTTGCGCTGGGGCGTGGGCGAGAAAATCCCGGTCTATGGCCCACCGGATGAACAGGGTTGCGACGATCTGTTTAAGCACCCCGGCCTGCTTGATTTCAGCCATACCGTTGAACCGTTTGTGGTGTTTGACCTGCAAGGTTTACAGGTGACGCCACTGCCGCTTAACCATTCGAAACTCACCTTTGGCTATTTGTTCGAATCGGCGCACAGCCGGGTGGCATGGCTGTCTGATACCGCCGGGTTACCGGACAAGACGTTAAAGTTTCTGCTCAATAATCATCCACAAGTGGTGGTGATAGATTGTTCTTATGAACCGCGTGCGCAAACGCCGAAAAATCACAGCGATTTGAACACGGTTATCGCCCTGAATGAGGTGATTGGCTGTCCAAGAGTTATCCTAACGCATATCAGTCATGTCTTTGATCAATGGATGATGAAAAACCCGCTGCCGACGGGGGTTGAAGCAGGGTATGATGGCATGCGGATTGTGCTGGATTAGACCGCATAATACCGATATATTCGTCGCATCTTTTCCGGTGGAAGCGGAATAAGCAGACGCAGCCTGTAAAGAGGTCGTTTGAGGGATTAAGCGTACAGACTCGAAGCAAAAAAAGTTGTTGCGCATAACGCAACGGGGTCTTACTTACCCGCGTGTGACCTGGCAGTTATTAGCACATCGCGGCTTTGACAGAGTATTGAGCTTGCCATGAATGTGCTTTTTATTTGTAGCCGAAACCAGTGGCGCAGCCCCACGGCTGAGCAGGTTTTTCGCCGCTACCCGGGGCTAAATGCCCGTTCCGCTGGCACGCAGCGCCAGGCGAGAAAAACCGTCTCCCCCGCCATTCTCTCCTGGGCGGATGTTATCTGCGTCATGGAAGAACATCACAAGAGCCGGATTCTGGAAGACTTCAGCCGCCTGGTGCAGCATAAACCGGTTTACGTGCTGGATATTCCTGACCATTACCACTTTATGGATCCGCAACTGATCGCGTTGCTGGAAGATGTTGTTCCGGCGCGTTTAGGTTTGCGCATCCCTGCGTAGCCGCGTTAGCGATAATCATCGTCTTCCAGCCTGCGCTGTTCATCTTCCAGCTGGCGCCGCTCGCGATCGAGCTGGCGCTGGCGGTCATCCAGTTGACGACGCCGATCCTCAAGCTGCTGATAACGGTCGTCGTACTGCCTGCGCTGATCGCGGCTTTGGTAGTCGTCATCGCGCCTGTCATCGCGGCTATCTGTGTTATACGCCTCGCCAATCGCCCGCTGGATATTACCAATCGCATCATCAATCACATCCGCGTGGGCAACCTGACCACTGAGTAAGAGAGCGCCGAGCACCAGCGCGTTCGCGTAACGTTTCATAAAGGCCAGCCTCAAATAGGGACGAGGCTTACGTTAATTCAGCCACGCGCGCGCCGGGTAGCGGAGGAATCTCAAATCCACTACGCCGCAATGCGGCGCAGCGCCTGGGCGAGTTGTACGCGGGTAAACGGTTTGCGCAACAGCTCGACATCCGGCAGCGCAGGGTTATGCGCCGGACGCAGATCCTGGCCGCTTATCAGCAACAGCGGCAGTTGCGGATAGTGCTGACGCGCAAGGTTAATCACTTCCGCCCCGCTTAACGTACCGGGCAACATCAGGTCACTAATCAGCGCGCCAATCTCCGGCGATGCGCTCAGTAGTTGCAACGCCTGCTCGCCGCTTTCGGCCTCCAGCGTTAGATACCCCAGCTCATGCAGCTGTTCACACAGCGTCTGGCGCACATCCGCTTCATCTTCCAGCACCAGAATCAGCGTGTCGCGGGTATCACGCGTTTGCGCCAAATCGGGTTCGGGATGATTGACCACCTGCACCGCCGCGCGTGGCAGTTGCAAACGCACCGTGGTGCCCTGCCCTGGCGCGCTTTCGATCTCTACCCGCCCGCCGGACTGACGGACAAAACCGTAAACCATCGACAGCCCTAACCCGCTGCCGCTGCCGGTCTGCTTGGTAGTGAAGAACGGTTCAAATACCTGTGCTTTGACCTCTTGCGACATCCCGCAGCCGTGATCCACCACTTCCAGCGCCACCATATCCTGCTTGCGCCCGTCGCTGCGGGTCACGCGCTGGTTCCAGGTGCGCACTTTGATAACGCCGCTCTCTCCTTCCATGGCATCGCGGGCGTTCATCACCAGGTTGATGATGGCGTTTTCCAGTTGTCCGACATCGATCCACGCGGGCCACGCCGGGTTCTGCGCCTCAATCTCCAGCGTCAATGTCGCCGGCAGGGAATGGCGCATCAGCTCGCCGAGGTTTTCCAGCAGCGGCTGCATCTCTACCGCGTGCGGATGCAGCGACTGCTTACGTGAAAACGCCAGCAGGCGCTGCGTGAGTAACGCCCCGCGCTCGGCGGCTTTCAGCGCCCGCGAAATACGTGGCGCATCCGGCGAACCGGGCGCGACCAGTTCGAGGCTGCCGATGATCACCGCCAGCAGGTTGTTAAAGTCGTGCGCCAGCCCACCGGTCAGTTGCCCGACCGCTTTCATCTTCTGGCTGTGCAGCAATGCGGCTTCCAGCCCTTTACGTTCGGTTCGGTCCAGCACTACGTTAACCATTCCGCGCCCAGGCACCGGGCTGAAGCGCAGCTCAATGGTACGGTCATCCGCCAGCCGCAATTCTTGCGGTTTTGGCAGCGCCCGGGCGAGATTCTCCTGCACATGGTTGGGTAAATCACTCACCTGGTGCAGCAAACGCTGGTAATGCTGGCCGCGCTGAAGCGCATCGGCAGTTAACCCCAGCAGCAGCGGATATTGCGGGTTCCACACGACCAGACAGCCCTGGTTATCAAACAGGGCAAAGCCGTCGCGCATGGCGTGAAACGTGGTTTCCAGTTGCGTACTTTTCTCTTTCAGTAGCTTTGAGGTGTGCTCAAGCGAAGCAGTATTACGGGCGAAGACGTTAAACGCCCGAGCCAGTTCGCCCAGCTCATCACGCCGCTGCAAACCCGGTACGGAAACGTCCTTTTCACCGTGCGCCAGCCGTGACATCGCGCGCGAAATCGCGGTCAAATTAGACCCCAGGTTACGGTAGATATACCAACCGGCAAAGCCAGTGATCACCAGCGCCAGCAGGGCGAAAACGCTGATAAACGCAATGATGGATCGCATCTCCTGATGGCTCTGGGTGGTGCGCAGCTCAGAGGCGTTCGCCACTTCCGAGACATACTGGTTAATGTCGCTGTTGAGCAGCGCCACCAGCGCTTTGATGTGAAACATCGACCAGCTAATCGCCAGATCGCTCTCTTCCAGTTGCAGCGACAGCGGCTCCAGTTTGCGCAACTCGGCGCTGAAATCGGGCAGGATAAACGCCACCGTTGGGCTGGCGCTTTGCAGCGGTAATGTCTCCATCACTTCAGACAGTTGCTTGATGGTCGGGCGCGGGGAAGGCGTTTGAATAGCGGCGATGATGAGCCGGTCCATCTCTTCCAGCAGGCGGCTGTCGGGGATATTTCCCCCTTCCCGCATATTTATCTCCTGTAAATGACGCAAATAACTTTGGCTCTGGTAGAGCGAGCTGAGCAGCGCATTACGCTCCAGGTGGCGGCGCTGTCCGCGTTGCAGCATCTCGGTGACGCTTTGCTGCAACTCATGACTGCGCCGTGTGATCTGCGCCACCAGTTGCGGCTCCAGTTGCGCAAGCGGCGCGTTCGCCAGCTGGTTTAGCGAGTGTTGTAGCGCACTTTGCGTTGCTTTCAGCCGCTCGGCTTCACCTTTGTACTCCAGCGCGCCGACCACCTGCGATAAACGCACCGCCGCCGTGGCAACGTTGGCGGTATCGCGCGCCAGGTTCATGCTGCCGGTCATATCGTCCAGCGTCTGCTGTTGCACCTGTTCCTGGATCTGGCTGGCATGGCGAAAGCCAAGTACCGCCACGCCACACACCATTAAGGTCACGGCCACCACTAACACATTGAAAAACAGCAACCGCCCACGGGCGCTGGAAAAGAACGGGTTCGCGCGATACGGCATAGTGGCTCCATAAGAGGCTCAACGCGGGTATGGGCGTCACTATGACAAATATGAACAGCTTCTGACATTGTGCATTTACGAACGTGTGATGAAGTGCGGATATCGTCCTTCCGGGGAGCCTGACATGAGCACAACGCCCGTTCTGGAGATGCGCAACATTGCCAAAGCGTTTGGCAAGTTTTACGCGCTCAAAGGGGTGGACCTGACGGTCTGGCCCGGCGAGATCCACGCGCTAATGGGGGAAAACGGCGCGGGGAAAAGCACGTTAATGAAAATTCTTGCCGGGGCGTACAGCGCCACCAGCGGCGAGATCCTGATTGATGGACAGCCTTACAGTATCAAAGGCCCGAAAGACGCGCTGGCGGCGGGCATCACCTTGATTTACCAGGAGATGCAGCTCGCGCCCAATCTTACCGTCGCTGAAAACATCTTTCTCGGCAGCGAAATCGCCCGTGGCGGACTGGTGCAGCGCAAAGAGATGGCCGCGCAAGCCCAGGCGGTGATCGATCGCCTTGGCGCCAATTTCAAAGCCACCGACCGGGTGATGACGTTAACCATCGCCGAACAACAGCAGGTGGAGATCGCCCGCGCATTGCACCGCAACAGCCGCATTCTGGTAATGGACGAACCCACCGCCGCCCTCTCTTCGCGTGAAACTCACCGCCTGTTCGAACTGATCCTGCGTCTGCGCGATCAAGGCATGGCGATTATCTACATCAGCCACCGCATGGCGGAAGTGTATGAGCTTTCCGATCGCGTCAGCGTGCTGCGCGACGGGCAATACGTCGGCAGCCTGACCCGCGACAAACTGAACGCCTCCGAGCTGGTGCGCATGATGGTCGGGCGACCACTCAGCGATCTGTTTAACAAAGAGCGCGATATTCCGCTCGGCAGCCCACGTCTGAGCATTCACCACCTGACGGATAACGAAAAGATCCAGCCGGTTAGCTTGCATGTCCGCGCCGGGGAGATCGTCGGTCTCGCCGGGCTGGTTGGTGCGGGGCGATCGGAACTGGCGCAGTTGATCTTCGGCGTGCGTAAAGCCACCGGCGGCATGATCGAAGTGGATGGCGAACCGGTGGTGATCCACTCCCCGCGCGCCGCCATTGATTTGGGCATCGGTTTTTTGACCGAAAACCGCAAAGAGCAAGGGCTGTTTCTCGAACTGGCGGCGCAGGAGAACATCACCATGGCGACGCTTGAGCGCGACGCCGCCTGGGGAATGCTCGATCGCAAAAAAGCGCAGTCGATCTCCGATGATGCCATCAAGTTGCTCAACATCCGCGTGCCGCACGCGCAAGTACGGGCGGGCGGGCTTTCCGGCGGCAACCAACAGAAACTGCTGATCTCGCGCTGGGTGGCGATTGGCCCCCGCATTTTGATCCTCGACGAGCCAACGCGCGGCGTCGATGTCGGCGCGAAAAGCGAGATCTACCGGATCATGAACCAGATGGCGCGCAAAGGCGTGGCGATCCTGATGATCTCCAGTGAGTTACCGGAAGTGGTCGGCATGAGCGATCGCGTGTATGTGATGCGCGAAGGCGAGATTGCCGGTGAGTTACTCAACGGCGACATCACCCAGGAAAACATCATGACGCTGGCGACCGGCGTTAACGAATCCCTACATCCGGCGGTACACCATGACTGATTACAAAGAAAATACAGCCACCGAGGTCGCCAAATCGGCCTCCGCCAAAAAAATGTTAATGGGCGATCTGATGCAAACGGTCGGCATTCTGCCGATTTTGATCCTCATCGTCGCCGTGTTTGGCTTTATCGCGCCGAACTTCTTTACCGAAAGCAATTTGCTGAATATCACCCGCCAGGCGTCGATCAACATCGTGCTGGCGGCAGGGATGACCTTCATCATTCTGACTGGCGGCATTGACCTGTCTGTCGGGTCGATCCTTGGTACTACAGCAGTGGCAGCAATGGTGGTGTCGTTGACACCGGAGCTCGCCATGCTGTCGGTGCCGGCGGCGCTGATGCTTGGCCTGGTGCTGGGGCTGTTTAACGGTGCGCTGGTGGCGTTCGCCGGGTTGCCGCCGTTTATCGTCACGCTCGGCACTTACACCGCGCTGCGCGGTGCGGCCTATCTGCTGGCTGACGGCACCACAGTGATTAACTCCGACATCAGTTTTGAGTGGATCGGCAATAACTATCTTGGCCCGGTGCCGTGGCTGGTGGTGATCGCGCTGGCGGTGATTGTGGTGTGCTGGTTTATCCTGCGCCGCACCACGCTTGGCGTACATATTTACGCGGTGGGCGGCAATATGCAGGCCGCACGCCTGACCGGCATCAAAGTGTGGCTGGTGTTGCTGTTCGTCTATGGCATGAGCGGGTTGCTTTCCGGTCTTGGCGGGGTGATGAGCGCCTCGCGCTTATACAGCGCCAACGGCAACCTCGGCATGGGCTATGAGCTGGACGCCATCGCGGCGGTGATCCTCGGCGGTACCAGCTTTGTCGGCGGCATTGGCACCATCACCGGTACGCTGGTGGGGGCGCTGATTATCGCCACCTTAAACAATGGGATGACGCTGATGGGCGTCTCCTACTTCTGGCAATTGGTGATCAAAGGGGCGGTGATCATCATAGCGGTGCTGATCGACAAATACCGTACCCGGCATCATCAGGCAGCATAACAATACCCTACAAAACAGCAACATAAGCGAGGATTACAGCATGCGTCTTAAACCTCTTGTCACTGCGCTCTGCGCGGGTGCTCTGCTGGCCAGCGCCCCGTTCGCGCAGGCCAAAGAACTGAAGTCCATCGGCGTGACGGTGGGCGATCTGGCCAACCCCTTCTTCGTGCAAATCACCAAGGGGGCGGAGCTGGAAGCGCGCAAACTGGCGGGCGATAAGGTCAAAGTGACGCTGGTTTCCAGCGGCTACGATCTCGGTCAGCAAGTGGCGCAGATTGACAACTTTATCGCCGCCAAAGTCGACATGATCATCCTCAACGCCGCAGACTCCAAAGGCATCGGCCCGGCGGTGAAACGGGCGAAAGACGCCGGGATCGTCGTCGTGGCGGTTGACGTAGCGGCGGAAGGCGCTGACGCCACCATTACCTCCGATAACACCCAGGCGGGTGAAATGGCGTGTAAATACATCACCGATCGTCTGAAAGGCAAAGGCAATGTGGTGATCATCAACGGGCCGCCGGTTTCCGCCGTACAGAACCGTGTCGAGGGTTGCCAGACCGAGTTTAAACGCCACCCGGACATCAAGGTGCTTTCCGATAACCAGAACGCCAAAGGCAGCCGTGAAGGCGGGCTGGAAGTGATGACCTCACTGCTTGCCGCTAACCCGAAAATCGACGGCGTATTTGCGATTAACGATCCGACGGCGATCGGTGCCGATCTGGCTGCTAAACAGGCGCAACGCAACGAGTTCTTTATCGTTGGCGTCGACGGCAGCCCGGACGGTGAAGAGGCGCTGAAACGTAAGAACTCGCTGTTTGTCGCCACCCCGGCTCAGGATCCCCAAGTGATGGCCGCCCGCGCGGTGGAAATTGGTTATGACATCCTGCAAGGCAAACCCGCGCCGAAAGCGCCGGTGCTGATCCCGGTGACCATGATCGATAAACAGAATGTCGGCAGTTACAAAGGCTGGACGGTGAAATAACGGTTTATCCCTCTCCCGCCAGGGAGAGGGAGTGCCAACACAGGGGATACCATGAAACGCTCCGCCATTAATGAGATTCTCGGCCATACACGACAGTTCTTCTCGATGCACGATGTGCATCTGCCTCCTTTTGCCAGTTTTCCACCAACCAAATGGCAACAGCTGGACAGAGAGGCCTGGCGCGAAGTGTTCGATCTGAAGTTAGGCTGGGATGTCACCGCCTTCGGCAATTCGAATTTCTACGCCCAGGGGCTGACGCTGTTTACGCTGCGCAACGGCTCGCCCAACGGCGCGCCCTATGAAAAATGTTATGCGGAAAAGATCATGCATGTGCGCGACGCACAGGTGACACCGATGCATTTTCACTGGCGCAAGCGCGAGGACATCATTAATCGCGGCGGCGGTAATTTAATTATTGAACTGTGGAACGCCGGAGCGAATGACGAGACGCTCAACACCGACGTTACCGTGGTCATTGATGGCTGCATTCAGACACACGCGGCGGGCAGCCAGCTGCGCCTCTCACCAGGGGAAAGTATTTGCCTGCCACCGGGGCTGTATCACAGCTTCTGGGGCGAACCCGGCTTCGGCGATGTGCTGGTCGGGGAAGTGTCGTCGGTAAACGATGACGAGCATGACAACCACTTCCTGAATGCCATGGATCGCTACAACAACATTCTGGAAGACGAACCGGCGCTGCTGGTGCTGTGCAACGAGTATCATCTGTTTCTGAGCTAAAGGAGTTTGCTATGCCGCTGATTTCTCTTGCCGAAGGCCTGACCCACGCCCGCGAACATCACTACGCCCTGGGCGCGTTCAACGTGCTCGACTCCCACTTTCTACGCGCCCTGTTCGCCGCCGCGAAACAGGAGCGCTCGCCGTTTATCATCAACATCGCCGAAGTGCATTTTAAGTACATCTCGCTGGACTCGCTGGTCGAAGCGGTGAAATTCGAGGCCGCCTGCAGTGACATTCCGGTGGTCTTAAATCTCGACCACGGGCTGCACTTTGAATCCGTGGTGCGCGCGCTGCGGCTCGGCTTTAGTTCGGTGATGTTCGATGGCTCCACGCTGGAGTACGAAGAGAATATTCGCCAGACGCGGGAAGTGGTGAAGATGTGCCACGCGGTGGGCGTTTCCGTTGAAGCCGAGCTGGGCGCGGTGGGCGGCGATGAAGGCGGTGCGTTGTACGGTCACGCCGATGAAGCCTGTTTCACCGATCCGGCGCTGGCGCGGGATTTTGTGGATCGTACCGGCATCGATACGCTGGCGGTCGCCATTGGTAACGCGCACGGCAAGTACAAAGGCGAGCCGAAACTCGATTTCGAACGTCTGGACGCCATTCGCCAGCAAACCGGCCTGCCGCTGGTGCTGCACGGCGGTTCCGGCATCAGCGATGACGATTTCCGCCGCGCCATCTCGCTCGGCATTCATAAGATCAACTTCTACACCGGCATGTCGCAAGCCGCACTGGGCGCCATTGAGCAGCGCATGGGCAACCGCCAGCCGCTGTATGATGAGTTCGCGCAGTTATTGCTCAGTGTTGAAGAAGCCATTACCGATACCGTCGCCGGGCAGATGCGCATCTTTGGCAGCGCGGGGCAACTGTGATGGAACGTAAAGGGGTTATCGCCGCCGGAAATATGCTGGTCGATCATGTCCACCAGATTGTGCAGTGGCCGGAGCGCGGCTGGCTGGCGGAAATCACCCACAGCGAGCGCTCCACCGGCGGTGCGCCGCTGAATGTCCTGCTGACGCTGGCGAAAATGCACGTTGGCCTGCCGCTACAGGCGGTCGGGCTGGTGGGCGAAGACAGCGACGGCGATTATATTCTGGCGATGCTGGAGCAGTACCACGTCAACCGCCAGCATGTACAGCGCACCACGTCGGCACCGACGTCCATGTCGCAGGTGATGACCGATCCTTCCGGGCAGCGCACCTTTTTCCACTCGCCGGGAGCCAATCGTCTGCTGGATCTGCCCGCCTTTGACGGGCTGGATGGCAGCATGAAGATTTTCCATCTCGGTTATTTACTGCTGCTCGACAGCCTGGATAAACCCGATGAGGAATTTGGCACCCGCAGCGCACGCCTGCTGGCGCAAATGCGCGAACAGGGTTTTGAAACCTCGCTCGATTTAGTGTCGCGCAAAGGCGATCCGCGCTATCAACCGCTGGTGCTGCCCTGCTTGCCGCATCTCGATTATCTGGTGATCAACGAACTGGAAGCGGGCGAGTTCAGCGGACTGGCAATGCGCACAGCCGACGACGGGCCGCATATCGACAATATCGCTCTCGCCGCAGCAAAACTGCTGGCGGCGGGCGTAAAACAGCGGGTAGTGATCCACTGCCCGGAAGGTGCCTGGGGTGAAGCACCCGGCGAAGCGGGCAGCTGGGTACCTTCGCGGATGCTGAGCCAGGCCGAAATTATTGGCAGCGTGGGGGCGGGAGACGCCTTTTGCGCCGGTTTTTTATATGGTTGCCATGAAAGCTGGCCGCTGCAAAAAAGCATTTTGCTGGCGCATGCCTGCGCCCGCGCCAGCCTGCTGTGCGCCAACGCCATTGACGGCGCGAAAACGCTGGACGCGTTATTACAAGAGTGCTGAGGCTCAGGCGGCTTTATCACCGTGAGAAACGTCTGCGGCAAACACGTAACCAAGCCCGCGCAAGGTTTTGATCAACGCGGGTTGGTGAGGATTGGTTTCGATTTTGCGGCGCAGGCGCATAATCAACACGTCAATGGTGCGATCAAACACATCGACGCTTTCGCTGTGCGTTAGCTCCAGCAACTGTTCGCGATTCAGTACCCGACGCGCGTTTTGCACCAGCGCCAGCAATAAGCTGTACTCCCCTTGCGTCAACGCCACGCTCTGCTGCTGCGGGTTAAACAGCTCACAGCGCTCAGGATCGAGATGCCAGCCGTTAAAGACAAACCCCGGCGTTTTTATCGCGGTGGCTTCCGCCGCCAGCACGCCGGTACGCCGTAATACCGCTTTGACGCGCGCGACCAGCACACGCGCGTTAAAAGGTTTGCCAATGTAGTCATCGGCGCCCATTTCCAGCCCGACCACCACATCCGATTCGCTGCCCAGCCCGGTCAGCATCACCACCGGCAGCGACGGGCGCAGTTTTTGCAATTGCTGTAATACCTGCAAGCCGTTGATATCCGGCAACATCATATCCAGCAGCACCAGCGCGATATCCGCATGCTGCGCACAAAGGTTTACCGCATCACGCCCGTTATGGCAGGCGTAGACCGTAAAGACGTGCTCGTTGAGCACATCTTCCAGCAGTGAACACACCGCCGTATCGTCATCCACAACCAGAATCGCAGGTTTCATTATCCGCTTCCGCCAGGCTTTATTTGCTCATTCTGGCTCATTCTGTTGGCTGCGATTGATAAATGCAGCGACTAAATGCCGGATTTTTAACCGGGGTCACATCCCCCTCGCCTTTCGACACGTCACTTTTGACGATGACCTGCGTTTCGTCAGTATTTTGACCAAATATCCGCCGTAATATCAGTGAATACCCCCAGCAACACTGTGGCATAGAAGATGCATAATCGGGGGCGATATTCTTAACTGGAGCGAAAGTGATGAAAAAAGTCGTCACGGTTTGCCCGTATTGCGCCTCAGGTTGCAAGATTCACCTGGTGGTCGATAACGGCAAAATCGTTCGGGCGGAGGCTGCGCAGGGCAAGACCAATCAGGGCACGCTCTGCCTGAAGGGTTATTACGGCTGGGATTTTATTAACGATACCCAGATTCTGACACCTCGCCTGAAAACCCCGATGATCCGTCGCCAGCGCGGCGGCAAACTGGAGTCGGTATCCTGGGATGAAGCGCTCGATTATGTCGCCGGTCGTCTGAGCGCCATCAAAGAGAAGTACGGTCCGGATGCAATCCAGACCACCGGCTCTTCCCGCGGTACGGGTAATGAAACCAACTACATAATGCAAAAATTCGCGCGCGCCGTTATTGGTACCAATAACGTCGACTGCTGCGCTCGCGTCTGACACGGCCCATCGGTTGCAGGTCTGCACCAGTCGGTCGGTAATGGCGCGATGAGTAATGCCATTAATGAAATTGATAACACAGATTTAGTGTTTATCTTTGGTTACAACCCGGCGGATTCTCACCCGATCGTCGCTAATCATGTGATTCGCGCGAAACAAAACGGGGCGAAAATCATCGTCTGCGATCCGCGCAAAATCGAAACCGCGCGCATTGCTGATATGCACGTTGCATTGAAAAACGGGTCGAACATCGCCCTGCTCAACGCAATGGGGCATGTCATTATTGAGGAAAAGCTGTACGACGAAGCGTTTGTCGCCAATCGTACCGAAGGGTTTGAAGAGTACCGGAAAATCGTTGAAGGCTATACGCCGGAATCGGTCGAGGAGATCACCGGCGTCACTGCGCAGGAGATCCGCCAGGCCGCCCGTATGTATGCCGGTGCGAAAACCGCTGCCATTCTGTGGGGCATGGGCGTGACCCAGTTCTACCAGGGGGTGGAAACCGTGCGTTCGCTGACCAGCCTCGCGATGCTGACGGGCAACCTCGGCAAAGCGCACGTTGGGGTGAACCCGGTGCGTGGTCAGAACAACGTGCAGGGTGCCTGCGATATGGGCGCGTTACCGGATACCTACCCTGGTTACCAGTACGTGAAAGAGGAGGCGCACCGCGAGAAATTCGCCAAAGCCTGGGGCGTGGAAAGCCTGCCTGCGCATACCGGTTATCGCATCAGCGAACTGCCGCACCGCGTTGAGCATGGCGAAGTCCGCGCCGCCTACATCATGGGCGAAGATCCGCTTCAGACCGATGCCGAGCTTTCAGCGGTACGTAAGGCGTTTGAAGGGCTGGAACTGGTCATTGTGCAGGACATTTTCATGACCAAAACCGCAGCCGCGGCGGACGTCATCCTGCCGTCGACATCCTGGGGTGAGCACGAAGGTGTGTATACCGCAGCGGATCGCGGCTTCCAGCGATTCTTTAAAGCGGTGGAACCGAAGTGGGATCTGAAAACGGACTGGCAAATCATCAGCGAGATTGCCACCCGGATGGGCTATCCGATGCATTACAACAACACGCAGGAAATCTGGGATGAATTGCGTCATCTCTGCCCGGACTTCTACGGCGCCACCTACGAAAAAATGGGTGAGCTGGGCTACATTCAGTGGCCGTGTCGTGACACGTCGGATGCCGATCAAGGCACGTCGTATCTGTTCAAAGAAAAATTCGACACGCCGAATGGGCTGGCGAAGTTCTTCACCTGCGACTGGGTCGCGCCAATGGATAAACTCAACGAGGAGTATCCGATGGTGCTTTCCACCGTGCGTGAAGTGGGTCACTACTCCTGCCGTTCAATGACCGGTAACTGCGCCGCGCTCGCCGCGCTGGCGGATGAACCCGGTTATGCGCAAATCAACACGGCCGACGCTGCAAGGCTGGGCATTGAAGATGAAGCGCTGGTGTGGGTGAACTCGCGCAAAGGCAAAATCATCACGCGTGCGCAGGTCAGCGAGCGTCCTAATAAAGGCGCGGTATATATGACCTACCAGTGGTGGATTGGTGCCTGTAACGAGCTGGTGACGGAAAACCTCAGCCCGATTACCAAAACGCCGGAGTACAAATACTGCGCCGTGCGCGTGGAGCCGATCGCCGATCAGCGCGCCGCCGAGCAGTATGTAATAGATGAGTACAACAAACTGAAGACTCGCCTGCGCGAAAGCGCAATGGGTTAAGCGGTTAATGCGGGGTGTTCATCACCCCGCATTTTTTCAGATCTCTTTGGTAAAACAGCCAAACCAGAAGCCATTTTCGCGTTCGAACTTTTCATCGCCGAAAGCGCGAGTATGCTCGGAAACCACATCCAGACAGCAAACAGACAACCCCGCCAGATAGCGTTTCAGCTCAGCCGCCGAATAGGCTTTTTCAATCATGTTGTCGAACTTACGTTTAAACAAGCCCGGCTCATCCAGCGTTACATCGACGACTTTATCGTTAACTACCGCCTGGTTACTGACTGCGAGGAAAAAATAAGCACCGCCCGGTTTCAGCAACCTGACTACGTTGCTGAAATAAGCGACTCGTACCGCTTCATCGGGAATAAAGGTGATGGCGGACATAATATCGAAAATGCAATCAAAATGAGCATTCGGAAAGGGTAAATCCCCCGCCGCGTTGGCCTTGATAAGTTGTATAATACCTTTTTGTTGATAATCGCTTAGCAGCTCGGCTGTTTTATTAATTGCGACATCGGTCTGATCAATACCGACATAATTATCAGAGAAACCATGTGTAATCAGGTAATGAAGATTGCGGCCAAATCCACAACCAATTTCAAGCGTATTGACGGTAGTCGAGTCAGTTTGTATATATTCCAGACTTTCGTAAATTCGTCTTATTGCGTAACTGGGTGTGGTGCGCACACTTTGATTCGCCGATTTTTTATGTAACTCTTCCCATTTACTTTTATTTTGCTGGCTGCGCTTATTTGATGCAAAGGTATCCATGGAATTCACCGTATTTCATGATCGTGGCAATTTGTTTAAACCCGACTTCCGCAAGGATTTTTCTATTTTCCCGCTCGGTGCAAGGCCGCATCACTCCTTCGAGGCTAAATTTCTTAGCGATAATTTCATCAATCGAAAAGCCTCGTGATAGCTTAAATTTCAGATAGCAAGACTCTATCATTTCATTTATTTTAGAGTCGTCAATAACCTCTTTTTCAAAAATAATCAGCGCGCCTCCAGGAATTAATGCGTCGTATAATTTTTCATACGCGATTATGCGCTTAGTCAGGGGGATAAATTGCAAGCAGTAATAAGAGGCGATAAAGTCGCACGCTTCCATATCGATATTTTCAATGGTGTCATGCACATATTCAATGGGTAAACTACCGGTTCTTTTTTTTGCCTGCGCGATCATATTCTGCACCGGCTCAACGCCAATAAACCGTGTCGCTGTTTTTTGACTATGACGGGTATAGATTTTATGAATCAGTGCGCCGGTGGAGCAGCCGATTTCATAAAACACGGAACCTTCTTTAATAAAGAAATCGCTTAAAAAACCAATAAGCTCATGCCCCTCCTGATAAACTGGCACCGACATTTGCACATGTTCATCAAAATGGCTGGCGACATCGTTATCAAAAGACCATTGTTTCCCGGTTGATATCGAAATACTGTTACCCACTTCCATGTTAATACTCCCGATTAAGAAGAAAGAGTGAAAGGACAATCAGGCATCCGCCGATAATAAGTTGGATGGAGAGACCATCATGCAAGGTGAAAATAGAAAAGATCGTTGAAAAGAGAGGAACCAGAAACAGAAAACCGCTGGCAAGGGTTGCGCCGCCCTGCCGTAGTGCTGAAAACCATAAACCGAACGAGCCAACGCTGGCCGGTAAAATAAGCCAAATAAACCACACCCAGCCCCAGGTTTGTAAATCGCCGATATCATATTTTTCATGTCTTATCCAGGCGATGATCAACATAAACAGCGCGCCGAGAAAAAGCTGCCAGCCGGTAAATACCCAGCTATCTTTATCAAAAACAAATCGCTTACTCACGACCGTGCATACCGCCCAGCATATCGATCCTAAAAACGCATAAAATAAACCGGTTCCGCCTTTAACGCTCTCAAGCCCCAGGCAAACAATGACACCCGCAACACCGATGACCAGTGAGATAATTTTTCGCTTGTTTAATTTATCGTGCAGTAAATAATGCGCCAATATCGCGAGCCACAGAGGATTGGTAAAAAGAATAATAGAAGACATGGATGAGGTAACGCTCTCCAGCGCCAGATTGAGAAAACCCATTGTCCCTGTCGTTTGCAACGCACCGACGACCGCAGTTAAAAGCAGCCCCTTCGCGACAGAACCTTCACTGGTCGGGATGATAGCCTGAATGCCACGGGTAAATATGGGAATTAATAGCATAAAAAGCCCGGCCGCCATAAACCGCCAACCGCCCATTAAAAATGGCGGCATGTTTTCATAAGAGATTAAGTATTTCCCGGTTGGAAAAGAAGACCCCATACAGAGGGTCGCAATAACGACTTTTATCAGAAAGTTCATATTTCTCGTGGTCACACCGCTTTCCTTTTATCAATATAGCCAATGGCAAACAATAAAACGGATGAAAGAGCAATAACGAGCATGGAGAGAAAGACATAATCCAGCTGCCTGAAAAAAGCAGCAGCGGTAAACAGATACTGAATAATAACCAGCGCCAGCAGAAGTTTTCGGATAAATGCATCCCCATGCCGAACAGAAAAAAGAATACCTAAAGGTGCAAAAATAATGACCACCGGAATCGTTGCACTAAGATATTTTAACGTCTGCATATTCACATTACCGGCACTGATATTTAACGCTGTCGCAAAGATGGATATCAATGCCATCACAATAACCGCAGAAGGTGTTGCCACAGATTCGGTGCGGGAGAACATTAAAATCAAAACACAAAAAAAGACCACATCGATGCCATTACCAATCCATGACGTTACAATCCCCCCCGCAAAGCAAATAGCGATAAATAGCAGTAATCGCCAGCCTCTCGCGTGGGTAATTCCAACAGTCTGCGAAATGGTTTTTTTCCTTCGGACGACAAAAATCGCTGCGCCAAAAGCAAGCCAGAATGAGGAGAAGAAAACTTTTAAACCTGCGGATGAAAAGGGATTGGGAATATAAAATAACGCCAGCAGATAGCCTAAAAAGCTGGTTATTACACACCAGGTTATCAGAAATTTATCCACCGGTATCTTGCGGGTAAATATCGCTAAAGAGGACGCCGTCATGCCAAACGATTGCATAGCAAGGCAAAAAACAGCGGCCTCTTTCGCGGGGATCTGCTTGATAAATGTCAGTACCGGAAACGCCACCACACCACCGCCGACCGGTGTGGCACTGCCGACAAATGCGCCGACCATCATGGCGAGACTTAAAATATAATTCTCCGCAATACTAACAAAGCCAGTAATATAAACCGTCAATAAAAGCCATAAAATTAAAGCAAAAAATCTGAAAAAGAGGAGGGATTCCTTATATAGAGGTCGTTGTAAGAACATTATGACTGCCTTGTCTGTTCTGAATTGCGGTATTCTTTACGAACAAACACATAAATGTTTAATTCTTTAATGAACTATGAACGTAATGACAGAACAACTTCCCAATTTTAGTCGATTGGCTTGTTTATTAGCAGATGCGAGCCGGGCAAGAATGCTCTGCGCGTTAATGGATAATAACCGGCTCACCGCATCGCAATTAGCTATCACCGCCGGGCTTTCCCCTCAATCGACGAGTAATCATCTGGCGAAACTCATCCATTGCCGCGTCGTTGCCTTTGATAAAATTGGCCGCAACCGTTATTACCGGCTTTATAACTCGCTGATTGCCCAGGCGATAGAATCAATGATGGTCGCCACCTATGCTGATAGCAATTTTCAGGAACGCATCAAACCCAGCGGGTTCAAGAAAATGTGTTATGCCAGAACCTGCTACGACCATATTGCCGGACATGTCGGCGTGACCATCTACGAGCACCTTTGCCAACAAAAAGTGCTCGAGGCCGCGGAGGGAAACCTTGCCATTAGCGCCGCTGGCGATACGTGGTTCAGCACACACTTAGGCATTGATACTCACGCCCTTAGCCATTCACGCCGGGCGCTGGTGATCCCCTGCATGGACTGGAGCGAACAGAGTTACCATCTTTCGGGAGAGCTCGGCGCGCATCTCTTTAACGCACTACTCAGGAAGCGTTTTATCATTAAAACCAATGAGGCACGTATTTTGACCGTCACCCCTGCCGGGAAAGCGTTTTTGCAACGCAGCCTGGGTATTCATAACATTGATGACGAGTGATGTGCCGTTTGTCGGCCCTCACCGCCTGCGCCAGCCCGTCGCGAAATACCTTCACCGCCGGGCGCACAGGAGAAGCTGCATATGACCGATCACGTTTTGTCCCTGCGCATAACGCACAATGACCCCGCCCTGCCCGCCCGTTACCATCAATGTTGAAACCCTGCTGAGCATCCGGCCGGATACATATAGAGGTAGCGTGATGGGATGTTCGATCAGAGCGTTAATGAGCGAGCGGCGTCGTTTGACAGGCAAGGCGGGTAAGCCCGCCTGATGTAAAAATCCCTCCATGAAGGAGGGATTGAGAAGGTTACTGGTCGGCGGTCTTATCAAATTTGCCCAACATTTCGCGCTCGTAAGCGCGCGCTTTTTTGCGGTCAAACTTGTGCTCCCACTTGGCGATCACCAGCACCGCCAGCGCATTCCCCACCACATTCAGCGCGGTACGCGCCATATCGAGGATACGGTCAACACCAGCGATAAACGCCAGGCCTTCCAGCGGAATACCGACGCTACCCAGCGTTGCCAGCAGTACCACGAAGGAGACACCCGGCACACCCGCAATACCTTTCGAGGTGACCATCAGCGTCAGCACGAGGATGATTTCCTGCCACAGCGACAGGTCAATGCCATAGAGCTGAGCAATAAAGATTGCCGCAATACTCTGGTACAGCGTCGAACCATCGAGGTTAAAGGAGTAACCGGTCGGCACCACGAAACTGGTGATCGACGCCGGCGCGCCATAGGCTTCCATTTTCTCGATAATACGCGGCAGCACGCTTTCCGAGCTGGCGGTGGAGTACGCCAGGATCAGCTCATCTTTCAGGATGCGGATCAAAATCCAGATGCTCAGACCGCACACGCGCGCCACAATGCCCAGCACCACCAGCGCAAAGAACAGAATGGCGAAATAGACCAGGATAACCAGCTTTGCCAGCGGCCACAGCGAAGCGAAACCAAAGTTCGCCACCGTTACAGAGATCAGCGCAAACACGCCGACCGGCGCATAACGCATCACCATATGGGTGACTTTAAACATGGTTTCGGAAATAGAACGGAACACGGTGACCAGCGGCTCGCGGTGCGAAGCTGGCAGGGAAGAGAGCCCCAGACCAAACAGCACTGAGAAGAAGATGATCGGCAGCATATCGCCCTTCGCCATCGACGCGATGATATTGGTCGGCACCAACGATAAAATCGTCCCCATCAGGCCGTGGGCGTGGCTTTGCACATCCGCGGTGGTGCTTTGGTATTTCGAAATATCCACCGTCGCCAGCTGCGACATATCAATTCCCGCGCCTGGCTGGAACACATTCGCCATCGTGATGCCGAGAATAATCGCCACCGTAGTGATCACTTCGAAATAGATGATGGTCTTCGCGCCGATACGGCCAAGCTGTTTCGCGTCGCCAACGCCTGCAATGCCGACAATCAGCGTCGAGATAACAATCGGCACGACAATCATTTTGATCAAATGGATAAAGATATCGCCCGCCGGAGACAGGAGATTCGCAATCAGCCATTCGCGGCTGTCGCTGTGGTAGTGCAGATAACTACCCAGAAGAATACCCAGCACAAGGGCTAGCAGAATCTGCCAGGCCAGGCTGATTTTCATGTTTTTCATAACTACAGACATCCTCAATGAAGCGCCATTCCAGGCAAGGAACGACACATACTGAAAGGGTATGATTAGCGTCGCACAGTATTGCGGGGTTTTTTAACGCGCATTATCAGTATCATTTGCAGGGTGTAACGCGCAACCCTATACCGGGAGGGGGTTTGACTGAATTTTTACTCAAAAACCGTCTTTTATTTCAGTTATGACAAATAACTCTTTGTTATGAAAAACTTTTCACTATCGGCAAATCCAATATTTGCCATCGGAAATTATTGTGGGTAATTCGTTTATTTGCGCATTTTTTAATCACGAAAAATGTCTCATAAGCCAATTTCTAACGTTATTTCGTCTGCGATTCCTTGTTAATGCAGTGAATAATTCATCATCGTAACCATTACCACCCTACTGATTACATAATGGATTTTCATAGGCTTGCAACAGCCTGCTTTTTTACGCCGGTAGTAAGCGTAATCGAATTGTCACCTTCCATAACTTGCTGTTATGAAGCGTCTTTCTTGCCGTTCCACCTTTTTGCGTTCTTTCGCGCGCCAGCACATTTATTTTGCTCGCTTTTTGCACAATTCATTTAATGCGTGATCTATCGCGCAAATAGTAAACAAAGCTGGCAAAGGCCCTACAATTAACGTTCTTGCGACATATTATTAACATCTTACAAGGAGAGCAATCGCCATGAGCCAAATACATAAACACGATATTCCCGCCAATATTGCGGAACGTTGCCTGATAAATCCGGAGCAGTATGAGGCCAAATACCAGCAATCGGTAACTGACCCTGACACATTCTGGGGTGAGCAAGGCAAAATCCTCGACTGGATCAAGCCTTATAAGAAGGTGAAAAACACCTCCTTCGCGCCAGGCAATATTTCCATTAAATGGTATGAAGACGGCACGCTGAACCTGGCGGCCAACTGCCTCGACCGCCACCTCGCCGAACGCGGCGATCAAACGGCCATTATCTGGGAAGGTGATGACGCCAGCCAGAGCAAACTCATCACCTACCGTGAACTGCACCGCGATGTCTGCCGCTTCGCCAATGTGCTGGTGTCGCTCGGTATTAAGAAAGGCGATGTCGTCGCCATCTATATGCCGATGGTGCCGGAAGCCGCTGTGGCAATGCTCGCCTGTGCGCGTATTGGCGCGGTGCATTCGGTCATTTTCGGTGGCTTCTCGCCGGAAGCGGTCGCCGGACGCATTATTGACTCCAGCTCACGGCTGGTGATCACCGCCGATGAAGGCGTGCGTGCCGGGCGCAACATTCCGCTGAAGAAAAACGTTGATGACGCGCTGAAAAACCCGAACGTCAGCAGCGTCGAGCATGTCGTGGTGTTCAAACGCACCGGCGGTAACATCGACTGGCATGAAGGGCGCGACCTGTGGTGGAACGAGCTGACCGACAAGGCCAGCGACCAGCACCAGCCGGTAGAAGTGAATGCAGAAGACCCGCTGTTTATCCTTTATACCTCCGGCTCCACCGGGAAACCGAAAGGCGTGCTGCACACCACCGGCGGCTACCTGGTCTATGCCGCATCAACCTTTAAATATGTCTTCGATTATCACCAGGGCGATGTCTACTGGTGTACTGCCGACGTCGGTTGGGTAACCGGGCACAGCTACCTGCTGTACGGGCCGCTGGCCTGCGGCGCCATCACGCTGATGTTTGAGGGCGTGCCGAACTGGCCGACCCCGGCGCGTATGAGCCAGGTAGTGGACAAACATAACGTGAATATCCTCTATACCGCGCCAACCGCCATTCGCGCGCTGATGGCGGAAGGGGATAAAGCGATTGACGGCACCAGCCGGTCTTCGCTGCGGATCCTCGGTTCCGTCGGCGAGCCGATTAACCCGGAAGCCTGGGAGTGGTACTGGTCAAAAATCGGTAACGGTAAATGCCCGGTCATGGATACCTGGTGGCAGACGGAAACCGGCGGCTTTATGATCACCCCGCTTCCCGGCGCAACCCAGTTGAAAGCCGGTTCCGCCACGCGCCCGTTCTTCGGCGTGCAGCCTGCGCTGGTGGATAACGAAGGTAACGCGCTCGATGGCGCGACCGAGGGCAACCTGGTGATCACCGACTCCTGGCCGGGCCAGGCGCGGACGCTGTTTGGCGATCACGAACGCTTTGAGCAGACCTATTTTTCTACCTTCAAAAATATGTACTTCAGCGGTGACGGCGCGCGTCGTGACGAAGATGGCTACTACTGGATCACCGGTCGCGTGGATGACGTGCTGAACGTCTCCGGCCACCGTCTGGGAACGGCAGAGATTGAATCGGCGCTGGTATCACACCCGAAAATCGCCGAAGCGGCGGTCGTCGGCATTCCACACAACATTAAAGGCCAGGCTATTTACGCTTACGTCACGCTCAACCACGGTGAGGAACCGTCGCCGGAGCTGTACACCGAAGTGCGAAATTGGGTGCGTAAAGAGATTGGCCCGCTGGCGACGCCGGACGTGCTGCACTGGACAGACTCACTGCCAAAAACCCGCTCCGGCAAAATTATGCGCCGTATTCTGCGCAAAATCGCCGCTGGCGATACCAGCAATCTCGGCGATACCTCAACGCTCGCCGATCCTGGCGTAGTGGAAAAACTGCTCGAAGAGAAGCAGGCCATTACCATGCCATCGTAATAATCGTAAAACCCTGCCGGATAGCGGCGCGAAAGCGTGTTATCCGGCGGCAAACGCAACCATAACGCTCTCCTTCCAAGGAGAGGAAACAACCACCTCACCCTACAATTCCTAATGGATTTCGTGTTGCAGGAAAGCGGCAAACGCGCATATCCCAGGCGCAACGATAACGATGTGACTGGGGCGGGCGCGTGCGGCCAACTGACCGGCAGCGCGCAAGACAACGGGGAGACCTCTGGAGAATTCTGTGATGAATAACATTTATCAACAGATAGAAAACAGTGCGCATTTCAGGGAGTTAGTCGAAAGACGGCAACGGTTTGCCTTTATGCTTTCCATCATCATGCTGATTATCTACGTCGGCTTTATTTTGCTGATCGCGTTTGCCCCGCACTGGCTCGGTACGCCCTTGCATGAAGGCACCAGCGTCACGCGCGGTATTCCGATTGGTATCGGTGTGATTGTGATTTCGTTTGTGCTGACCGGCGTGTACGTCTGGCGGGCAAACGGCGAGTTTGATCGTCTGACCAAAGCGGTTCTGAGCGAGGTAAAAGCATCATGAAGAGAGTCCTGACGGCGCTGGCCGCCACACTTCCTTTTACGGCTCACGCCGCCGATGCCATCACCGGCGAGGTACAACGCCAGCCGACCAACTGGCAGGCGATCATTATGTTCGTCATTTTTGTGGCGCTGACTTTGTACATCACCTACTGGGCATCCAAACGGGTGCGTTCGCGCAGCGATTACTACACCGCTGGCGGTAATATCACCGGATTTCAGAACGGCCTGGCAATAGCGGGGGACTTTATGTCAGCAGCCTCGTTCCTGGGGATTTCCGCGCTGGTGTACACCTCCGGCTACGACGGCCTGATCTACTCGCTCGGCTTCCTCGTCGGCTGGCCGATCATTTTGTTCTTAATCGAACGCTTGCGCAACCTGGGGCGTTACACCTTTGCTGATGTGGCCTCTTATCGCCTGAAACAAGGCCCAATCCGCACCCTTTCCGCCTGCGGTTCGCTGGTGGTTGTCGCGCTGTATTTGATTGCGCAAATGGTCGGCGCGGGCAAATTAATTGAGCTGCTGTTTGGCCTGAATTACCACGTCGCCGTGGTGCTGGTTGGCGTGCTGATGGTGCTGTATGTGCTGTTCGGCGGCATGCTCGCCACCACCTGGGTACAGATCATCAAAGCGGTGCTGTTACTGTTCGGCGCGAGTTTTATGGCCTTTATGGTAATGAAACACGTCGGTTTCAGCTTCAATAACCTGTTCACGGAAGCGATGGCTGTCCACCCGAAAGGTGTGGCCATTATGAGCCCTGGCGGGCTGGTGAAAGATCCGATCTCCGCCCTGTCGCTCGGGCTTGGGTTGATGTTCGGCACCGCCGGTTTACCGCATATTCTGATGCGTTTCTTCACCGTCAGCGACGCGCGCGAAGCGCGTAAAAGCGTGTTCTACGCCACCGGGTTTATGGGTTACTTCTACATTCTGACCTTTATCATCGGTTTCGGCGCCATCATGCTGGTGGGCGCAAACCCGGCGTTTAAAGACGCGGCGGGCGCGCTGATTGGCGGCAACAATATGGCGGCAGTGCATCTGGCAGATGCGGTTGGTGGCAACCTGTTCTTAGGCTTTATCTCCGCCGTGGCGTTCGCCACCATTCTGGCGGTGGTCGCCGGGTTAACGCTGGCGGGTGCCTCTGCGGTTTCCCACGATCTCTACGCCAACGTGTTCCGCAAAGGCGCGACCGAACGCCAGGAGCTGAAAGTGTCGAAAATCACCGTGTTGATACTGGGGATTGTCGCCATTCTGCTCGGCATCCTGTTCGAAAAACAGAACATCGCGTTCATGGTTGGGCTGGCCTTCTCGATCGCCGCCAGCTGTAACTTCCCCATCATTTTGCTCTCGATGTACTGGTCGAAGCTGACCACGCGCGGTGCGATGATTGGCGGCTGGCTGGGCCTGTTGACGGCAGTTGTCCTGATGATCCTCGGCCCGACAATTTGGGTGCAGATCCTCGGTCACGCCGCACCGGTGTTCCCGTATGAGTATCCGGCGCTGTTCTCCATTGCCGTGGCGTTTATCGGTATCTGGATCTTCTCCGCCACCGACAACACCGAAGCCGGTAAACTGGAGCGCGAACAGTTCCGTGCGCAGTTTATCCGTTCGCAAACCGGGATCGGTATCGAGCAGGGCCGCGCCCATTAATCTTTCTACCCCGGTCAGTAATGGCCGGGGATCATACTTTCCCGCCTTTTCGCTACCCCTCTGCCACCAGCGCGCTACAGTACCCTCAGATTATTGAAACAATGTTTTTAATACATCAGCACGTTAATTCATTTATGACTGAAGAGGGTGTGATGAAAAAATATGCTTTAGTGGGAACCGGTGGGCGCGCCGGGCTGTATATTTCTGCCATTGGCGGGCAGTGGAAAGAGAATGCCCGCATGGTGGCGTTTTGCGACAGCAACCAGACGCGCATGGATTACGCCAACCAGCTGTTACAAAACGAAGACGCGCAGCCCGTTTCCACGTGGAAAGCGGCGCAGTTTGAGGCGATGATCCACGAAACCCGGCCAGACATTGTTATTGTCACCACCATGGACAGAACCCATGACGACTACATTGTGCGGGCGTTACACGCAGGCTGCGATGTGATCACCGAAAAGCCCATGACCATCGACGAGCAGCGGGCGCTGCGTATTCTCGATGCCATTGAGCAGACCGGCAAAACCGTGCGCGTGGCGTTTAATTATCGCTATGCGCCGCACCACAGTAAGGTGCGCGAGTTACTGATGAACAACACCATCGGTGACGTTTATTCGGTACATTTCGAATGGTTGTTGAACACCGAACACGGCGCCGATTATTTCCGTCGCTGGCACCGGGAAAAACGCAACAGCGGCGGGCTGCTGGTGCATAAATCGACCCACCATTTTGATCTGATGAACTTCTGGCTCAACAGCTACCCGCAGCGGGTGTATGCCGAAGGCGGGCTGCGTTTTTATGGCAAAGAGAACGCCGAAAAACGCGGCGTTAGCCAATTTTACCCGCGCACGCACGGCTATGCCGCCGCTCACGATGATCCTTTCGCGCTGCATATGGCGGACAATCCGCAGTTAAAAGCGCTTTATCTCGACGCCGAACATGAAGATAACTACTGGCGCGATCAGAGCGTGTTCAGCGACGGCATTACCATTGAAGACACGCTTTCAGTGCTGGTGAAATACCAGAACCAGTGTCAGCTCACTTATTCGCTAAATACTTATCTACCGTGGGAAGGGCTAAACGTGGTATTTAACGGCAGCCAGGGGCGGCTGGAGATGAAAATCGTCGAGAAATCCTACGTTAACGCTGGCGGCGAACGCGCCAATGAAGGCAGCCTTGAATCCTGTGAGATCACCGTGTTTCCGATGTTTGCCGCACCGTGGAAAGCGGATTTTATTCTTGGCGAAGGCGGCCACGGCGGCGGCGATAACGCCATGCTGGCGGACTTGTTTGGCACGCCGGGCAATGACCCGCTGAAACGCGCCGCCGATCACCGCGCAGGTGCGATGTCGATTCTGACCGGCATTGCCGGGAACATTTCCATGCAGCAGCAACGCCCGGTTAACTTTAACGAGTTCGAACTGATCGCAAGGCTGAAAAAGCACTGACCTTCCGGCTCCCCGTTGCCAGGCGGGGAGCTAAAACATCACGCTGGCGATCAGCGGCGCTGCCAGCACCATCAATACGCCAGAAAGCATCATCACCAGGCTTGCGACCACGCCCTCCTGCTGCCCCAGTTCATAAGAACGTGCGGTGCCCGCGCCGTGCGAGGCCGCGCCAAAACCGGCCCCTTTCGCCACGCCTTCGCGAATTGATAAGCGCAGAAACAGCACATCGCCAACCGCCATGCCAAATACGCCAGTGACCACTACAAACAGCGCCACCAGATCCGGCTGGCCACCAATCGGCCCGGCGGCCGCCAGCGCAAAAGGCGTAGTGATTGAACGCACTGCGAGGCTGCGCTGGATCTCATCCGGCAACGTAAACAGCCGCGCCAGCCAGACCGAACTGGTCACCGCCACCACCGAAGCGGTGATCACACCCGCTGATAGCGACATCCAGTGACGGCGAATAATCGCCAGGTTGTCATACACCGGCACGGCGAAGGCGATGGTCGCGGGCCCCAACAGCCACATTAGCCAGTGGGATTCACCAATGTAGTCCTGCCAGGAGATATGGCCGAACACCAGCATTAACACCAACAGCAGCGGCGTGAATACCAGTGGCATCAGCGGTAATTTACGAAAACGGCGGTAGAGCCGTTTATTGAGGAAATAGCACACCAGCGTCATCGCCAGGCACAGCAGGCTTAAAGCGAAATCACTCATTTTTTCAGCCTGCTGAGTTCAAAGCGGTAGACTTTATCCACCACCCAGGCGGTAGCACCGAGCACCAACAGCGTGCTCAAACCGATCACCATAAAAATGCGCCAGCCTTCCACCATCAACAGTTGCGCGTAATTAACCACGGCGACCACCGCAGGCACGAAGAACAGCAACATTTCCGCCAGCAGCCAATGCGCGCCGGCACGCACCCAATTGAGCGGGATCACCCGACAAAGTATTAACCCCAGCAGCAGTATCATGCCCACCAGATTGGCAGGAAGCGGCAGATGCAGCCATTGAACCAGGTATTGCGCAAAGATAAACAGCCCGGCATAAAGCAATACCTGAAGCGGAACCTGTAAACGACGCACAAGGGCAGGCGTAACACGGCTTAACGCCACGTCCATAACGATTTTCCATCAAATAAGCAGGCGGCCAGTATAGAGAGCCCCAATGCGCTACTGAAATGAATTAAACTCATCGCATACATAGTTCTAAGGAATAATTATGGACATCAGAACGCTGCGCTATTTTGTGGAGGTGGTACGCCAGCAAAGTTTCACCCGCGCGGCGGAGCGCCTGTTTGTGACGCAACCGACCATCAGTAAGATGTTGAAAAATCTCGAAGACGAGCTGAACTGCACGCTGCTTATTCGTGACGGGCGCAAACTTTTACTCACCGATACCGGCCGCGTGGTGTATGAGCGCGGCATCGCCATCCTCGCGGAGTTTCGCCAGTTAGAAACCGAACTTGGCGACATCAATCACCTGAACAAAGGGATTTTGCGCCTCGGCATTCCGCCGATGGTCGGCATGCTGATGGCCGGGCCAATCAACCTCTTCAGCCAGCGCTACCCCGGCGTGGAACTGAAAATTGCCGAGTTTGGCGGTCTGACCGTACAGCAAGCCGTGAGCAACGGTGAACTGGATGTGGCGATGACGGCACTGCCGGCCGAAGAAGAGAGTGGCCTGGCTACCCTGCCGCTGTTCAGCCATGCAATGTGCGTGCTGGTGCCGCGCTCCGGCAGTTGGCTTGCGCGTGAAGTCGTGACGCCGGAAGAACTCGCCGGGCATCCGCTGCTGATCTACAACGAAGATTTCGCCTTAAGCCGCCAGCTCATGCTGCTGTTTCAACAACACGGCGTGAAGCCGCGTATCGCCGTGCGCAGCGGTCAGTGGGATTTTCTCGCTGCGATGGTACAAGCGGGCGTGGGTATTGCCATTCTGCCGGAGCCGGTTTGCCAGCGGCTGGATAAAACCACGCTGCGCTGGATCCCGCTGCAGAGCGACCTGCGCTGGGAGTTAGGAATGATTTGGCGCGAAGGGGTTTATCTTTCCCGCAGTGCGCAGGCGTGGCTGCAATGTTGTAAAGGGTTCTGGCTTGATGAGAAAAGCGAGTAGCGGGGTTAACTGGCCGGGCAGCGCATAAACGGCGGCCCGGCGCAGGGTTTACTTATGCTCTAACAGCAGTGCTTCCAGCAGGTCGAGATCGTGCAGCAGTTTTTGCAGCGTCTCGTTACTGATCTGCCGGGTTGCGCGCAGATGGTAAAGCTCGGCGCGCTCTGAGCGCAGTGCCGCCAGGCGGAAACGGCGCTCCAGATTCTCTTCCTGCAGGGAACTCTCAACGTTATTGCGTCCGTCTGCACGGCGGCGCAGATTTCCGATCACCCGCGAACTCACCTCCGTGAGTAACTGGTTATCAATGTTCTCTTCGGTGTCTGCCGCCAGCCGCTCTTCCATCTTCTGAATCGCGACAATCGCCACGTCTGCCGTTGCTGCGCGCGCCATCCGCTCCTCTTTGTACTGCTGCGCGTGGTCGCGTACTTCAACATGCTGCAACAATGCAGGCAGCGCGATTACGCCAACAAACAGCGAGAACAGGATCACCCCGGCGGCGAGGAACACCAGTTCATAGCGCGCCGGAAATACATCGCCACTCGGCAACAACAGCGGAATGGAGAGCACACCGGCAAGCGTTATCGCCCCGCGCACCCCGGCAAAAGTGGCGATCAGCAGCTCGCGGTCGCTCCACGAGGCGAACTCCATCGGTTTTTTCACCAGGAAACGCTGGCTGAATCTCTTCATCGTCCACAGCCAGCCAAAACGTACCAGCATCAGCGCGGCGTAAATCAGCACAATATCGGTAAACAACATCCAGGTTTCGACATTTGGATCGGCTTCTGCCGCCACCAGCGAAGACTCCAGAATGCCTGGCAACTGCAAGCCTAACAGCAAGAACACCATGCCGTTAAAGACGAACTCCAGCATCGCCCAGGTGCTGTTGGCGCGCAGACGCATAGCCAGCGGCGCGGTGCGCATCACGCCGGAACGGGTGATGGTCATCCCCGCCGCGACTGCCGCAAGAATGCCGGAAAAGCCGATGTGTTCCGCAATCAAATAGGAGGCGAACGGCAGCAGAAACAGCAGCACGATTTGCGTTGCCGGTTCATCGCCGCCCCAGCGGCTGAGAAAACGCAGCGAGCGGCCATACAACCAGCTGACCACAAACCCGGCCAGCAGACCGCCAATCGCCACTTTGAAAAATTCGAACGTCGCGCCGCCCACGGTGAACACCATGGTGCCCATCACTACCGCCACGGCGAATTTCAGCGACACCAGGCCCGAAGCGTCGTTCATCAGCGCCTCGCCCTGCAAAATACCCATGATTTTCTTCGGAATGCGCCCTTCCCCGACAATGCCGGAAAGCGCTACGGCATCGGTTGGCGACAGCACCGCCGCCAGCGCAAAGGCGGGCACCAGCGGAATGCCCGGCACCATCCAGTAGATTAAGAAACCGATCCCGACCACGGTGACCACCACCAGCGCCAGCGCCAGGCCAAAGATTTCGCGGCCATGCTCGAGAAACTCGCGCGTGGGCGTTTTCCAGCCGTCGGCGAAGAGCAGCGGCGGAATAAACAAAACCAGGAACAGTTCCGGGTCGAACTCCACATGCAGGCCAAAGGTAGGAAAGGCCAGCAGTGCGCCGATGGCGATCTGCATCAGCGGAAGCGGGATTTGAAATGGAAGAACACGAGTCACGACGCCAGAAAGCGAGACGACAAGGGTCATGATGAGAATGGTAAAAAATATTTCCATGCGTTCCCTGTTTGCGATGTGTTGTTATAAAGGCCTCAGACCTTGATGCCAGAGCCTTCAGCTTAACGCAAAGAAACCGGGCTGTGGGCAAAAAAATGGGCAACCGAAGTTGCCCATTGTGTAAAGGTTTATGCTCAACGCCCTCTGCCCACAGGAAGAGGAAAAGCGGTGTCAGATCGCCCAGCCGCCCGCATAGAAAGCCACCAGCGCGATGGCAATCACCACGGTGCCGATATTCAATTTGCGCCACTCACCGGATACCACGCGGCCAATTACCAGCGAAGCAAAACCGATCATGATGCCGGTTACGATGTTGCAGGTCAGCACGATAAACACGGCTGTAATCAGACCCGCCATCGCGTCGACGAAGTCGGCAAAATCGATTTTCGCCACGTTACTCAGCATCAGCAGACCAACGTACATCAGCGCCGGTGCCGTGGCATAAGCCGGGACCAGGTAAGAGAGCGGAGAGAGGAACAGGATCAGCAGGAACAACACGCCCACGGTGATCGCCGTCAGGCCGGTTTTACCGCCTGCCGCCGTACCCGCCGCAGATTCGATATACACTGCTGCCGGTGCCGCCCCCACCAGGCCTGAGAAGACGCTGCTCAGGGAGTCGGTGGTCAGCGCTTTGCCGCCATCGATAATCTGGCCGTCTTTGCCCAGCAAGTTTGCCTGGCCCGCTACCGCACGGATAGTGCCGGTGGCGTCAAATACCGCTGTCATCACCAGCGCCAGCACGCTTGGCAGCACCACCGGGTTCAGCGCGCCGACGATATCCAGGCTGCCGATCAGCGAGTTGCCTTTGTCATCGCTGAGCGACGGCATGGCGAAAATGCCAGAAAAATGTACGTTCGGGTCGAAAATCAGACCCACAATCGACACGCCGATAATGGTCAGCAGAATGCCGCCTGGCACTTTCAGTTTTTCCAGACCGATAATCACCGCCAGACCAATCAGCGACATGATCACCGGGAAGCTGGCAAAGTGGCCGAGAGTCACCGGCAGGCCGTCCAGCGGGTTCTTGATAACCAAACCCACGCCGTTGGCGGCGATCAGCAGCAGAAACAGGCCAATACCGATACCGGTGCCATGCGCAACGCCCTGCGGCAGGTTGCGCAGGATCCAGCTACGGATGCCGGTGGCAGAGATAACGGTAAACAGCACACCCATCAGGAACACCGCGCCAAGGGCGACCGGTACGCTGATATGCTGGCCCAGCACCAGGCTGAACGCGGTAAAGGCGGTCAGAGAGATAGCGCAACCGATAGCCAGTGGCAGATTCGCCCACAGGCCCATCACGATGGAGCCGACACCGGCTACCAGGCAGGTGGCGACAAACACAGCCGCCGGTGGGAAACCGGCTTTACCCAGCATGCCAGGTACGACGATGACCGAATAGACCATCGCCAGGAAGGTGGTTAAACCGGCAACGATTTCCTGACGAACCGTGCTGCCACGGGCAGAAATTTTAAACAGTGCGTCAAGCGAACCGCCGGTACGCGCAGAAGGCGTAGACATAGAAACATCCCCTGAGAATTTTATTGTGCGTTGGCATGCGTGGTGGACAGTCCACTGCCGGTTAAACGTCATCTCCCTGGGCTGCGTTGTGACAAAGGGTCACAAAAAAGCAAACGTTTAACTCCGCGCATACAACGGTTGGTCAAAAAAAGGCAAACGATTATCCAGCGTTTATATGGCGCTTTTCAACTGAACTTTGCCGCTTTTCGCTAAATTTCGCGCGAAGCGGCGAAGAAGTGGGCGTCAGATGCGCAAACGTTATCGTCGGTGCGCAACTTTGCAACATTTGCCGATCATTTTTAGCTGCCAGGCAGATCAAATGGCCCACCCTGCACAATGGCGCGCTGCCATGCCGGACGCATCTCGACCCGTTTTTGCCACGCACGTAAGTTGGGCAAATCCTCCACGCCGCCGCGAGCCAGCAGCGCAAACACCGGGAAACTCATCTGAATATCGGCCATGCTCAGCTGATCTCCTGCAAACCAGCTTTTCTGCGCCAGTTCGCCTTCAATAAAGCGCGCATGGTTTTCAATTTGCTGTTTCAGGAACGCTTTATCGACACCCTTAGCGAGGAGTTTGCCCACACTGCGTATCCCGAACGGCACCGGGGGTTTACCCAGGCTGTTCATCACCAGTTTCATTAATAGCACTGGCATTAGCGAACCTTCGGCGTAGTGCAGCCAGAAACGGTAATCCAGCTTCTGTTTTGTCTCCTGCGGTTTAAAGCGTTGCTCAGGGTCGTAAGTTTCCTGCAAATATTCGAGGATCGCCCCGGATTCGGCGAGGATCAGCCCTTCATCCTCCACCACCGGTGACTTGCCGAGCGGGTGCACTTTTTTCAGGGATGCCGGTGCCAGCATTGTTTTTTCTCGCTGGTAGCGGACAATTTGATACGGCACGCCCAATTCTTCCAAAGCCCAGAGCACGCGCTGGGAGCGAGACTGATTAAGGTGATGCACCGTAAGCATATTTTTCTCCAGAGAATTCATACACATTAACTATAGAAAACCCGCACTTGCAGCGGTGAAAAAAAGACAAAAATAATTGCTCAAAAAAGTAGCAATTATGCCGCTGTGGCCTACACTAAAAGTGTCAGCACAACCCGGAACCTCCAACATACTGAGGGGTGCTGGTGTCGGGGGAAACCCTCCCGTAACTGAGCGGGATAGAGAGAAAGACAAAGACCGGAAAACGACTAAAGCGCCCCAACGGGCGCTTTAGTTTTTTGTACGTTTCAGTCGTCTTCCAGCAAGCGCGCGCCGGTGCCCTGCTGCCCAAGTTGGTCGCCGGGGTTACGCAGCGGGCAATCGCTGCGCGACAAACAGCCACAGCCGATGCAACCATCCAGCTCATCACGTAAGGCCACCAGCGTATGGATGCGCCTGTCCAGCTCTTCACGCCACTGTGACGACAGCTGTTTCCACTCTTTCTTGCTTAATGTATGCCCTTCCGGCAACACACCAAACGCGTCACCAATGGTCGCCAGCGGAATACCAATGCGCTGGGCAATCTTGATGATCGCCACATAGCGCAGCACATCACGCGTATAGCGCCGTTGATTGCCGGTATTACGGGTACTTTTGATTAAGCCTTTGCTCTCATAAAAGTGCAGCGCAGAGACGGCAACCCCGCTGCGCTTCGCCACTTCACCGGGGCTGAGTAAGGCTTTAATACGCGGCGTTTTCTTTTCCATAAAACCTCTTTACCTCAAGTTAACTTGAGGAATTATACTCGCTTCCAGACAAAACGACGAATCGGGAAATGAGGAAGCCATATGTCCCATCAGCAAATTATTCAGACACTTATTGAATGGATTGATGAACATATCGACCAACCAATGAACATTGATGTAGTCGCCAGAAAGTCAGGTTATTCGAAATGGTATTTACAGAGGATGTTCCGCACCGTGATGCATCAAACGCTGGGTGACTACATTCGCCAGCGCCGTTTACTGCTGGCAGCGGAAGCGCTGCGAACCACGCAGCGGCCTATTTTTGATATCGCGATGGATTTGGGATATGTCTCGCAACAAACATTTTCCCGCGTCTTTCGCCGGGAGTTTGATCGCACACCCAGCGATTACCGACACCAGGCCTGATGAGTTATCACTTTAACGAAGGCGGCTGCTGTACCCAGCGTTTAAATTCCTGTGACGGCAGCGCCTTTGCAAAGTGCCACCCCTGACAGAACTGCACACCGCGTTTTAACAACCACGTGACTTGCTCCGCCGTCTCGACCCCTTCCGCAATAATCTTCAGACGCAGACTCTGCGCCATCTCAATAATGTGTTCAGCAATCAAATGGCTGGTGCTGTTCGTCGTTAGCGTATCAATAAACGATTTGTCGATTTTCAGGATATCGACATTCAGCGAGTACAGGTTGTGCAAATTAGAATAACCGGTACCGAAATCATCAATCGCCACTTCGTAACCCGCCTGGCGAAACGCCTGAATAACCGGCGTGGTTTTCGGCACATCAATAAACCCGCGCTCGGTCACTTCAATCTTAATCTGCTCGGCGCGTACTGCATGCATCTTGGCTTTATTGGCAATCAATGAAATCAGGCGCGAGGAGTGAAAATCGGAGGCGGAGAGGTTAATTGAAATATAAAGTTGCGGCACCATTGCCAGAAAATCGCCCAGATCGCTGAACAATTCGTCGACGACATAATCGGTAATACGCTCAATCATGCCCTCTTTTTCTGCCAGCGGAATAAACTCCGCCGGGCTCATGACCGGTCCATTAAACCCCGGCCAGCGCAACAACGCTTCCGCACCAACGCAGGTGCCATTTTTGATATCGATAATAGGTTGGTAATGAAGGCGAAGCTGGCGTCGGGTTAACGCCCGGTGGAGCATACGGCGTGGAGAGTTAAACTCCTGCCGTGTTCGCGACCATATTAATAGCAGAATAACGCTACCAATCACGCCCAGCGGCAGTGTTAAAGTAGCCTGGTGATAAAGCGCCTGAAAATAGTGGTCACTCGATGTCGAAACAATAATCGCGATCGGACGATTCTCCGAACGCGCAATGGTATAAAAGCGCTGATCCTGCTGGAATGTTAAATCGTCGGTGCGTAACAGCGTAGCTAACTTACTAAGGTGGGCATTCTGGCTGACGGAAAAAAACTGGTGCGTAACGGTGTCGTAAATACCGTAAGCCAGATCAGGATTGTCTGATGCCACATCGCTGTAAGTGAGCGGATTAATCACCGCGACATAATTTCCGCGCTGCATGTACACCATCTTGTAGCCTGCGTAAAAAGGCGTATCACGATAGTAATAAATAGCGATATCGGGCGCGCGTTTATAATCCGCTGGTGAAATAGCATACGATTGCGTGGGCGTTATTACGCTCGAACATAAAAAGTGGTCGCCACGGGCATAAATTAAATCCGAAACATACATACTGCTGCGGACGATATTGAGCATGGCCGCGCGATGTTCCGGCGCACAAATTTGTCCGTGGTATTTTTCCGCGGCGCTGCGAACCGTATCCACTTGTTGGATAACGCGCTCCGTTTTATTTAGCGCTAATTGGGCAAACGATTGAAGCTGGGCACTCGTTTCTTTCACCGCACGAATATGCGCAAACCATAGCGACAACATCAGCGGCAGAAGAACTACCGTGATGAGCACGACGACGCTGAGCATCTTGCGACGCACGCTATGATTCATGTCCGCCTATATCCATGCATTTAAAGCGCCTTTTTAATGTTTGGCAGGATGCTTTGATAAACAGGTGATTACGTTGCATGAATCAAACGACATTAGCAACTGACTTTTCTCATTAAAAACCTAATATTTGGTTATGACCGAAACAGGCGACCATAAAGCAAACTCAGAGTGTGCCCAATGTTTATATTAAGGAAAATATTAATCCATTCGCATGGGGGTGTTTTAACTTAATACAACAGAGTATCGCTGATTAAGCTAAACTGGCCGCAGGATAAAAAAAAGGCACGCCATTCGCGTATTTTTTCATCTGTCGTTGCGAAGTCTTCATAATTTCTTCTTTATTTATAAAAAAGCGCCAACCACCACGGTTTGACTGCGGCCTGCGCGTTTCGCATCGTACAGGGCGTTATCCGCAAGCGTAAGTAAAACTGAAGTATCGGACTCTTCACCGGTGACGAATACTAAACCAGCGCTAAAGGATAAGGCTATCTTTTCACCATTGCTAAACAATGGATTTCGCGCCAGTGACGCGCGGATTTTTTGGCTAAAACGCAGCGCCATTTTACTGTGGGTATGCGGCATTAAAATCAGAAATTCCTCACCGCCTAAACGACCAAAAATATATGACGGATCGCAATGTTCACGGATCTGATCGCAAAAATGAATCAGTGCGGCGTCGCCTGTTAAATGCCCCCAGCGATCATTGATATTTTTAAAATAATCAAGATCCAGCATCAGCATGCTGAAGTGGCTGCGCGGCTCGTCCGGGCGACAGGCCACCAGCGCCTCTTTTAACTTCCGCAACATAGAAAAACGATTATAACAGCCGGTCAGATCGTCAATGGTGGCTTTCATTTCCAGCTGCCGCTCCGCCTTTTTACGCTCGGTAATATCGAGCCCAATACTCAGCACAGAGTGATCCGGCAGTTGAATATTTGACCAGAGTACCGTCAGCACCTGGCCATCACGTCGTACCGGGTGCCATTCATGCATGTCGACGGCCGGCGATGTATTAACCGAAGCGCGAACTTTTTGCCGTACCTCGGGATCGGGGAAAAATAACGCTAATGGATCGGCCTGCTGATTGAGCTCATTCATGCTCCAGCCAAATACGCGTTCGCACTCACCATTCCATAATATGCAGCGATTGCTTTTATCAAACGAGTTCATTAAAACCGGAGCGCGTTCAAATAACGCTTTATATTGCGTCACAATACGCTGCATCTCTTTCGCCGTGCGTTCCCGGGCGACAATTTCAGCAAGATAATTTTTTAGTTTTTCGACCAAAACAATAACGACATTTTTCACGATGGATAAAGAGTGCAAGGACTGCGAAAATGCCAAAAAGAAATAACCTTCGACTCCTGACTCTTTATAATTTAACTTACACAAAATACCGCTACGTAATTTTCTGGCCGCTATTTCATGATGCGGAAATAATAAATCACCGGCATGTCGCCGCCAGCAAATGACTCGCCAGGCGCGCTGATGTCGTTGCAGTTGAGACTGCTCAAGAAAGATTTGTACATCCTGCAACGTGCAGCCCGGCGACCCTGAACTGACGAGCTGCCACGCGTCGTCCTGCCGGATAACCACCCACGCAAGCGTGGATCCAAGTGCTGCATTGATCGCGCGTAATATCTCTTCCATTGAGCGTTGCGCAGTGAGCCAGGGCATCAGCCTGGCCAGAACCGACAACGCCGCATCAGCGTCCCCAGGCGGCACGGCGGAATTTTCTATTTTCATATTTTTTCATTCGCAGGTTATAAGACGCGAAACCAGCTTAAAATGATGTCATCAGGAAAAAAGAAGAGGCGGTCATCAATTCAGTTAGCGCAACTGCGCGCACAAATATCTTCCTCACGCATACAGGACGTGATGAAAAAGAATATATCGATAAAGATCAAAACCCTGAATCATCATTCACAGGCTAATAAGATTATCCTCAAAAGCATAATATATGCGACACAACCTGTAAACGTTGTGGCAATTAGGATGCTAAATATCACTCAAATGTATTAGATAAAAAAAACATTCATTCCCGTGCACACATAAATACATTGGCGATATATTTTCGGATAAAACACAACCAACACGATGCAAAAAGCACGCTTTTTGTACTGGCGAATAAATCAACAAATGTGATATAGTTCACACATTCCTGAAACGGGGAACGCCGTTTCAATTCGTTGTGTTATTCGCGGATCTTCAGCATTGCCACTCGCGCAACGTGCTTGTCCGCCCGGTATTCGGTCTTTCTGAGGATGGTTTGATGGCTACCTTTACCGCCAGCGTCGTGCTTCTCCGCTGGCAGTTACTGAGTGCAGTGTTGATGTTTATGGCCAGTACGCTGAACATTCGCTTCCGTCGTGCTGATTATATTGGCCTGGCAGTGATCAGCAGCGGCATGGGCTTAGCGGCGGCATGCTGGTTCGCTACCGGTTTGTTGGGCATTACGGCGATAGATCTCTCCACGAGCTGGCACAACCTGCTCGTCGTGATGGAAGAGATCGCGCAAAAAGCGCCACCCGAGTGGCCGATGATCGTAACGTGATTGCTTAAAGCGCCTGCGGGCGCTTTTTTATTTCCTCTGGGGGGTCATTTTTCTACGCGACGCCCTTTCGCATAAATATAAACATCGGATCTGCGCCAGCGGCCGATCTTTACTGGCATTGGCATAATCGCTCACCGGTGCGTAAATCGGTACACATCTATTTGATTTAATAGAGGGATCGGGCGGATAAGCCGTCTTATTGCCAGCCAGGGGTGGTAAAAGGGAATGCACACTCGCCGAAGCAGGACGTAAAAATACAGATGCCCACCAGGACTCAACTTCGCGGGCATCTGCGCTTTCACTTCAGCACAACGATTGTTTTATTCAAGAATACGGGTTTCCCACGGTCGCCAGAGCGGGTGGAATTTCTGCGGTTGGTAATGCGTCGTTTCGCGCTTGCCAAAATAGAACAGCGCGTCCATCTCATTTTTTATCACGACCATATTTGAACCGTCCGCATGCCCGCCAACGGTGACCGAACCGTGATAACCTTTTACCGGCACGCCGGTGTAATTCGCCAGTTTTTGTGCGAAGGAATCAATGCCGCCTTCCGCCCCGTGACAACTTAAGCAACGGATGTTTTTAAACCTCACATCGCCCGCCAGTTCCAGTGTATCCAGCGCCACATCAAACGGCCCTTTGATACCACCAGCGACCTGCAGGCCGGTCGTGCTGTCACCGTTTGGTGTAAAAATGCCATGACCAATGATATTCAGCCGCGGCTCGCCCTTGTAGCTGTCGGTGAAAAACATATACATATTCGGATCATTTAAGGGGCCATCGCGACGCACGATATTGATTTCACCGGATAATGTCACCCTCCCCATCTCTTTCTCACCCACATCCGCGCCAACTTTAGCAATATCAGCGAATTGTTTGATGTTGAGTTTTGACGACGCCATGGCCTCGGAAAAATTTTTTCCTCCCGCTTGCGGTAATGAAACATGTAATACGTCCGGGCCAGAGGCGTCAGGTATGGCGTGGCTTAACGGCTTACTGGCGGAAACGTTCGCTTCCGTAGCTGGATTTAATGGCCTTGCCACCGCCATTTTCGACTCCGCAATAGCGACGTTGATTTCACCGTGCGGGCCTTTAGCAGTGCCAGAAGGTCGTTCAGCAAGCCGCGCCGCGCCGGCACCGGGAAGCGCTCGCACTCCGCCCGGGAATTCCGGCAGCGGCCCGCCCAATACCGCGCCCAGGAACATCTCCTGCAAGCTTTCGCCCAGCGTGGGCAACGGTATCTTGCCTTCATCTTTGGGGACATGGGAAATATCGGCCTGTTTGTCACCGGTTCGCCACGCATAATGCCGCTGCTGAAACGCCTGAAAAGACTCCTTTGCGGGCGTATAGGCAGGCTCCAGCTGAACCGCTCTGAGTGTTTTGTCTTCGTAAGGGGAAATATCATAAGGTTTAAATACATCAATCGCTGCCGGGCCTTTGATATCCATACTTTCTCCTCCGACTGTTGCCGTCTTGTTTTGGCTGGTAGCGTCGCGCCACAGCTACCTATTAAGTGGCCCGGCACACGCCTTTTTGTGACGTCGTCAGATAATTATTTCCCCAGTTTCGACAGCATCTCCGGGCGCATAAATTTATGGATAACCAGCATAAACAGCACCGATGGCACCAGCAGGATCAGCGCGGTAATGGATGACACCTGGTAGTTGCCCGACATACTGGCGGTATAGAGCAAAATGGGCAGCGTGGTGATATCCGGTGCGCCAACAAAAAAGGTGGCGGTAAACTCATCCAGCGATTCCAGGAAGACAAAAATGCTGGCGGCAATCAGCCCGGGCGCGGCCTGCGGCAAAATAATATGGAAGAAGGTGTATACCGGCCCGGCACCCAGGTTGCGCGAGGCGCGCGCCAGCAGCGGATCGAGTGAAGAGAACGCCGCCACGCTTATCCAGATCGAATACATCAAGCCGTGCACGCTGTGCACCAGCACCACGCCCGCCACCGTACCGTTCAGTCCCCACTGATAAAACAGCCGCGCCACGTTCATATACACCGTCAGGTTAGGAAACGCCTGCGGGATGAGAAACAGCAGCATAAAGAAGGCGCGACACGGCATGGTTCGGTGCGACAATGCGTAACCCGCCGGAACAGAAATCAGCAGGCAAACCAGCACCGACAGCACGGCGATCAGCACGCTAATGGAGAGCGATCCCGAGACATCGCTGTAAGGGCTAAACACCTGGCTCCAGTATTTCAATCCCCACTGGCTCGGCAAGGTGTGCGGGAAAAACCAGCTTTCCGCCACCGTCCAGATAAGCAGATTCAGCAGCGGGCCAAACAGCGCCAGTACCAGAAAAGTGAGCAACAGAGTTTGCAGCAGAAAACTGCCGCGGAGTTTTTGTCGAAACGTGGTCATTACAGCGCTCCTTTCGCATGCAGGCTGTGGCGTAAATAGAACCAGGAGAGCGCCGCGCAAATCAGATAGGAGATCACGCCCATTGCATTCGCCACCGGGTAATCGCCGTACGAGTTAACGCGAAACGCCATATCGACGGTCATCATGGTTGGCGTGCCGGTGCCAATCATCAGCGGCACGGAAAGCACCGACATCATCGTCACCGTGGAGAGCACCATCGCCACGCCAATCGTCGGCAGCACCTGCGGCAAAATGATGTCAAAGAGGATGCGTAAACGCGACGCGCCGAGGTTTTTCGCCGCCAGAATATGCGACGGCTCCACCGCCGACATCGCGCCGCAAATCAGTAACGTCGAGAACGCCATCTGCTTCCAGACAAAGGTAATAATGATCCCGCTCCAGCCCAGCAGCGAGGTGGTGTCCATTGGCGTTAACAGCCCGCTCGCCACCAGCACATTGTTCATCAGCCCGTTTTTGGCGAGGAAGGTGCGCATCATCTGCGCGGTAACAATAAAGGGAATAAACAGCGGCAGGCGGTACAAAAATGCCAGCGCTTTCACGATGCCGCGAAACGGCGACAGCACGATAATGGCGGAAATTGTTATCGACAGTAGCGCCAGAATCACCAGGGAAACCAGCACGATAAGTACGGTAAAGAGAATATCGTTCGAGTAAAGCGCAAAAACTTTATCAAAGTGCGCCAGCGTGAAAGGCTGCGTATCGCTGGTAAACGCGGAAATCAGCGAAAAACCCAGCGGCCAGAGGAAAAAGACGGCGATCAGCAGCGTGGCCGGGCCTACCAGTAAGCAGTATTTAAAGGCGTGTCGCATGGTGAACCTGAATAATCACAGCAAAAAAATGCCCGGGCGAAATGCCCAGGCATATCCGTCAGTCAGTTAGAAACCTGGCTCTCGTAGCCCTCTTTGATATCGTCAAAGTACGGCGTGATCGGGAAACTTTTGCCGTATTTCGCTAAATCATCCGGCGAGATTTCCGCAAACAGTTTCTGCCAGGTAGCTGCATCCAGTTTCTCTTTCACGTATTTCGCGTCAATTCCTGGATACCAGTTGAACTGCTTCACAATGCCCTGCGCCTGCACGTCCGGGCTGGTCGCCAGCGCAATAAACTCCTGCGCCAGTTTGGCCTGCGCTGCATGTGCCGGAACAACGTAATACATTGGCTGGCCCGGCATCCCCGGCGCGATTAACGCCAGTTTGATCGACGGCGGCACTTTGCCCTGATCTTTCCAGCTATAGAACATATCGACCCACACCGGCCCCATGGTGATTTCGCCCCGGCTGAGCATATCCAGCGTTCCGGCGTTACCCGGCGTGAAAGTGACGTTTTTATTGAACTCTTTCAGCCTGGCGAACGCCTGACTCCAGGTTTTTTCCACGCTTTTGTCATACGGCAGCGCGGAAAGACGCGCCGCATCAGTGCCGTAAGCGTAAATCCAGCCGACCACAAAGCTGACGCCGGACATGCCGTTTTTAATGCCGTTATAGCCAAAGGCTTTCGGGTTTTTCGCCGACCACTGCACCAGCTCGTCGTAGGATTTCGGTGGGGTTTTAATCAGCTCGCTGTTATACGCGATGGCCGTCTGGCTCAAAAACATCGGCATTACATAGCCATCAACGTTAACACCCAGCGCGTTTTTGGCGTTCTCTGCCGTCACCATCGAACCGGTGTTGATGGACGAGCGGTATTTCTCCAGCAGCCCTTTTTCCACCAGTTGCCCTCCCGCCGCCTGGTGCACAACCGCGACGTCGATATCCCAGCTTTTCGCGCCACTCTGCTGTTGCGCCGTCAGTTTTTCGACAATCTTGTTTGAGCCCGCATCGCCCGGCCCGGTGCCGACCACCTGCACTTTCACGCCCGGATGCGCGGCTTCAAACTTTGGCCCCAGCCAGGTTTTAACGTAGTCGACCATGTTTTGATCGCCCGCCGTCGCCACATTGAGAACCGTTTCGGCGCTGGCGGTGTGAACTGCACCCAAACAGAGTGCGGCGATGACAGCAAGTTTCGGTTTTACTGACATGATAATCCCCAGGAAAAGTGTGTTGGTTGGCTTAAGAAGTTGCAAAAACATGCAGCGCCGTTTCCGGCACATGCAAAATCACCGGCGTTCGGGCAGGCCAGAACTGTGTGGAATCCGCGAGAAAAATCTGCCCCTCGCAGCGCACACTATGACGATACTGGTGGCCGAGAAACGCGCTCTCTTCCACCACGCCATTCAGTACCAGGCCCGGCTGCTCCGGCGTCGTTAACGGGCGGTGCATGTTGACGTCCGAACTGCGAAAATAGAGCGTTTCCCCGCCCGCATCAGCCCGCGTCATGCAGTTATCCGCGCCCATAAAATCCGCGACAAACGGCGTTGCCGGGCGGTGATAAATATCTTCCGGCGTCCCCATTTGTTCGATGCGCCCGTTATTCAGCACCGCAATTCTGTCGGCCATCACCAGCGCCTCTTGTTGGTCATGCGTGACGATTAACGAGGTGAAACCGAGCTTTTTCTGGAGCGCTTTGATCTCGTGGCGCACATTGAGGCGCACTTTGGCGTCCAGGTTCGACAGCGGCTCATCGAGCACCAGCACATCCGGCTCAATGGCTAATGCGCGCGCCAGCGCCACGCGCTGACGCTGGCCGCCGGAAAGCGCCGTCACTTTTGTATCCGCATAATTTTCAAGGTTGACGATTTTTAATAATTCCTGCACGCGTTGCGCAATCGCCTCTTTTTTAACGCGGCGGACTTTTAAGCCATAACCAATATTTTGCGCGACGGTAAAATGCGGCCACAAGGCATAACTCTGAAACACCATGGTAATATTTCGCTGCTCTGGCGTGCTGTAAGTAATATCCCGACCATTAACGGCAATAACGCCGGATCGCACCGGGATAAAACCACATAACGCGTTGAGCAACGTGGTTTTTCCGCAACCAGACGGCCCAAGCAGCGCAACCATTTCGCCCTTTTCCACAGCGAGATGAATATCGTGAAGAACGATATTTTCGCCATAGCCAATTTTCAGTTTTTCAATCTGTAAATAACTCACGGGCGTTCCTTTCTTCAGCTTTTCTTTCACCGATGAACACGTGTTCATTTATTTGCAAAAAAAATGCAACGTTGCACCGACATTATGTGAGCCTACTTTGTCGTCTATTTGTGACAGTTTGATTAAGTGCGCAATAAATTTGGTGGGGCGAAATGAAAATAGATGTTCTGGGCTGCGGTAGCGCCTTCTCATTGCAGCAAAACACCTCGGCAATCCGCGTTATCGATAACGAAAATCGCCAGTTGCTGATCGATTGTGGCCCGACAATCCCGCGCGCGCTGTGGCAGCGCGGCGGCGACGTAAACGACATCGACGCCATTTACTTCACCCACGTTCACCCGGATCACTGCACCGGGCTAACTGCGCTGCTGAATTACTGGAAAAGTTTTCAGCGTCGTAAACCGCTGATCATCTGGTCGCAGCGCGAACAGCGCCCGGTACTGATAAAACTGGCGAGCCTCGCTAACTGGCCGGAAAACGATCTCTGTTTCGACATTGACTGGCGCGACAGCGAGGCCGAATGGCAGTGGCAAGGCTGGCACATGCGCACCGCGTTTACGCACCATGAACTGCCCAATCTCGCCCTGCGGATCGAAGCGGATGGTCACACGCTGTTCTACAGCGGCGATGGACGCCCAACGCCGGAAAGCATCGCGCTGATGCACAACGCGACGCTGGCGTTTCAGGAGTGCGCTTCGGCAACGGCGCTGCCCAATGACGCCTCGCACGGCGATTTTCCCGGCTGCCTGGCGCTGTTCGGCCAACTGCGTTTACCGCGCCTGGGGTTGTACCACTGCAACGACGCCGCCTTGCCCGCGATTGAGCAAGCCTGCACGGCGTATCCGGGTTTGTTTCTCAGCCACGATGGTTTCGCCACCGATCTCAGCCGCCGCGCGGAGGGGAAAGTGTGAGCCAGCGTTTACGCAAACAAGCAGTAACCGCCGAAGACGTGGCGAAGCGCGCGGGCGTGTCCCGCGCCGTGGTATCGCGCGCGCTGAGCAGCAACGGCAGTATTTCGCCCGCCACCAAAGAGAAAGTGCTGCGCGCCGCGCAGGAGCTTGGCTATCAGGTCAATTTCCTCGCCCAGGGGCTTAACCGCCAGCGCAGCCACTTGATTGGCGTGATTGTCGCGCGCATTGGCGACCCGTTTCGCAGCAGCCTGCTGGAAGGCTTGCTGCATGAAATTCAGCGCCGTGGTTACCAGGCGCTGGTCACCGAGATCACCGGCGAGCAGGATCTGGTCACCACGCTGCGCCGTTTTACCCAGTTTCGCGTCTCCGGCGTGATCGTCACCTCCGGCCAACCGCCAGAAGCGATAGTGAACGAGTGCGTCAGCCAGCGCATTCCGGTGGTCGGCATCAACCGCCACCCGGATATTCCGTTAGTCGATTTCGTCTGTTCCGACAATGTATCCGGCGCACGTCAGGCCGCTGAACAGCTTTATCACTCCGGCTGTCGCCGTTTTGGCTGGCTCAACAATTGTGGATCGACCTGGGCGGGTATTCAGCGCGGTGAAGCCTTTTTCCAGGCATTGCAGCAACTCGGCGTGGATACCCAGCAGCAAGTGCGTTGGTATGACGCGCGCCAAGAGGGCTACGACGGCGGTTTTCAGGCCGCGCAACAGAGTGATGAAGATCTGCCGGAGGGCATATTTTGCGCCAACGCGCAGTTGGCCTGCGGTTTTCTCGACGGCATGCGCCAGCGCGGGAAATTCGCACCAGACGATTTTCACCTGATAGGTTTTGATAACACGCCGCAGAGCGGCCAGTTCAGCTACCAGTTAACCACGCTGCATCAGGACGTGGCGGAGATAGCCAACCGGGCGCTGACGCGCCTGCTGGAGCGGGCGAAAAATCCTTTACAGCCTTCCCGCGTTGAGTGGGTTAAGGTGACACTGATTCACCGACAAACATCGCCACAGATTGGCTAAGAGTTCAGATATGAGAGAAGAGTTTACCCAGGCGCTGTGCGCACTGATTCGTCGTCTCGGTCAGCAGGCGAAACAGCTTCGTGATAACGGGCTGACCATTGAACAGAAAGGTCGTCAGGATTTTGTCTCCCAGGCGGATGTGTATGTCGAAACCGAGCTGCGCGCCTGGCTGAAAGCTGAACGCCCGCAGGATGGTCTGCTCGGCGAGGAGCGCGGGCTGGAACCAGGCAGCGACGGCGTATGGGTTATCGACCCGATTGATGGCACCACCAACTTTATTCTCGGCATGGATTACTGGTGCATTTCGGTTGCTTACGTGCGCAATGATGCCATCCAACTTGGGATAATTTACGCCCCGGATCGCGACGAGTTTTTCTTCGCTGAAAGCGGCAAAGGCGCGTTCTTAAACGGTAAACGCCTGAGCCTGAGCGAACCAGACGCCGACGCGGTAGTGCTCGGCATTGGCCGCTCCAGCCGCAGGCCGCCGCGCGAATATACGCAAACCATCGAAACCCTGTTTGAACACGGCGTGGAGCATCGTCGCTTTGGTGCGGGCGCGTTAATGCTGGCGCACGTAGCCGCCGGCCAGGTGCATGGTTATTTCGAAGCGCACCTGCACAGCTGGGATGCGCTGGCGGGGCTGGTGATTATTAAAGAAGCGGGCGGCATGCATAACGATTTTCTTGCCAATAATGGTCTGACGCAGGGCAATAACGCCTGGGCGGCAACGCCGCACGTGTGGCAGCGCCTGCAACCGATTTTACTGCCAAATGGTTAAACCCGCTTTCCAGGGAAAACGGCTCATTCGGGCCGTTCTTCTTCTGGGTATTCGTAGTGAACCGCCAGCCAGATGGTCGGCGGTTCAGCCTGTGTCCAGTTCACCCGATGGCGGCATTGCGCGGGGATATTGACGAAATCTCCCACCTGCAATACCCGCTCTTGCACTTCGTCTTCAAGTTGCAAACCGGCGGCGCCCTGAAGAATCAATACCCACTCGCTTTGCGGCTGGCAGTACCAGAAATCAGGCGGGCTGGCCTGACCGGTAGAGACGATGCGCTCAATTTTCAGATCTTTTCGCGAAAGCAGATTGTCAAACGTCTCCGCGTCATTCGTGCTCGCGGGGAGATCATGTAACAGGTTGGTCAGCATCGCTTTCCGCGTACACACAGGGTGTCCTTATTGTTAGTGAATACCATGGCGCGTTTTATATGGACTGTTTATGACTCGCACTAACGGGGAGATGCTTAAAAGCGCAAACGGCTCCACAGAGCCGTTTGCTAAAGGTGTTTAAAACTAAAGCGTTTTTTTACCGACAACATACATTTCAAATTCATCAGTCCGCCCACTGGTCGTATCAACCAACTCACCTCCAACCGTTAGCGAAACATTGCGATGAACACCATCATCCCCCACATCCGTTACCCAGCAATTATAACCAGAAGTCACGCCTGCATTCGCAAACACAGAGCAGTCTCCCCATTCTGACCACAAATATGGTCCCCAATATCGTCTCTGTGAAGCATAAATAACATCGGCCATGGAAGGCATCTCCAGACCATTTTCCTTACACCAGGCGTCAGCACCCGCCCAGTTTTTTTTCTCCCCGCCTGCCGTAACAAACCATTTACTTACGGTAAAGGTATGGTAATACCTCGGCGTCCCTGTATCGATGGGGATTGCTATGATGGTCACCGTATTATTGGTGCTGTCCGGCGTATCAATAAACGTGACATTAGCTTCACTGTCTATGCTCACCCACGGTTGATCGACTGACCATTGGTAAGCGCTGTTGTTTGATGCATCTCCGTTGAACCAAACCTGAAATTTCGCACCAAGGATACCTGTGTGTGGGAATTGAGTGCCCCTATAGAACTCGTATCCGTTCACCGAGAGCTTGGTGTCAGCCGGCACCAATTCAGGGATAGCTAAAACGTGGAAAATTGTCGAAAGCCCCTCAAGGTCATTACCGTTAACCTTCACCGTGAGAGTGACATCACCCCGGGTTTGGCTACCTATCATCGCGTCATATGAACCATCTTTTCTGTCAGAAAAAGCGGAACGAATAAGCTCTGCCATGCTACTGACAAGCTCAACGTGTTGCCCTGCAATCCGGTTGCCATAAATATCTTTTAGTACAAGTGTGAGGGTTGACATGCTCGCCCCCGTGTCAACGACAGACGGGGGATTTGCCGCCAGTGTCGACAAGGTTGGACTCAGGTGATTAACATCGGCTATGAAAGTAACACTGGCAGAAGCGCGATGACCATCGCTTGTCGCGTCCACCGTAAATTGCCCGGCAATAGTAGTGGTCAATATAGCCGTTACGCTACCATCAGCCCCGGTGCTCTGCGTAAGCTGTTCAATGTTGACGTCGCCATCACAGCTCAACGTCACAGCTTTACCGGCCAAAGGATCGCCATACGGATCATAGGCTGTAACTTTGATGGTGTTGCCTGCCGTTTCACCTACTACACCATTGTTGGCAACGACGGTTATTTCAATCCACCAGTCTGACTTAACGCCGAAAAGATCATTTTCATCTTCGCTGACCACAAACCACGGCGTGTAAAGCGTGCGTCGCTGGTAGCCCTTGGCAGTTAGCGCCTCTCTTTCACGTCCGAGAGGATCAAAATAGTGCGTGTCGGCATACAGATCAGTGCGCGCGCTGTCGTCTTTCACCCACTGCCAGCTATTCAGAAAATAGGGTTGATAGGTGCGAATGGCCTGGCCTTTGTTGTCATACTCCGTGCGGCCACTTACCGCCCAGCGGTTGCTGGTCTGCGCCATTTCAGTAATCAGCGTTCCATCGCCCGCGCGCTGCCAGGCCTCGCCCGCTTCAAAGCGAACCGAGGTTTGCAATTCACGACCGAAGCCATCGCTGAAGACCACCGTCTGGCGGATCTGTTGTTCCTCGCTGCCTTCCCCTCGATCATAACGATCGGTTGTCAGCACCAGCACATGGGAGGGTTGTTGTTGGAGGCTACTGCTCCCTGGGCTTGAATAAACCAGACACTGCGCCACCGGTAACGGTGGTTGCAGCGCCAGGGCTTCATCAATATCGTTCGGTGGGGAGAAGTCGGTATCGCTGTAACCCGCCTCCACACCGTTCTCGGTGCCGCTAAAGCGCTGGCTGTTCACGCGTCCCAGCCCATCCAGCGTGACTTGATGGATGTTATTGTTCACATCGGTAAGTTTGACCGGCGTTAAAAACCGCCAGTCATATTCGGCCTGCGTCGTAAGCCCCGCGGCATCCACCACTTTGGTCACCACACAGTCGTAAGCATCGCGGGTCAGGGTAATCGCGCCGGTCAGCGCCGAATCCCGCACCGTCTGCGGCAACCAGAAATGCTCTGCCGGGCCGTAGGTGGTGAGGTTACGCCGCACCACCCACGCGTTGAGAAACGAAAGCCAAATGTACCCTGCGTCGCTAAGCACGCTGTCGGTCAGATCCTCTCTCAGCGTCGCCACCATTTCGGCGTCCAGCACCGCCGTTTCGATCAATCCGACACGCGGAGGGAAGGCTGGCAGCTCGGAAGTGGGATTGTTATTGCCGTCCAGATACCAGGGTTGATGCCAGCCGGCAAAAGCCTGTCTGGCTGGCGCCCCCAGCGGCGCGCCGGAAATACTCAGATCTTCGAGCGTTAACCCCGTTTCCGGGGCGGTGGAGTAGAGATAAACATCGCTCCTTATCGCATCCTCCAGGCCGTTAACCCATCTCCCGGCGGCCATATCATCAATGCTGTACCAGTGGTTTTCCTGGCGGGTCACCACCAACTGCTGCTGTTGGTCGTCGTAGCTGGAATCAAACAACGTATCCGGTAGCGTATACGGGTAGGGGCTGGTTGCCGGTTTGGCGCGGCGCGGATAATTGAGCGTCATGACATAAAGCGGCTGACCATACTGATCGCTGCAGAGGGTGACCTGCTGGCTACACTGCGGATCGTTGCTTACCCGTTCATAGACATAGGATCGCGTTTCGGCGTTTATCGGCAAGACCACCGGATAACGGGCCTCGCCCGCTGCCACCACCAGGCGAACCTGCGGGCGCGATTCACTCACCTGATACGGAATGGGTTGCGAAGCACTGTCATCAAGGCCATACAACTCGCTGCGCAACAGCATGCCTTTCGTGGCGCGGCGTAACCAGAAAGCCTCGTTCTCATCCGGGGTATAAACCTGCTCATTATTGCCAAAACCCCGGGTATAACGGGTGGAATAGTGCTCAAACGCGCCACTATCGCCGGACCACCACGCTTGCGGCATACGTTCATCAATGGCCGCCAGACCGGTGGCAAACCAGTTACGCGTCAAAGACGGCTGGCTAATTTCCGTCGTGGTGCCCTGGCTGGTCCGCGTATCGGTGTCCTGTATTTCGACATAGCCAAACCCCCGGAACTCACGCTCTTTACCATCCCACGCGCCGGAACGATAACGCGCCGTGCTGACCAGTTTATTTCCGGTGAAGAGGTCTGTTACGTCAGTGCGGGCAAGCAGATGAAGTGGAAACGGCAAATAGCTGGCCGGAACGGGTTCTCCTGCCGCCGCTGCCTCGTGTTTCTCATCCAGCCAGAACTGGGTTGAACTGCGGTAGGTGAAATCATGCTGCGCCCCAATAATGTTTTTCATTTTGTTCAACAACCAGGGTTTTACCGAGGTGATATTACACACATAGTGCCGCGGTTTCGGGTGAGGAACGGTCAGTATCAGGCTGGCGATACCCATGCCCTGAATATCCGCGACGTGCAATTCACAGGTGTTATCGAAATGCACCCCATCCGGCAGTTTGAACTGAAAAGGCATTGCAAAGCTGTTCCCGGACTGATTGATTAAGATGATGAGATATTCTTGAACGGCAATGATTACATCTGTCGTGCCGGAGCCATCAACATCGGCCAGAAAAATATTTGAGGGAATAAACTGTACCCCCATCCACCATCCCGCCATCTTCACCGGCGCGCCAAACTGCCCATTTCCTAAATTGGGCCAGTAACGCAAGCTGTCTTGTTTTATCTCGACCAGATGCTGCTGCCCGCTGCCGGCCATATCGCTGAACGCCACCAGAACCCGTTCATTAGTCCCGGGAACTGGCAGTTGGACGCCGGTTGGTTGCAACACATCCTGCGCTTTTTCCCAGCCATCGCCGGTTCCGGCATAAAGCCGCACGCTTTTCGGGCCGATAAGCGCCAAATCCGCCAGCCCCGCGCCGGTGATATCCGCCAGCAGACTGCGCGGGTGAAGGTACTCCACCGGGTAGGCCGAAAGCGGGGTGAAATTGAGCCATCCCCGTTCCGGTGTGCGTCCGTAGTAACCGTTGACGCCCGCCGAAGTGACGACCCACTCCATATAGCCATCGCCATTCAGATCCGCCAGAACACCGCCATCGCGGAGCGCGGGAATGGTCGATAACCGCTCAGGCTTATCCCAGGTGACAGCATTGGCATCACTGCCTTGCTGGCGAATGGGCGCGCGGTACCACCACGCCCCGCTATCCTGATACAAAATGCCGGCAATCCCCTCGCCATTGAGATCAACCATCTGATAGGGCTGGCGGCTATTCAAATTTCCCAGGTCTTCACGTTCTTGCCATGTGATGTCCCACTCCATGGAATACCCGTCATTCACAAATTTACTCCAGCCAAACTGCACCTCAGGCAAGAAGCTGAACGTACCATTGGCATTCAAACCTGACTGCAAGACGCTCACGAGCGTCGTGACTATCAGTGATTCTTCATAGCGCAACAGGAGGCGGGAAACCAGTTGTGGCACGCTTTCGGCGGTGCTGCCGCCTAATGTGTCGGTAAAGTGATAACTCAATACCTGGCGGCAGAGACGGCGAGTACGGATTTCAAAACCATACTCCCAACTGGAGAAGCAATCCTGGCGGCAAGCCCAGTCGCCAGTACCTGGCGTGACCCAATCCGGCACCATATACATATCCACGTTACGCTCGCCATAATCGAACACCACCATAAACAACCAGTCCGTAAGCGCGGGTTCGGCCGTCAATCCGGGTAATACGCGCCCGGCAACACGGTTGCCATAGTAGACGGCCGCGAGATAGCGTTGCGCAGTGGCATTCGGATGCGCGGTGATTTCAGGTCCGGTACACCCCGTATTATCTTCACTGCGATACAGCCAGTAGATCTGTTCCCCGGTTGCCGAAACGGATGACTCCAGCAGCCAGATACCCGCCTTCTCTGCGGCTTCGGGGTGACTAACGCGAGCCTGCGCGGTATTGCCATAGAGATACACCTGGCCATCTGGCGTGTAGAGGAGCCAAAAATCACGCGCGGCAGATCCGCTTTCGACCCAATATTCAAACCGACTAAAATCGCTCTCCACGCGGTAACGATAACGGTGAACGGTAAAGCCGCTGCCGAGATCGACGCCAAGCAGTGAACTGGCGGTGCGGGTGCTCGCCGTACCGTCATCAGCGAGAAACGGCACAATGACTTCGCCATTTGGCCCCAGAAACTCATCTGTATCGTTATAATTTGGCACCCCTTTTTTCGTGCGACGACGAATGGCGGGTGCATCAACGCTCCATCCCATACCGAAGGGACCATTGCCAGAGCGGCTGTAATAGCTCAGCGCCAGCGAAGGCGCATACCCTCTCCCGGCATTAATGGGTAGCGGTAGCGTCAGAGAATTTGCGCCATCCGGACCGGCTCCCGCCACATCACCTTTTACACCAGAAATCGCGCCGCCACCTTTTGGCAACGACAGGGTTTCAGGCCTGACAATATCTGTGTTTTGCATGGCTGCGCTCCCACAGGCTCCCCGCAGGGAGCCTGAAATAAAAACATCGATTTAGCCGGTAATGGTGTAACGGATATGCAGAACGATATCCGCCAGGCCAAGCAGAAGTTCCTTTTGTTCCCCGCTGATATCCGGGAAGCTGAGGGTCAGCGTGCCGCTGTCATCCACCGGGATCCCTTCAAACGGCAGCCAGCGACCATCATTAAAATCAAGCTGGAACTGACCGCTGTCGTTCATGCCGTGCGAGACCACTACAGCCTTGCACCCCTGCGGTAACACCACGCTGCCGCCATAACTCAGCACGGCCTGAACATCCTCATAGGGTCCCACGGGCAGTGCCAGCGTGACGCTTATCTGTTTGATACGCCGCCGCGCGCCAAGCCCGGCGGGGTAATCATCGAGAATGCTCAGATCGGCGAGCTTGACGCTGGCTTTCAACTGCCCGTCGGCTATCGACAGTGTGTTACCCCCGCTACCTACACTGCCCGACCCGTTGATGATCAGGGATGGGGCCTGATCGGTGAGGATGAACGACCCGCCAGCCCCCCCGCGGTAAAAATCTGCCAGCGAGACGGTTTTGTTCACCTCCAGCATCCGCGCATCCTGCTCGATCCACGCCTGCGACATCCGCTCCAGCTCCAGCATCAGCGTCTCCCCGGCCATAAAGCCCATCCAGCTTCCCTGCCACGCCCCCGGTTTGATAAAGGTCGTCGCCTCATCGGCAAAGTGCAGTTGCCACGCCCGCTGTGCCAGCAGGCAGCGCGTCAGCGCGTCAGCGCCGCATCATAGAACTGGTAGTAAATCGATGACAGCGTACCGCGCAGCCAGCTGTACAGCGCCTGCCCGGTGAACTTGCCCTGCAGGTAATCAAGCTGCGCCTGCGTCTGCGCCAGCTGCGTTTCCACCTGCGCTTTCTGCAGCGCCAGCCCCTCGCGCCGGACACTCAGCGACGCCAGCTGCGTGTCCGCCAGTTTGATCTCCGACTCCGCGTTATTGCGCTGGATCTCCCACTCCTGGCGGCGGCGGCGGTAGTACTCCGACTGGCTGACTTTATCGCTGGCAATGCGTTGAACATCGGAAGCGATCTGGATCCCGATCCCCACCGCCGACAGTATCGCCCCATAACGACCACCGCCATTAGCCAGGCCATAGATATTGGGCACCATACTCAGCGCCGCGGCCCCCATATGCAGGGCGTTGGCCCCTTGCGCCGTGACAGAGGAGGAGAGCTGCAGACTCATGGCCTGAATCTCCCCGGCATTAATGTTTTCGTCATACAGTTGCCGGTAGCTGTTGCGCCGCTGCTCGGCGGCAGCGCGGCTCACCAGCAGCGCTTCCCTGTCGGCATCCAGCTCCGTCAGCGCATGCTCCTGCACCTGAATGCTCTGGCTCAGCAGCGCCAGCCCCTGGTTCTGCAGCAGCACGGAGAGCGCTTCCGCGTCCTGGCGTTCGGTGATGACCTGCATCGCGTTGCCGAACTGGATAAGCTGGCTCACCACCCCGCGCGCACTCTCCAGCAGCGTCGGGAAGCGCAGCAGCGGCAACGGAACCGTCGGCAGCGAATCGCCCCCGCTGGCTGACATCACCGCCGCGCTCAGCAGCGCCGACGGGCTGGCCGGTGCCGCGTATACCGGCAGGTACAGCGCCTGGCCGTCAATTGACAGGTTATGCCGCAGGTTGTAGAGCCGCTGGCGCAGCGTCTGCCAGTAGCCGCTCAGCTTGCTGTTAAACTGCGGGTAGAACAGCCCCAGCAGCGAGTTCGCCGTCCGCGTTTCCACAGCCGGTACTGTTTCAGCACGGGCCCTGAGCAGCTGCAACTGGTAAGCCTGCTGTAGCGTCTGGCTCGCCGCCGCGCCCAGCACCGGGCTGGACCAGCTTCCCTGGCCGTAGACCAGCGAGTCATACGGTTCTTGTCCCAGCAGGTTCAGCGCCTGCACGTACCACATTTTGGCTTCGTTCAGCGTGTCGCGCTCCAGCAGCCGGAAGGCGGCGTCGCCGCGCGCGATGAGCAGATCCAGCACGCGCATAAAGGTGGCGACCTTGTAGTGCATCGGGTCGGACTGGGCCACCGCGTCCGGATCAACAGAATCGAGCGGATTGGGGTTCCACGAGGTGTCCTCTTCCAGCGGGCGCACGTTCCACGACCACGGCGCTGGCGCACCATTGCTGCCGTAATAGCCAGCCGGGTTCCAGATATACTTCATCCAGGTGGTGGCCTCCTCGAACTTGCTCTCCTGCAACAGGCGCTGGAACACCATCGACGGCACGTAGAAGAACATCTCCCAGAAATAGAGCGCATTGGCACCGGTGAAATCCATCGGTTCGGTTTCATCCGCCAGAATAGTCACACTCTGGTACATGCTGATATCTGAAGTGGTGTTAATCACTATCTCATCGCCGCTATAAATAAAGTGCGCGCCGCGCCATCCATTATTCGCATTAAGCAGTGGCATATTGGCGTAAACCATAAATATCTGGGCGATAGCACTGGTATTAAGCGGCGTGTCATCAAGTGGGACAAACAACCTGATAGTGATAGGCGTATCGGCGAATGTGCCTGAGTAAACAGGATATTTTCCAGTATTATCATAGACAAACATCATATAGAGCGAAAACGCGCGGCTGTTGCCATGCTTGCTGGCATCGTAGGGGGGGATGACGAAATTGCAGTAGAACCCTTTTCCCAGCTTCGGTTCCTGCAGCAACTGGGTTTCCATGGAAAGCACGGCGTCCAGCCCCAGATTCGCACGAGCCACCAGTTGGCGGGCAAACAGTGTGTTAATTCGCGTACGGTAAGGTCCGCGCTGCAGATATTGGGCACCGGTATCAGTGTAATGAAGAGACATTACTCGGGCCGCGCCATTCTCCGGCTGATAGAGGTTTAACTTGCCGTTTTGCGAACCTAGCTCTTGTCCCAGAGTATTCCTTGCAATCAGATTCACTGAAATTTCAAGTTTCCCTTGTTTAAAATCAGCAAGTGGAACGCTTAATACCGCATTTACGATGTTATAAGTAGTATCCCAGCCCTGGGTTGTAGGATAATCTTTCCCTGTAAAAGCTTGAGCTAATGTTTGTCCATCATAAAATTCGATCTTCACATCCACAGGGTCAACTGCTGTGGTATAGGTTATTGGCTTCGAAAATTCCTGGACGGTATGGTACTGATAACCAGGAACATAAATAATGCCTGAATCATCAAGATCGCTCTCCACACAATCAAATGTCCAGCTATTAGCTTGGTCTAAGTAATAGAGTGCTGATGTTCTCGGCAAAAAATAACATTCTTTGGCAAAGCCGTTTTTAAAATCAACAGTAGGCGTTGGCTCCAGTACGTTTACCTCAGCCATGCCACATGGACCTCTGATGCCATCGTTTTCAAGCGCAATAATTACAAAAGTAGAACGTACCACTCCAGCTGTAGGCATTGTAAAAAGATAAGGTTGTGTGTAAATCCTATACTTATGCCCGGGATTCTGTGTTTCCCTTATTAATTTCATCCAGGCATTTCTGTTCGTCCCCTTCGCATCCCCATTATTCAAGCCATCGAAAATATATCTGATAGTAGCATTAAAGTTAATATCACAATGCAATCCATCTTCATTGAGAGAAATACTATTTATTTTATAACCACCAGATTTCATTATTGATAAATTTTCATAACCCCAGGAATAACTTAGTTCTCCTATCGAATAAGTAATAGCAGCAGTAACCACTAAGAAATTAATCCGTTTTTCTTTTTGCGTATCATATTCCCGCCAGATATAACCATGGTAATAATTAGAATTCGCCAGAAGGGAAATTTCATGCTCTTTGGATATGGTTACCCCTGACACCGTCTGATTTTTATTCTCCGATTCGCTGCTGGCGGGAGTATAAAAAAGCACAAGTATTCGTGAGTTATCATCATTGCTATTTGAACAGTAAAGGTGTTTTGCTGGCAACGCGCTGATATCCCCGGAAGGCAGGTAATCCGACAGCTTACCGTTCAGCGGCGTGCTCCAGGTGCCGTCATGACGCAGGTACGAGAAGCTGAGAAAGTAATCCGATGCCTGCGTTACCGTGCCACTGTTGTTCTTCGCTATCGGCCGCTCCGTCACCCACACCACATACAGCCGGTCGTTGAACACCACCGGATGCACCATATTGTTGTACGCCGCGATACCGGTGCCGATCTCCAGCCACTCGCTCCATGCCGTCGCCGGGTATTTCCCGTCCGTCAGCATGTTCTGCTGCAGCGTGCGCCAGTAGTATTTCTCCCCTTCGGCCATCGATTTACCGATAAACCACGTTTTCCCCTCCTCAATACTGGCGTTGTCGTGGTAGGCGCTCACCACCTCCAGGTTCGCCACCTTCTCAAACTGCGTCATGTACCCCCGGAACGCGTCCCCCACCGAGTCCGCACTCAGCTCACTCTGCCCGATGGTCGCCAGCATATTGTCCATCATGCTGGTCTGCCCGGTGCGCACCGTCGGATCGATATAGTTTTCCGGGTAATACACCAGTTCCGACACCCCCGCCCAGGTGCTGTAGCGCTTGTTATACCGGTCCCAGTCGGTGAAGAACTGCCGGGTCAGCACCGCCCGCTGCACCTCCGTCTCCAGGCCGTTCTGGCAGCGGTTGACATACAACTGGATGCTGGCGATCGCTTCCGCCACCCGTGTGGTGGTCACCTGCGACGAGGCCTGCCCGTCGATCAGCAGCCACGCGTACAGCTGCTCGCGGTTGTTCACTTCCGCCGGTCCGGCCGTCTGGATGTAATAGCTGCTCAGCGCCGCGCTGGTCAGCTCGTCCAGTTGATGGTGCAGCATTACGGTATGCTCCGCGCTCAGCCCCGCCTGCAGCAGGTTGCTCACCGCCAGCCAGTCGTCATATGACGGTGAATTATCTGCGCTGATATTTGTATATTTCAGTGCCACCACTGCCGCCGCTGTCGACGGTGTGCAGTTCAGCACCGCCGAGAAGTCCAGCCACTGCAGCGTCACGTCCAGCGTTTTCAGCGAACGGATGACCCCGCCCGCCCCGCTGTCCGCCAGCGCCAGCGCCTGCTCCACCGACTGCGGTGTCGCCCCCAGCGCCTGTGCCAGCAGCGCGGTGGTCAGCGTCCCCGCCTCCAGCGCCGCCAGCACCTGCTGCGCGTAATCCCCGGTCTGCAGGATGCGCCGGTTCATCCGCCCCAGCAGGCGCAGCGACTCAATATCCAGCGGAATGACGCTCACCCCGCCGGCAAACCGCGACGGGTCACTTATCAGCATCGATAACAGGTAGTCGCTGATATCTGTTTTGCGCACCAGCAGCGCCAGCTGGGCCAGCGCCTGGCAGAACGCCACCAGCTGCCCCGTCTCCGCCTCGCTGCGGGTGTCCTTCAGCACCAGCGCGATAAACGTTTTCACGTCCGTGCCGCCCGGTTTACGCACATCCAGCCAGCGCAGAATGCTCTCCGCCCTGCCGGACTGGTTCAGTTGCCCGGCGGCGGCTATCACCGGCGCGATGTCACGGATAAGCGCCGGCGTGTCGGCGTCCGCCTGACCCACCGCCCCGCGCAGGGAAGCCACCAGACTGCTGATTTCCGGGGTCAGCACCGGGCTGTAGTCCGTGGTGGTCATCAGGTACAGGTCACCCACCGTCCAGCCCAGCTGTTTCAGCCAGCGGGTGGTGCTGTAGACAAAGTTCACCGCCGCCGCGAAACCGGCGGTGTCCAGCGACGACAGCGGCACGTCCTGCCACGGCGATACCGCCAGCAGCAGGGCCAGCTCAGACGCAGAAAGGTGGTGAACCTCCGCCAGCAGCTGCGTGCGGTAGAGCAGCGCCAGGTTATCCGCCGTGGCGGTGAACGCCGTGTTCTCACCTGCCGCTATCTGCCACAGCACCTTCAGGTCGGCACCGCTGGTGTGAAAACCGCGCTTGATGACGCTGGCGCGAAACAGGTGGTCCGCGTCCTGTGAATCCCAGTCCACCGGCGCGCCGTCGGCGCTGAAGGACCGGTTACTGAGCGGCGGGGTGTTGAACAGCGTGGTGAAGTAGCTGTCCCGGCCTTTCATCCCGACGGCGCTGATGCGCCCCCCGGCCAGTACCAGCGCATCCTCAAAGCGCAGGCTGTAGCGCTGCAGGTAGTAATAGCTGAGGAAGCTCAGCCCCAGCATACCGGTCGCAAACGGCTCCGTGCCGGGGTGGTTGTAAATCAGCAGGTACATCTGCTCCGCCGTCAGGCGGCAGGCCTTGTACAGGCGGATGATTTTGTTCAGGTAGAGCAGGTACTGCTCTGACGACAGGGTGTACTCACGGAAGGTGGCCTGCGCATAATGATAGGCACCCGTATCGTTCCTGATCCTGGAAATACCGATGTTGACGCCCGCAGTGAGCCGTTCTGCCGTCAGTGTGACCGGGATACTGTAATGCTGATTTTGTACAGGAGTGAGCTCCCCTTCATATAAATCTGAGCTACTACCACCTCCGGTACCTATCTCTAAAATCGACCTGTCAGCGAGCGTTGAGTTGAAACTGAAATTCAACAGATAGCTGTCACTACCCTGTGGCAGCAGTTCCATATAATTGAGTTGATCGGTCTGCCCGCTGCGAACAATCTGCATCACCTCCCCCGCCGTACTGTCATCACCGGAGACCAGCGTGGTCAGCGCGTTGTTAACGTAGTACGGCACCGGCTCGGAAAAATCGTGGTGCGTCAGCAGGCTGGTTAAGGCCGTCAGATCTTCAGCACTTACATCGTAATACCCGGCCAGCATATAGGTGTTCATCAGCGTGTCGGTGGTGATCGTGCCGAAGTTTTTGCTGTACAGATCGGCAGCACTACCGGCGCTGATCTCCTCGGTCAGGATGCGGTACAGCTCCGGCGACACATCCGCCACGATCGCCAGCAGCGAGTTGAGATCCACCTGCTGCGCAATCGCCGGGTTATCCGTCAGCGCGTTCAGCATCGGATCCTGCAGCAGTACCGCCAGGCGCGCGCTTTCATATGGCAGGTGGTACGGCGTGTTGCCGGAGAAGCGCCAGGCGGCGAGTTTTTCCATTACCGCGTCGCCGTCCGTCCCTTCCCGGCTGGCAATGGCGTTCAGCACGATATCGTTGGCGATGGAGAGCGTGGTGACTTCCGCGTCCATATTGTCCTGGCTCAGCGCCAGCCGGGACAGATCCGGGCGGCGGCTGTCCAGATGGCGCGCGTGGCCGGTGGTATGCAGGTCGCGGGCTTCCCGGTAGAGCTCGGTCAGGTAACCGGCAGGCGAGAACATCGATGCCACCGAACCCGGCGAAACGTACATTTGCGCCCGGTTGCCGAACGCAGAGTTGTAATCCCGTGTGTTACGGTTCTGGCTGATCCCCAGGCTGACCGCCTGCGCCAGTTGCGGGTTGGCCCGGCTGAAGGTGCGCACTTCGGTTTCGGTGTTTTTTTTCTGCGCATCGCTGATCGCCTGGCTGAGGTACTCCGCCTCGCCGAGCGTTAACACATCCTGATAGCTGGCCCAGATTTCGGCAAAGGAGTTGGGCATCAGTGAGGCGAGCAGGCTGTTTTCATCAACCAGACTGCTTTGGGTGACCACGCCACCGTCATCTGTCCCGCTGGTGCGGGCAAGGCTGATTTTGTCCAGTATCGTTTTGGTATCGTAATAAGAGTCGTACATAAGGTATCCCCTCAACTTTTTTAAATAGGGAAGGTTGTATGTGACAGAAGAGCTTTTTAACGTGCAGGTAGCGGGGCCACCATTTATTCATGGTTGCCTGTTTCCATCAGCAAAAAACTGTCCACCAGCTCTCCTGGACAGGATCAGCCGCGTTTATTACCGCTATTTCATTCAGTAAGCGTTAAATGACCTCGCCATCATGCGAGCAGATAAGCAGCCCGATAAAAGGAAGTTGAAATACAGCGTAGGAGATCATTTTATATCGCTCCAGCGAAGGTTGATCATTGGCTAAAAGCGGAATAACAGCCATAAACGGGGGGAATTCAAAGAGATACGAAAGAGATTTTATAAAATTAAAATATTCTTTCAGAACTTTATCCTGGATATATCAAACAAAAATCCGTCAGAAACCGGATGTGGATTTTAACGTTGCATAATTACCTAGGATAATTCATAAGTTCATCGTAAAAAAAATAAGACTAATCACGTAAAAAGATAAAACCAGGAATTATCATGATCTTTTCGTGCGTAAATATATTTTTAAAGCGAGTCGTTATTGCGAAAGATAGTCGCCTGCAAGGGAATATATTCTTCCCCATAATGGGGTTCTTTAGCAACATACTGATTACTCTCCTTTAAAGTGTGCAAGGAGTGCTTTTTATCGGGTAGAAATCAAAAGGCGATAATCTTCTTTTTTGGTCGAACTCAGCATTGAACAGGCTAATTTACTGATGTTTAAACGATCTCATTCCTCACTCGCTTTGGTGATATATAATACTTGTCATTTTTTAAACTCATTAAAATCATTACTGGCTTTTAATATAAATAACCGCCAATTTTGTAACTTTGCCTATAATAAATCGACGACAGACCACCCCCTTTATTTTCCCCTTAGCGACAATATACAAAAACAGAATTATGGGCCTTAACCAATATAAGGCGCTGTACTCGCGAAAAAAAACACGGAGGGAATGTTTAATCAATAAGTAGATATAAGACATGCCTGGTAAGGTAAAAGTATTAACAAGAAGTGAAGCGCAACGTCTTCACTTCTTTATGCATCAATGTTGCGCCAGATATTGCTGTACCAGCTCGTTACCGGCAACGCCCATTACATTGAATTGCTTGTATTCGCTTTTATCAAGCACTCTGACGTACTCATCGCCATTGTACAAATGCCCGGCGCTATGGAATATTTTCAGCTCGTTTTTCCACTCCGTCAGCGGGATATGACCAATGATTTCCCACTCACCACTTTTGAGGCTATCAACCGCCGCAAAGATCACATTAGTCATGCCTCTTGAGTTTTTAAACTTCAGAAACTCATCGTGTTGCGGAATGGTTTTATCAGCCTGAATGCTCAGCACGCCAAATGCGAAAGCCTTTTTAAAGCGCCCTTTTAAGGCACAGACGATCTGACACACGGCAAACCGACCATCGGCAGTTGGGATCAGAAAGATATCACCTTCCTGGTACTTTTGACTCATATGCTACCCCTTATGATAGACAGCGCGTCTTGTAAGATTTCTTTACCCCATGCTGAGCTATCGCCAGCGATTTTATAGGTGGGTGCGTTTTTATTTCCGGGGCGGTAAGAACGGATATCATTCAATAAATTCGTTAATGGATTCATTGACTTAGCACCACCATGCATACCAATAAGTTTTTCTTCCAGAAATTTAGCTTCAGCTTTGGTTAAGTTGTTGTCAAAAATGATCAGCTGTTCCAGATGCGATTTACCCGGCGTTTTCGCATGGGCGTTTAAACGGGTAGGTGCATCACCGCGCCCAACATAACGGATTTTGCCATTCTCGTGCAGAATATATAACCCTTGCCCTTTGGCGCGGTTGTACTTCTTCTTCGAGCCACCGGGCGGGCGCGTAGACGGCAGCCCCAGGCAGCGCTGCAAGCCGAGCGGATCGCTCCATGCCAGTGGATTTGGCGCATATTGGTATACGCTAACCCCCGCCACCATCCCCACCGGATCCTGGCTGATATAGGCCGCAATGTTCGGGTCATAATAGCGATAGCGGTTATAGTGCAGCCCGGTTTCCGCGTCGTAATACTGCCCCTGAAAACGCAGCGGATTGTCGATGCGGCTGGCGTAAACCTCTCCTTTCTCGCCCCAGATGCCGCTTTTCTCCGACCAGACAATCTCTCCCTGTGGCGAGGTCAATCTTACCGGCGCACCGTTGGGATCGCAGTGGTAGTGCCAGCTCTGCTTTTCACCCTCTTCTTGCGTCAGTAACGCCAGCGGCCAGAAACTATCCGGGTAGTAGATATATTCCCGCATCTCACTGAACAGGTTAGCCTGCGCTTTCTGCCGTTTTAACCTGCCGCCGGTATCGAAAATACTCAGCGCGGCCAGCGGTTCCTGTAACCTGGTGACCGTTTCACCCGCCAGCACATCATCCTGCCAGTAAAACCAGCGGGTTTCGCTCGCCGTCTGCTTGAATACCCGTCGACCCAGGCCGTCATAGCCATAACGCACCAGGCTCTCGCCTTTACGCACGGCGACCAACTGGCGATTGTCATCCCAGACAAAATCCTCTTTTTCGTCTTCGCACTGGCTATCCCGCCGCTGGCGTAGCTCACCGGCGCGGTCAAACACATAGCGCACGCCGTGGTGAATGCCTTCGCGAAACCAACCGCCCGCGCTGTCATTCACCTCGCGCGTTTGCGTCTGCAATTGATTACCGGCGGCATCCTGCACAAATTGTCGCAGTGCGCCATCCGGTGCGATATGCGCCGTCAACCGTCCCACCGGATCGTAGCTGTAGCGATCGCTGCCCCACAGGCTATCTTCCCGTAACGTCAGATTCCCGGCACGATCGTAAGCAAACCCGCTGGTAAACAATGGTAAATCGTGTTGCAGCACCTGCTGGGTACTGAGCCGCCCCAGTCTGTCGAAAGTAAAGGTACGCAGGACATCGGCGGAGAGCTGTTCGCTCACGCATCGCCCGGCCTCGTCGTAGGTGAACAGAATAGGCGCATCGTCGTTAAGCTGTATCTGGCTGAGCCGTTCATGCTCATCGAGGTGATAATGCACCTGGTGACCACTGTCGCTTTCGCGTGTGATCAACACACCGCGTTCGTTGTAACCGTAGCGCAGTTGAAAACCGTCCTGCTCTTCCAGCAGGACACGCCCGGCATCGTCATAGCGCCAGCTCAGCCGCCGCCACGGGTTTTCACACAGCACCATCCGTCCGCAGGGATCGTAATGGTATTTAACCTGTAACGTGTCGCCGCTGCGCCGCTCCGTCAGCCGTCCCCTTTTGTCATAGCCGTAGCGCACTTCGCGACCCAGCGGATCTTCACGACTTATCAACCGGCTGGCCTTATCCCAACCGTAACGCGTCACCTGCCCCCAATAATCATGCTCTTGTGTCACCCGCCCGAGCGCATCGCGCGTCAGTTGCCAGCGTTGGCCATTTTGATTCACCACCGTCACCAGGCGATCTTCCGCATCATAGAGAAAGCTCAGCGTCGCGCCGTCCGGGGTTTCGCAGGCCGTCAGCATGCCGCTGCCGTTATAGCGAAGCTGCGTAGTGCGCCCCTGCTCATCGGTGTAACTTACCGGGTCATCTTCTCGATCGTAGACAACACGTATTTCCCCGCCTGCCGGATCGGTGGTTGCCACCAGACGGTCTTTGCTGTCCCAGTGAAAACGGGTTACCCCCCCGCTTTCGTCAATACGCTCCAGCAGCGTTCCACGGACCGCGTGGCGAAGCTGTATCGCGCCCGCGCCAGCCTGTTCAATCCGCTGCGGAAAGCCATAACGATCATACTGGTAGCGCGTGGGCGAAACACCGGGCACATGCGCCGCACAAAGCTGCCCAAACGCGTCGTACTGATAACTTGTGGTGACGCCGGTGGGATCGATTTCGCGGGTAAGATTACCGGCCTCACTGTATTCCGAGCGCCAGACCGCGCCTTTCTCATCGGTAAGCGCCAGTAATTGCCCGTCATCGTCATAAACCGCCTGAATCACGCAACCATCGGGCATCTGTTCAACAGTCATGCGCCCCTGTTCGTCATACTCCCAGCGGTGCGTGCTGCCGTCCGGCTCTGTCACTTCCACCGTGCGGCCAAAATCGTCATAGCGGAACACGGTGTTGCCACCCAACGGATCGATTTCCGAGACGGGCAGGCCATTTTCATCAAAGGTGATACGCGAAACAGCACCCTGCGAGTCGGTCACTTCCACTTCGTTGAGCAGCGCGTGGTACGCAAAGTGATAATCCCACACCCCGCCATCACCCCAGGCGTGGATAACCTGCCAGGCCTCGTTGTACTGGTAGTGAAACCCCTGCCCGTTGCGATCAACATGGCTGACCATACGACGCTGCTGATACGCAAAACGGCGCGGATGCGACAGCGCATCGATCTCTGCGCTCAACTGGCCGTGGGTGTCATATTCGTAGCGGGTAAGCGGCGTTATCTCTCCATCCAGCGCATTATGCAGACGCAGAGAATGCAGACGGTTTCGCTCCTGTGTGACGAGGATTTCGCGCCCGGTCATCCCCGCGTGGGTGTACTCGCGAATTTTCCGTAACTCGCCCTCATCACGCTCGAATTTCCAGCCATTACCGCTACGATCGACAATATCGGAAATCGGCAGGGCGCCCTGTTTGCCGCTAAAGTGCAGCAGCGGGCCGCTTTCCTGGTCCACCCGCCACACCACCTCGCCATCACAGGTTTCCCGCCACAGGCGGCTGCCCTCCGGCAAACCGTGAATGGCATGTTCGCGTCCGTCGCTTTGCGGCAACGCAGCAAATAATGTCATCCCTTCCGGCTGCGTCAGCAGCGCGACGCCCTCTTCTGCCAGCACATCGAGGCGGATATCTGCCGGGGTTGACCAGCCAAAGCCGCACACCCCTTCGACCTCAATATCCGCCGACGAATAGGTCCGCGCCCACGCCAGCGGCAGACGACCCGCTAACAGGAAATCCTGCTGTTCCAGGCTGACGCTGCCGTCGCGAATATCCACCGGTTCGGCGCGCAACACGCGGCACTTGAGGAAGCCGGAGTCCATATTGCGAAACAGCTTTTGCCGCAGCTTACGAAAGCGGCGCATAAACAGCCGCCACTGCGGCGTTTTCTTCAGTTTCTTGAAGCCTTTACCCAGCCCGCTTAACCCGGCGCGCATCAGCAACGCCATCAGGTTGATGGTCGGCGGGCCGCCCACTACCACGTTATTGGGAATGGCGAGGTTAAAGGTGAGCGGGAGCGTGAGAGAGAGCGGTTTTGGCTTGGTGGCGCGCTTGAGGCGAAACGGCGGCACCAGACCAATAATGTTGCAGCTCAACACCGGCATGCCGATGCGCGAGAACGGCTCGCCGTCCACCGAGACGGTTTTGCTGCCCATAAACAGCTCGTCTTCAATCTGCGGCCCGCCCGGCGCGCGTAGCGGCGGCACCCATACGCCGCCGACCGGAATATGCACGGCGATGCCGCCCGTTCCTGCACTCGCACGCTTAATGCTGTTGACGTGCACCGTGGTGCCAATCAGCGGCAGGTAATCGAACACGTCAAAAACAATGCCGATATGCGGCGTTGGCAACGGCCACGGGTAGGTATGAATATCCAGCCCGAGCTGCGGATCGAAGTGCGCGCCGGAATGCATAAGTCTGGCCTCAGAACATGGCGCGCAGTAACGCGCGTAAGAACGTTCGAACCTCTGTCGCCAGCTCGCTATCGGAAAGGCTTAAAAACAGCAGCGCGAGCAGCGTGACGACAACAATAATAATGATGCGATTTTTCATAGCGGGTTGCTTCCTGCAGTATCAGATAACGATGCGTCATGGTTGCCCCAGTCGGGCAGGTTTTGCCACTCGCCAGGGGGCGCATCAAAGGGGTGAGCGATCTCCGGCAGGCCGTTCCAGTGCGGGTGTAATTTCTCCCGCGCCAGCCGGATAACGCGGCGAAAACTGTCATCGCCGCGACGGATCAGATTTTCCCGCTCCTCGCGGATCACGGTAAACATGGCCTCAAGTTGTAACTGCAAGCGGCTTTCAGTCTGCTTAACCTGCGCGACGGTCGGCTCACTAGGCAGCGCCGCTTCCGCCTGCTGAATTAGCCGCTGTTTTTCACGTTGCCAGCGCGCGGCGCAGGCTTCGAGCGCTTCGGTGCGACGCTTATCGTGCATACGGAGTAAATCCTGAAACACCAGCGGCAACGTGGTCTGGCTGCGTTCAGGCAGCGGCACGCTTTCCGCCGCCTGTACGGCGCGCGCGTACTCCTCCATCGCCGTCGGTCGGTGACCGGCAAGCCAGAGGCAAAACCCGGACATCCGCCAGCCTTCCATCTCAAATACCGGATGGGGAATGGCCTGCGCTTCCAGCGCCGCCTGGCGATAGCCTTTCGCCGCTTGCAGGTGATCTTTTTTCGCAAACCAGGCGCCCGCTTCACCGAAGGTACTTTGCGTGCGTAACTGCCCTTTCAGCGCCGGATCAGGAATATCACCAGAGAGGGTTTGTGCCTGCCGGTAGTGGGTGACGGCCTGCGCATGGTCGCCGCCTTTTAGCCAGCCACCGGCCATCAGGTTGTGCATCATCGCTTGTTGATCCGTCCAGCCGCGCCGCTGCGCAATGCCCAGCGCCAGCTCGCCGCGTGCGGCGACTTGTGCGGCACTGCCTTTTTCAAGCAGCAGCATCGCGTCAGCAAGGTAGCGGCGAAACAGCAACCGGTCGGCATCGGTATCCGTCTGCTGCTGCGCGGTCTGGTGCATCACCCGCATGCCATCGACTTCATCGACAATCAACTGCACCCCGTGCGGATGCGCCTCATATAACGGCTGCCAGATCGGTTGTTCCAGCGTATCAATCAACAGCACACGCGGGGCACTCGCATCCTGCTCCAGCCAGCCTGTCAACCAACGCGCCAGGGCGCTTTCGTCGCTGACACTGGCGGGTTTAAGCACCAGTACCAGGTAACGGAGATCGTCTGCAAAAGCCTGTGCGAAACTCTGTAATAAGCAGTTCAGTTGCGCCGGGGAGTAACAGGGCAGCCAGGGTTCCGCGTTCCAGGCGGCGGCATTTTCCGTGGCTTCGTACTGCTCGACAAACTCCCGCCCCAGCGCGTCGCTGTAGCCATAACCGGTTTCGAAGGGGGTATTCAGCCCAAGAAACAGATCCGGCAGTGTGCGGCCTTCCGCGTGCTGCTGCAGGGCGATAAAGGCATCCAGCAGCGATTCGCCGCCCGCCGGAACGCGCCAGATAAACAGGCGGGTACGCGCAGCGTTGTCGCTGGCGTCCAGCCAGCTTAGCTCCAGCTCGCTCATCACTTTCTCTGTGGGGTTCTTTGCCGCGCGCATTCCGTGTCCTTATCAGGCGTTAAGCTCGATTTTCTTGCCATTGACCATCACGCCCGCCGCGTTAATGGTGATGGTCGAGCCGCCCGCGGTGATCTCCACGCTGCCGTTGCCAATCAGAATGCCGCTTTCGCCGACGTTGATCTGGAAGGTATCCGTTGCGCTGTCCGCCACGCTACCCTGGGTAAAACGGGTGTCGCCGCCGGTAATGCTCAGCGTGCGTCCGGCACCGATATTCACCTCTTGCTTTCGCACCACCGTACGCACTTCGTTGCTGCTGACGGTGACGTTGCGGTTACCGGTCACTTCCAGCGTCTGGTCGCCAGTAACCTGCACGGTGCGGTTTTGCTGCACGCTCACCTTTTCGTTGCCCTGCACGGTGCGGGTTCTGTCCTGCACCACGATCAGCGTCTGGTTGCCTTGCACGGTGCCGGTGTTGTTGCTCTTCACCGTGGTGGTGTGATTGCCGGTAATGGTCTCATCGCGGTTTTGCTCGACACTGAGGGTTTCATTGCCTTTCACGCTTTCGGTGCGGTTCTGCTGCACGGTGGTGGTTTCGTTACCGTTGATGGTTTTGCTGCGATCCTGGCCGATAGTGACGGTTTCATTGCCGTCCACTGTGCGGGTGCGGTTCTGTTTGATATGGCTGGTTTCGTCTTTGCCAACGGTTTTGGTGCGGTTGCTGCCAACATCATGGGTTTCGTCGTTTTCGACTTCGGTATCCATGTTGCGCTCGGCATGCAGCCAGAGTTGCTCCTCGCCGGGTTTGTCTTCAAAGCGCAGGGCGTTGGCGTTATCCGGCGAACCGTCTTTCGAACGGCTCATAAAGCCCATCTGCGTCGCCGCCGCTGGCAGCGCCCACGGCGGCATGCTGGCTTCGTTATAGACGCGACCAATGATTATCGGTCTGTCCGGCTCACCGTTAATAAAATCGACCACCACTTCGTCGCCCACACGCGGGATCTGCACACCGCCGTAGCCCTGCCCGGCCCACGCGCTGGAGACGCGCACCCAGCAAGAGCTGTTTTCATCGCCCTGGCTTTGCCGATCCCAGTGGAACTTCACCTTCACGCGGCCATATTTGTCCGTCCAGATCGATTCGCCCTGCGGCCCGACCACGCGCGCCGTTTGCGGGCCATAGGTGCGCGGCCAGTCGGTGACCGATGCCGGGCGAAAAGGCGTTGTCGCCGGAATAACGGTAAAGGCGATGTTATGCTGTGAACTGAATTGCCCGCCGGAGGCGTACTGATTCTCTTCAAACGCATACCGGGCGCCAATCACCAGCCACTGCGCGTTATCGGCGAAATTGGGTGCATTGGTAAGGCGAAAAAGATGGCCAGGCGCGATGCCGGTCGCGGTACCGGAGCCTTGCATTTGCTGCTGCTCCGCCTGCCAGGCCTGCTGGCGAATACGCGCGTACGCTTCACCGTCGCCATGCTCAACAAAGCGGCCTGGCCAGTCATACACATCAATTTTCCCTGGGCTTGGCGAAACGGGGTTTTGCAGGGTTTGCAGCATCCAGGCATGCGGCTTTCGGAAATCGTAATCATCGGTGCTGTACAGACCCGGCGTCACCACGTGGTTCGCCACCAACTGGCTGATGCCCTCTTCGTTGACCGCGCCGCCGCCGGTTTGCGCATGCCAGGGAATAGTGTCGTAACCGGGAAAGGCCTCCGCCTGCGAGTAGTCGTCCATCAGCACCAGCGTGTGCCCCTCTTTGCTGTGGCGAAACAGGTAGCTGATGCCTTCAAGCTCCAGCAAACGGCTGATGAAGTGGAAGCTGCTTTCACCATACTGCACGCTGTAATCCCACTGGCGATAGCTGCGCGTCAGTTTGTCTTCAACCCTGACGTTGTATTCGGAAAACAGCGTTTTGGCGATATCCGGCACGCGCTGCTGCTGGAAAATACGGAAGTTGCGATCGCGCATCATCGGCCAGAAATCAGGTTCCAGCGTCGCCTGGTACGCCGCGTACTGCGTGCCGTCCAGTTCTTCGGTACGCACCGAAACGGCGGTCACTTTCCCGGAAAGATAGCGTTCGCTACCCGGAATCTGGCACGGGATCACCACCGTCATCTCCTGCCCGAGCAGTTTTTGCCGATCAAGGGTGAAGTCTTTGCTCAGCAGGTCGACCTGAAAGCGAAAAGGAGCAGAAAGATGCTCTTCCCCTTTCAATTTCCAGAACAGGAGTGAATCACTGCCAACGGATGACAGGACGGTTATCCGGTTAACCATACGTATTCCTTGGTAGCGGCGGCGGATATTTCGGGAGAAAACGATTTGCGGGAAATCATTCAAAAGAAACTTATACGCGCGCGTATTATTTACTAACGACCAACGATTACGAATAATATTATCCACAGTTCATAAAAACGACAGCTAAATACATCTCAGAATCGTCTTATTTTATAATTAAAATAATAACTTATTTAAAATCAATTCAGTGCAAATTACCCTGATAAATCAGTGGATTTCAGGTTATTCGATTCAGCTAACAATAAATAATAACGCATCATATATTCTTTTATTTCACCCAATATTCCCCTAAGCGAAATTAGTCGGTTTTAAATTAAAAACAGACGTCAGCTTGCCTGCATTTTTTAACGTCGCCGCGCTATGGCATCCACCGTTGCCGGTTGACGCTTTCGCAACGACACGCCACTCCTCACGCTACCCACTGTCCGCCAACCAGAGGGCTTTAGCACATTTGCGCATATTCTTATCCGGATATATTGGTTTTCGCCACAGACACAACGAATATAATTCATTTTAATACGGTACCAGAATAATCAACTGGAATATTTACATAGCATTCTGCCAGCTTTTTCTGGCAATAAATGATGTGCGGAAGGTGTTTAGTGCCAACATGGTTACCCTTAGCGATCGATTCGTTCTGGCCAATGCTTTCCGCCGGGCTGAAATTTACCATTCCCTTAACGTTAAGCGCATTTATTCTTGGTCTGACACTCGGTTTTATTGTGGCGTTATTGCGTTTATATGGCCCGGCATGTTTAAAACCGATAGTCATATTTTACGTCTGGTTAATTCGCGGCACCCCGTTATTAGTACAATTATTTTTAATTTTTTACGCGTTGCCCAGCGCGGGAATGACTATCGATGCCTTTCCGGCGGCGGTGATTGGTTTTACGATAAATATTGGTGCTTATACCTCGGAAGTGATCCGCGCCACGCTGCTCGCCGTGCCTAAAAGTCAGTGGGAAGCCGCGCATGCCATCAGCATGACCTGGGCGCAGGCGCTACGGCGCATTATTCTGCCGCAGGCCGCGCGCATCGCTGTGCCGCCGTTATCCAATACCTTTATCTCGCTGGTGAAAGACACCTCGCTGGCCTCGGTGATCACCGTGCCGGAGATGTTTCTCGCCGCGCAGCAAATAGCCGCGGTGACTTACGAGCCGTTAATTTTATATAGCGAGGCCGCGGTGATTTATCTCTTATTCAGCTCTGTCTTATCGCATTTACAAGAGAAGCTGGAGCGGAAATTAGCCGGGACAACCGTTAAGGAGCGAGCAAATGATAACGCTCTGCAACATTGAAAAAAGTTTTGCCGGTCACCGGGTGCTGCAAAATATTCATTTAACGGTAGCAGAAGGCACTGTCACCGCCTTAATTGGCCCCTCCGGTAGCGGGAAAAGTACATTATTACGTTGTATTAATTTGCTGGAAATCCCCCAGTCCGGGGAATTAACCATCGGCAAAGAAGAGATGGTATTTACGCCAGGTGCCCGTATCAAAGGCCAGGATATTCGCCGGATGAGCCGTCAGACCGGAATGGTTTTTCAAAACTTTGCGCTGTTTCCGCATATGACCGCTCTCGACAACATTACCGAGGGACTGATTACGGTGCATAAATGGGACCGCGAGCGAGCCCGCAAACGCGGCGAGGCGCTACTGGAGAAGGTTGGCATGCTGCATAAGCGTAACGCACTGCCGAATACACTTTCCGGCGGCCAGCAACAACGCGTGGCGATTGCCCGCGCGCTGGCACCTTCGCCTGCGGTGTTACTGTGCGATGAGCCAACCTCGGCGCTCGACCCGGAACTTTCCGGCGAAGTGGTCGCCGTCCTGCGCCAGCTGGCACACGAGGGCACGACGATGATTATGGCCACCCACGATCTACGCTTAGCGGCCCATATCGCAAGCCAGGTGGTATTTCTCGAAGCCGGGGAAATTGTCGAATCGGGCAGCGCCAGCACCCTTTTTTCACAGGCGAAGAAACCACGAACCACGGAATTCATCGCCTCTTTAAGCACAGCGTTTTCGACTATCGAAGCGCATCAATAACAATATTTACGGGGTAACGCAGATGAAGGCATTCGCAACACTGGTGATAGCAGGCGTTATGCAGCTGGGCTTTGCTCACGCGGCGCTGGCGCAGGATGATCTGGCAAAAATTCAATCCGCCGGGGTGTTAAAAATTGGCACCGAAGGGACTTATCCGCCCTTCACTTTCCATAACGCCGCCGGCAAGCTGGAAGGGTTTGATGTCGAAATCGGCCAGGAAATCGCCAAGCGCCTGAAAGTGAACGCCCAGTTTGTTGAAGGCAAATGGGATGGCCTGATCGCCGGTATTGATGCTAACCGCTACGACGCGGTGATCAATCAGGTGGGCATTACGCCGGAACGCCAGAAAAAATATGACTTCTCCGAGCCGTATATCGCCTCCAAAGCGGTGCTGATCGTCAACAGCAAAAATACGGCAATCACCCGTTTCGAGGATTTAAAAGGTAAAAAATCCGCCCACACGCTGACCAGCAACTATGCGCAGATCGCGCGCAAATATGGTGCGGAGATCGTCGCCACCGACGGCTTTAACCAGTCTGTCGATTTGGTGGTGCAGGGGCGCGCCGATGCGACCATCAACGACAACCTGTCATTCCTGGATTTCAAAAAACATAAACCCGACGCGCCGGTGAAAATTGTCGCCACGCAATCTGACGCGGAGAAATCCGGCGTGTTATTCCGCAAGGGCAACCCGCAACTGAAAGCCGCGATTGATAAGGCACTCGAAGAGATCAAAGCCGACGGTACTTATCAACGCATTTCGCAGAAATACTTCGGCGCGGATGTGTCGAAGTGATGCGTAGCCGCTGAATGGTAAGACCCCGCAACGCGGGGTTTTTTATGCCGCTGGTGCCTTGCGCACGGACACCCGTTTTATTTGTGCGCGTCTTCAACAATATGCAGTTCGACACTATGCAGAGCTGGGGCGCTGCGTTTGTGCTGCTTGCCGCAGGCGGCGTTGCGCCCACCGTTGCGGAGCTACTGCTGCATCAGTTCAGCGGGCGCGGCGCATAATAGCTGGCTTAAAGCTGAAAACTTTGCGGAACCCCGAGCCTGGCTGGGGGTTTTCTGTAGACAAAAAACCCCGCCAGGCGGGGTTTTTAAATTTGCGGCGTAACGCAAATCAGAACGGGATGTCGTCGTCGAAATCCATCGGCGGTTCGTTAGACGGTGCCGGTGCAGACTGCTGCTGCGGGCGAGACTGCGCGCCGCCGCTGAACTGGTTGCCACCCTGTGGCTGCTGAGGCTGACCCCAGCCGCCCTGCTGCTGGCCGCCACCTGCCGGAGCGCCGCCACCCTGACGGCCGCCCAGCATCTGCATGGTGCCGCCAACGTTAACCACTACTTCAGTGGTGTATTTTTCCTGACCGGATTGATCGGTCCATTTGCGGGTGCGCAGCTGGCCTTCAATATAAACCTGAGAGCCTTTACGCAGGTACTCGCCGGCCACTTCCGCCAGCTTGCCAAACAGCACAACGCGGTGCCATTCGGTCTGCTCTTTGGTTTCGCCGGTCTGCTTGTCACGCCAGGATTCGGAAGTAGCCAGCGTAATGTTGGCAACTGCGCCACCACTCGGCATATAGCGTACTTCCGGGTCCTGGCCCAGATTACCGACGAGAATCACCTTGTTTACGCCTCTGCTGGCCATATTGTGTCTCCTGAAAACGTTGCTTGATTCTTAGTAGTGTAAACGCGCGATTGTAGCATTACAAAGCCACACTTAGATAGCTGCGAGGAGGATTCCAGATTATCGCCGCGCGCCATAGTTTGACATACCCGAAGCGAAGATGCATGCGAATACTGTATATTCATTCAGGTTAAATTGTGTCATAATTAGCCGTTTCTGACCGCTGGTTGTCCTTCAAACACACCAGGCAAAAAGTGTTCCTCCGGGTAAAAGGTGAATGGATTGGATAAGATAGAAGTACGGGGCGCCCGCACCCATAATCTCAAAAACATCAACCTCGTCATCCCTCGCGACAAACTGATTGTCGTCACCGGGCTGTCGGGTTCTGGTAAGTCCTCCCTGGCTTTCGACACACTCTATGCCGAAGGGCAGCGTCGTTACGTTGAATCACTCTCCGCGTATGCGCGTCAGTTTCTGTCGCTGATGGAAAAACCGGACGTTGACCACATTGAAGGTTTATCGCCCGCCATTTCTATTGAACAAAAATCGACATCCCACAACCCGCGTTCCACCGTCGGCACGATCACGGAGATTCACGATTACCTGCGTCTGCTGTTCGCCCGCGTCGGCGAGCCGCGTTGCCCGGACCACGACGTTCCGCTGGCGGCGCAAACCGTGAGCCAGATGGTGGATAACGTGTTGTCGCAACCGGAAGGCAAGCGCCTGATGCTGCTGGCGCCAGTTATCAAAGAGCGTAAAGGTGAACACAGTAAGACGCTGGAGAACCTCGCAAGCCAGGGTTATATCCGCGCAAGGATCGACGGCGAAGTGTGCGATCTCTCCGATCCGCCGAAACTCGAGCTACAAAAGAAACACACCATTGAAGTGGTGATCGACCGTTTTAAAGTGCGCGCTGATCTTGCCCAGCGCCTGGCCGAATCGTTTGAAACCGCACTGGAACTTTCCGGCGGTACGGCAGTGGTTGCCGATATGGATGAGCCGACCGCCGAAGAGCTGCTGTTTTCCGCCAACTTCGCCTGCCCGATTTGTGGCTACAGCATGCGCGAGCTGGAACCTCGCCTGTTCTCGTTCAACAACCCGGCTGGCGCGTGTCCGACCTGCGACGGTCTGGGCGTGCAGCAATATTTCGATCCCGATCGCGTGATCCAGAACCCGGAGCTGTCGCTGGCCGGCGGCGCGATCCGCGGCTGGGATCGCCGCAACTTCTACTATTTCCAGATGCTGAAATCGCTGGCGGAACACTACAAATTCGACGTGGAAGCGCCATGGGAAAGCCTGAGCGCCAACGTGCAGAAAGTGGTGCTGTTTGGTTCCGGCAAAGAGTCGATTGAGTTCAAATACATGAACGATCGTGGCGACACTTCTGTGCGTCGTCACCCGTTTGAGGGCGTGCTGCATAACATGGAGCGCCGTTACAAAGAGACGGAATCCAGCGCGGTACGTGAGGAGCTGGCGAAGTTCATCAGCAACCGACCGTGCGCCTCCTGTGAAGGGACGCGCCTGCGTCGCGAAGCACGCCATGTGTTTGTTGAAAACACCCCGCTGCCGACCATTTCCGATATGAGCATCGGCCATGCGATGGACTTCTTCAACAATCTGAAACTTTCCGGCCAGCGGGCAAAAATCGCCGAAAAAGTGCTGAAAGAGATTGGCGATCGCCTGAAGTTCCTGGTAAACGTCGGCCTGAACTACCTGACGCTTTCCCGCTCGGCGGAAACGCTCTCCGGCGGCGAAGCGCAGCGCATTCGTCTGGCAAGCCAGATTGGCGCGGGTCTGGTAGGTGTCATGTACGTGCTGGATGAGCCGTCAATTGGCCTGCATCAGCGCGATAACGAACGTCTGCTCGGCACGCTTATCCATCTGCGTAACCTCGGTAACACGGTGATTGTTGTCGAACACGACGAAGACGCCATTCGCGCCGCCGACCATGTGATCGACATCGGCCCTGGCGCGGGCGTACACGGCGGCCAGGTGGTGGCGGAAGGGACGCTGGATGCCATCATGGCGGTGCCGGAATCCCTGACCGGGCAGTACATGAGCGGCAAACGTAAAATTGAGCTGCCGAAACAGCGCGTGAAAGCCGATCCAGAAAAAGTGCTGAAGCTGACTGGCGCGCGCGGTAACAATCTGAAAGATGTAACGCTGACGCTGCCGGTGGGCCTGTTCACCTGTATCACCGGCGTTTCCGGCTCCGGTAAATCGACGCTGATCAACGATACGCTGTTCCCAATCGCCCAGCGTCAGTTGAACGGCGCAACCATCGCCGAACCTGCGCCGTATCGCGATGTGCAGGGGCTGGAGCATTTCGACAAAGTCATTGATATCGACCAGAGCCCGATTGGGCGTACGCCACGCTCCAACCCGGCCACCTATACTGGCGTCTTTACGCCGGTGCGCGAGCTGTTTGCCGGTGTGCCGGAGTCCCGCTCGCGCGGTTACACGCCGGGGCGCTTCAGCTTTAACGTGCGCGGCGGTCGCTGCGAAGCGTGCCAGGGTGATGGCGTCATTAAGGTTGAAATGCACTTTCTGCCGGATATTTACGTGCCTTGCGACCAGTGCAAAGGCAAGCGCTACAACCGTGAAACGCTGGAGATCAAATACAAAGGCAAGACTATCCATGAAGTGCTGGATATGACTATCGAAGAAGCACGCGAGTTCTTCGATGCTGTTCCGGCGCTGGCGCGTAAGCTACAAACGCTGATGGATGTTGGCCTGACCTATATTCGTCTTGGACAGTCGGCGACGACGCTTTCCGGCGGTGAAGCCCAGCGCGTGAAGCTGGCGCGCGAGCTGTCGAAACGCGGCACCGGCCAGACGCTCTATATCCTCGACGAACCAACCACTGGCCTGCACTTTGCTGATATCCAGCAGTTGCTGGACGTGCTGCATCAGTTACGGGATCAGGGCAACACCATTGTGGTGATTGAGCACAACCTGGACGTGATTAAAACGGCGGACTGGATTGTCGATCTCGGCCCGGAAGGCGGCAGCGGCGGCGGCGAGATCCTGGTCTCCGGCACGCCGGAAACGGTCGCCGAATGCGAAGCCTCCCATACGGCGCGCTTCCTCAAACCGATGCTGAAGTAATTACACGGAGAGTTGCTGCCGGACCTGTTCCGGCACCAACTCAATCGCCTGCTGATACGACGCATCCACCAGGTAGTAAATCTGCGAATCCGGTAACGAACCATCCAGGTAAACGGTGCTCCAGTGCGCTTTATTTAAATGGCGGCTGGGGCGCACATCTTCATGCTGCTGGCGCAGCAAATCCGCCAGTTCTGGGCTCGTTTTCAACGACGCTGCCGGCCGGCCTTCCACCTCTTTCACCATCACAAACAGCACATCCGCAACTTTGATTTGTGTTGCTTTCCAGTCGCTGTGCACGCTCTGTTCAGCGCCAGGCTTCGCCATGCAATATTGCAGTAACTCGGAAATTGTCACTTTTGCTTCTCCTTGTCATGTCGTGGTGGGGTATCGCGATCGGCATAAATACATCATTAAAGCGTAGTGTATGGATAAAAAAATCGTGGGTCGTTACAAAACCTGACGATTAACACAACCTAAACAGAATTGAGAACGCTGGAACCTTTTGTGTTTTAGAGTGACAAATAGTTACAACCAGAAAGTAACAGTTATTTTTTCATGTTTTTCAAATAGATAAAAGCAGCACACTGATGTGCAATTGATTACGGATTAAAGAGAAAACTCCCGGAGATGCCTGATGAGCATATTACATGGCGAGAAGAAAACCGTCCTTGTCGCTGAAGATGATAGTGATATTGCAGGTGTTATTATTGCTTACCTTGAACGCGACAAGTTCGCGGTGATTCATGCCCCTGATGGTGAAAAAGCGGTCATGATGGCCGAAAAATACCAGCCTGATTTTATTATTCTGGATATCAGGATACCGAAAAAGGATGGCTGGCAAGTATTGATGGAGCTGCGCCAGAAAACCGATATCCCGATTATGATGCTGACCGCATCAGGCGCCGATACGGATAAAGTTCTGGCATTAAAAACGGGCGCTGATGATTATGTAGTAAAACCGTTCAACCCCGAGGAATTAGTCGCCAGGGTGCATGTTATTTTAAAAAGAAGTCAACAATATCATGCACGAGAAAATCTAAAACTGTATAAAACCAGAAACATTGAAATAAATAAAATAACGCATCAGGTATACGTTGGTCCGAAGAAAATGGATTTATCTACAGACTTAACCTCTACAGAGTTTAAGATATTGATGCATTTAATTCGCTACCCGCAGCGCATCTTTACGCGTGAAGAAATTATGAATTCTTGCATGCCAGAGGGAAACGCCTGCGATCGTACCGTAGATAGCCATGTCAGCAAATTAAGAAAGAAGATCCAGCAGGCGGGCATCGTCAATGTGCCGGAGTGCGTACGCGGCTTCGGCTATCGGTTAGGAGATTGATGTAGCCTAACAGGCTCCCGGCGGGGGATAAGCCCCGCCGGGAGCGTTCATTAAAACAGCGTCCTGCCCAACGGCAGAATGTCGCACCACTGTTTTTTATAGCTCCAGTAATCTTTATAGACCCCGAGAGAAAATTTAAATCTTTTATCTTTCGCGAGACATAATTCTTTTGCTTTGCAGATATTCACCCACAACAAAATACTGCCCAGATTAAATTCAGGATAGTTCTGAGAATACCCACCATTAATATCATCGAAATAAAAATAGCCATCGCACTCGGCCATAAAAATGATATCAAACGCGCAGGGGTGACCATGCATAAACAACACCGCGCCAAAGAGTAAATGTCGCAATGCGGCAAATGTTCTGATTAAGTCATCACGCGCAAAACAGTAAATTTTACCCTGCCAGCGCTGCCTGAACACATCGATATAAATGTCGGCCAGTTCACTATCTGAAAAGTCATCAACCCACCGAACTTCACCGCCACAGGCAAGAAACTTTTTCATTTCGCCGTTGCGTTTTTTCTGTGACGCTTTCGACAGGCTCTCTTTGACGTAGCAGATCTTGTTTTTTAAATAACCGCTGAATAAAGCATTGAGAAAATCGGATTGATGATGTGGAGATAACCGCTTGGTAACAGCAGGTAAATACCCCACTTTTTTCGTTTCCAGCGGCAGTATGATGTCATCGAAAACAAAGGGATAACGCCGATCCTGTAGCGATAACGCCCCATTCACCGCGTAACACGCGCCAACATAAACCTGCTGGCGACGAATAGCGTAAAAAGCCAGCTTCGCCCCCGTTTCAGCACTTAAAAAGTGCAGCACATCCGGATGTGTACAGACAGAACCGCCACGTTGTTGCCAGACCATTTTGTAGGTGGCGAAATCGCACGGTTCCCAACCGTACAGCCACGCGAAAACATTCCGTAAAACCATAACTACCCCGTGTTATCAGACGCACCCACACGTCTTTATGCAGGCTTATAACCGGGGTATATGGAGGTTTGATGGAGCGACTACTCTCCCTGCAGCGTGGCGATGATTTTGCGCGAGCCGCCGTGAATACGGTGTTCGCCAAGCCAAATTCCCTGCCACGTACCCAGCACTACGCGCCCTTTTTGCACGGGTAACAGCAGCGAAACGCCAAGCGTGGAGGATTTGATATGCGACGGCATATCATCCGGCCCTTCGTAATCATGCTCATACGGCGCGTTGTCCGGCACGGCTTGCAGGAAATGCTGCTCCATATCGTGGCGCACGGTGGGATCGCAATTTTCGTTCAGGGTGAGCGAAGCAGAGGTATGTTGCAGCAACAAGTGCAGCAAACCAACGTTAATGCGGGAGATATCGCGAAGTTGCCCAAGCACCTCGTCCGTCACCAGATGAAACCCGCGCGACTTCGCGCCAAGCGTAAGGGTTTGTTGATACCACATGCACATCTCCTGTCAGCAAAATGAACTCTTGTCAGTGTGGCAGCAGGCTGCGAAACAGGAAAGCCGGGGCTAATATTCGGAGTTCACAATCACTTCCTCACCCAACGCACCCGCCTGCGGTAAAGGGCGATAGGTCGAGTTTGAAGCGCGTAGCACGCGAATTGGCCGGGCTTCGCTTTCGCGCGCGGCGGTGATATCGCTGTCTGAATCGCCATAGAAAATGCGGATTTTATTGGCCTTCAGCCACTGGGTTTTGCTGTTCTGGCCAGGCTTATCACCGGCGAAAATCACCGGGTTCATATTGGCCGCAGGAATAAGAAAATCGTCCTGTAACGTTTTACTTACCGTTTCAGTTTTTGTCGGGCTACGTCCGGTGATGAAAAAGATGGTGTCACCGCGCTTTACATGCATCGCAATCAGATGGCGGGCCACTTCTTTCGGAATACTGAAGTCATCCCAGCCGTTGTTCATCTTTTCCCAAAACGCCGGGTTTTGCAGATAGGCATCGCTATCCGGCGACCAGTTTTTTTTACCGCGCCAGAAACCGGGGCTGGAAAACAGCACCGTGTCGTCAATATCAAACCCGACCGCCATTGGCGGGCGTTCGATCAGAGAATTTTCGATTTGCGCCACGGAAACCCAGTGAACGGGCGCCTGTTCGGCGAGTCTGGCAACATTGGTGCCTTCAGATACCGGCGTGGGCGCCGAAGCGTAAACCGCGCTGCCAAACGTCATCCACAGGCAGACCGCGCCGAGCGCGCGTATGAACTTTCGCATATTTATCCCTAAATTATCAGTTCGTTATATTTTATAAATGGTGCGAATGGTCAAAATGTTACCAGACCATACCCTGTGAAGCCGATGAAAAAAAGGATTTTTTGCAGATTATTCAGAGAATAAGCGAATATTGAGGCATAAATAATCCCCTGCCAGAACGCAGGGGACGGACAAAAGTAAGTGGGTGCTTACATTACTGCGGCAAATGCTTGCGCCACGCGGTGCACGTTACGGCTATTCAAGCCGGCAACACACATCCGCCCGCTGGCGATGAGATAAACGCCAAACTCTTCACGCAGACGATCGACCTGCGCCGCGCTCAGGCCGGTATAACTGAACATGCCGCGCTGTTTAAGCAGATAATCGAAATTACCGCCCGGTACCGCCTCTTTCAGCACGGTGACCAGCTCCTGGCGCATCGCCAGAATGCGCGTACGCATGGCTTCCACTTCCGCCAGCCAGGAGGCTTTCAGACCGGCGTCGCCAAGTACTGTTGCGACCAGTTGTGCGCCAAAATTCGGCGGGCTGGAGTAGTTACGGCGCACGGTGGCTTTGAGCTGCCCCAGCACGCGGCTGGCGGCGTCCACATCGTCACACACCACGGAAAGCCCGCCAACGCGCTCGCCATACAGCGAGAAAATTTTCGAAAATGAGTTGCTGACCAGCGCAGGCAGCCCGGCGTGGGCAACCGCGCGGATGGCATAAGCATCGTCTTCCATTCCGGCACCAAAGCCCTGATAGGCGATGTCGAGGAACGGGATCAGATTGCGCGCTTGCAACACCTCAACCACCTGGTCCCACTGCGCGTGAGTCAGATCCGCTCCGGTTGGGTTATGACAGCAGGGATGCAGCAGCACAATGCTCTGGGCGTCCAGGGTGTTCAGTTTTTCCAGAAATGCTTCAAAACGCACGCCGTTAGTCGCGCTGTCGTACCAGGGGTAAGTACTCACTACGAAGCCAGCGCCTTCAAAAATAGCGACATGGTTTTCCCAGGTCGGGTCACTGACCCACACGCCGGAATCTGGAAAGTAACGTTTCAGAAAATCTGCGCCGACTTTCAGCGCACCGGAGCCGCCTAATGTCTGGATGGTGGCAACGCGGTTTTGCGCCAGTACCGGGTGTTCTGCACCGAACAGCAGCGGAGCGATCGCGTTGCGATAGCTATTGAGCCCTTCCATCGGCAGATAAACTGACGCACCGTGCGGCTGCGCATTCAGGCGCGCTTCGGCTTCGGCGACCGCCTGCAAACGCGGAATAATGCCATCTTCGTTGTAGTAAAGCCCGATACTGAGATTGACCTTGTCGCTGCGGGGATCTTCTTTAAAGCGCTCCATTAACGACAGAATCGGGTCGCCGGCGTAGGCGTCAACTTTCTGAAACACGCGTGTACTCTCCAGGTTTACAGTAGGCAAGAACCACCACAATAAACCGGAAGCAGAGGAAGATCGAGAGCAGCAACTGCGATGATAAAAAATAAGCGATTTAGCCGCGCAGCGCGGCCAGTATTTGCGCCACACGCTCGCTTACCGAACCACGAACACGCAGAAAGGGAATGCCGCGTTGCGTCAGCTGTGCGTTGTACCAGGCCTGCTGACGCTGGCGGAAGGTTTCATCCTGGCGGGTGCCGTCCTGCACAAACGGAAAATCGTCGTCGCACAGCACCACGAGGTGATAATGCCGCTGCGCCAGTGCATAGAGCGCATCCGGCGCGTGGCCAAACATCGCCAGCGTATAAAACAACGTTGTTAGCGGCGAGGTGTCACATACCAGCCACTGCCGGGCATCGGCGGCTTCTTCACGCTGTACCTGCGTTTGTGCAATCGCCAGCATATCGTCATAAACCAGTTCACCGCCCTTTTCGTCCCAGCGCTCGCGGCCATATTCCGCCACATACGCCGTCTCCAGTGCCTGCGCCAGTGCGATGCTCAGCGTGCTTTTGCCGGTCGACTCGCCACCCAGCAGGCAGATGCGCTGAACGAAATCCCGGTAAACAACAGGCGCTAACATCTGCCGCCAGCGGTGAACATCACTGCGAATCAGTGTGCCGGAAGGTGCCTGCTCTCCTTGCTCACGCTGCAAACGGACATGTACGACGGGGCTGGCGAAGCGTTCGCTGAGTACGCGGGCAAAGCCGTCGCCGTACTCTTCGGCGGTAAAAACCGCCTGCGGTTGGCAGTGCAGCACCTGCAAACAGATATCAGCCATATAGTGGCGATGCAGATCGCCGTCGGCCTCGTTATGCGGTGGCGTGCTCAAGCCATAATCAGCAAGACGCTGGGGGGTGAGAACCAGAATGTCGCATTGCGGAAAACGCGCACGAAGCCAGCGTTCACGCTTTTCCGGCTCGCATCCAGGCAACTCTGGCACAGAGTAGCTGACGATCCACAGGCGTTCGCACTGTTCCAGCGCGGCGTTAATCAATCGTTCGTGGCCGCAGTGTAACGGCGCAAATTTACCGACGATCAACCCGCTGGCAAAGCGTTTCATCGCGCGGCCATCGCTTTGCGCCATTGATACAGACCATGCCAGGCGTTACACCAGAAGACAAGATATAACCCGGCGGAGAGCCAGAGATCGCGGGCGGCATACAGCGGCACGGCAATGGTGTTAACCAGCAGCCAGAAATACCAGCTTTCGAGCCTGCGCCCCATCAGCATAAATTGCGCGAGCACGCTGAAAACCATAATGGCGGAGTCCAGCCACGGCGACCACGCGTTGGTAAAGCGGTGCAACAGCCAGGCGTAACAGCCGGCGACAACCAGCGCGCCCGCTAACATCAGCAACAAATGGTTAAGCGGCGTTTTACGCACCGCCAGTTCGCTGCCGTGGTTGCCTTTCAGCCAGTTGATCCACCCGGCAATACTGCTGGCGATAAAGAACAGTTGCAGCGTGACATCGGCGTAGAGCTGTACGGAGTAGAACACCCAGCCATACAGCACGCAGCCAATAATCCCCGTCCACCAGGTGTGCATATTGTTGCGCGCGGCAAGCCATACAGAGAGGGCATAAGCCAGGCAGGCGGCGATTTCCATTGGCGACAAGGCGCAATCCTTTTAGTCGATGTATTTTAAAGTCGCCCGCGAAGTCAGGCGCGTGATAAGTTCGTAAGCACTCACTTTTGTTGCTTCAGCAATGCGTTCAACGGGTAAACCTTCGCCCCACAGCACCACTTCATCACCGGCTTTGTCTTGCGTATCCGGGCCGAGATCAACGCAAATCATATCCATCGCCACACGACCAACAATCGGCACTTCGCGACCATTAACCAGCACCGGCGTGCCGGAAGGCGCAGCGCGCGGATAGCCATCGCCATAGCCCATCGCCACCACGCCTAAACGCGTGTCGCGCGTACTTTCCCACGTGCCGCCATAGCCCACCGCATCGCCAGCTTTATGCTCGCGCACGGCGATCAGTTGCGAAGTCAGCGTCATGACTGGCTGAAAACCGAAATCGGCACCCCACGGTTTACTCTCGAGCGGCGAAACACCGTACAAAATAATGCCAGGGCGAACCCAGTCGAAGTGCGATTGCGGCCACAGCAGCGTACCGCCAGAAGCGGCTATGGAACGCAGACCAGGTTTGCCGTCAGTAAAGGTGGTGAAGATATCAAGCTGGCGCTCTGTTGCGCCGCATTCCGGTTCGTCGGCGCGGGCAAAATGGCTGGCAACGTTAACTGGCTGGCGCACATTTTTGCACTGTGACAAGCGCGCATAAAACGCCTCAGCCTCGTGCGGATGTACGCCCAGGCGGTGCATACCGGTATCGAGCTTCATCCACACGGTCACCGGCGCTTTCAGCGTTGCGGTTTCCAGCGCTTCCAGCTGTTCAAGGCTATGAATAACCGTGTGAAGCTGGTGTTCAGCGACCAATGGCAGATCGCTGGCGGCGAAGAAACCTTCCAGCAGCAAAATCGGTTGTGTGATGCCGCCCGCGCGTAATTGCAGGGCTTCTTCAAGACGGGAGACACCGAAAGCATCGGCATCGGGGAGCGTTCGCGCGGTCTCGAGAAGACCGTGTCCATAGGCGTTCGCTTTCACGACCGCAACCACGCGGCTGGCGGGAGCCAGTTGACGCAGGCGTTGCAGATTGTGTCGCAGAGCGCGGCGGTTAACTACTACGGTTGCCGCTTGCATTTACATTACCCTATCAAGCAATCGTCAACATCATTCGTCTACAGGAAGACGACAAGTCCGTCGATCCCGGCGGTTTGGTATAAACCAGGCGACCGGGATCCACGGACGCGGTCAACGTCCCTGGAATGCGAAGGATGAAGAGGATTTATTCGTCGTCGTATTGTGGCCCTGCATAATTATCAAAGCGCGACCACTGCCCGTTAAATGTCAGACGCACGGTACCAATTGGGCCGTTACGCTGTTTACCAATAATGATTTCTGCAATGCCTTTTAAGTCACTGTTTTCGTGATAAACCTCGTCACGATAAATAAACATGATCAAGTCGGCGTCCTGCTCGATGGAGCCGGATTCACGCAAGTCGGAGTTCACCGGACGTTTGTCGGCGCGCTGCTCCAGCGAGCGGTTAAGCTGCGACAGCGCCACCACCGGCACCTGTAACTCTTTCGCCAGCGCTTTTAGCGAGCGGGAGATTTCGGCGATTTCCAGCGTACGGTTATCCGACAACGACGGTACACGCATCAGTTGCAGGTAGTCGATCATGATAAGCCCAATGCCGCCATGCTCGCGAGCGATGCGCCGCGCACGGGAACGGACTTCCGTCGGCGTCAGGCCGGAAGAGTCATCAATATAGATGTTGCGTTTTTCCAGCAGGATGCCCATGGTGCCGGAGATGCGCGCCCAGTCTTCATCGTCCAGTTGGCCGGTACGAATACGCGTCTGATCGACACGTGAAAGGGAGGCCAGCGAACGCATCATGATCTGTTCGGAGGGCATCTCCAGACTGAAGATTAATACCGGTTTATCCTGCAACATCGCCGCGTTTTCGACGAGGTTCATCGCAAATGTCGTTTTACCCATCGACGGACGCGCGGCAACGATAATCAAATCCGACGGCTGTAAACCTGCCGTTTTCTTATTAAGATCGTCGTAGCCCGTGTTAACACCGGTGACACCGTCGTGCGGCTGCTGGAAAAGCTGTTCGATGCGCGAAACGGTCGCTTCAAGCACATCGGCGATGTTTTTCGGGCCTTCGTCTTTATTCGCGCGGCTTTCGGCGATTTTGAAAACACGGGATTCGGCAAGGTCGAGCAGATCTTCGCTGCTGCGCCCCTGCGGATCAAAACCGGCGTTGGCGATTTCATTCGCCACCGAAATCATTTCACGAACTACCGCACGTTCACGCACGATATCGGCATAGGCACTGATGTTCGCAGCACTTGGCGTATTTTTCGAGAGCTCCGCCAGGTAAGCAAAGCCGCCGACAATGTCCAGTTGCCCCTGCAGCTCCAGCGATTCTGCAAGCGTTATCAGATCGATGGGTTTGCCCATCTCCTGCAGGCGGTGCATCTCGGTAAAAATATGGCGGTGCGGGCGCGTATAAAAATCATCCGCCACGACGCGTTCGGCGACATCATCCCAACGCTCGTTATCCAGCATTAAACCGCCCAACACCGACTGCTCCGCTTCAATAGAATGCGGAGGCACTTTCATCCCCTCGAGCTGTACGTCGCGGGTTTCAGTCTGTTTGTTGAAGGGTTTATTTCCTGCCATAGTGAATGGAGCTATCCGGGTAATGAATGGGTTGAGAGATTATCACATCAGGAGGAAGCATGGCGACGAGAATAGAATTTCAAAAGCATGGTGGGCCTGAGGTGCTTAAAGCGGTTGAGTTCACCCCCGCAGCGCCAGCGGAAAACGAAGTGCAGGTAGAAAATAAAGCCATTGGTATCAACTATATCGATACCTATATCCGTAGCGGATTATATCCGCCGCCAGCGTTACCAAGCGGGCTGGGCACCGAAGCGGCAGGCGTGGTAAGCAAAGTGGGCAGCGGCGTCACGCAGGTGAAAGTGGGTGATCGCGTGGTGTATGCGCAATCGGGCCTGGGTGCGTATAGCTCGGTGCATAACGTTTTGGCGGATAAAGTCGCGGTGCTGCCGAACGCGATCTCCTTCGAACAAGCTGCGGCGTCATTCCTGAAGGGTCTGACGGTGTTTTATCTGCTGCGCAAAACCTACGAAATCAAGCCAGATGAAATGTTCCTGTTCCATGCTGCCGCCGGTGGTGTCGGGTTGATTGCCTGCCAGTGGGCAAAAGCTCTTGGCGCGAAACTGATTGGCACCGTGGGTTCCGCGCAAAAAGCGCAGCGCGCGTTACAGGCCGGTGCCTGGCAGGTGATCAACTACAGCGAAGAGAATGTGGTGGAACGTGTCAAAGAACTCACCGGCGGTAAAAAGGTGGCGGTGGTGTATGACTCGGTAGGGAAAGACACCTGGGAGACGTCACTTGATTGTCTGCGCCGTCGTGGGCTGATGGTCAGTTTCGGTAACGCTTCCGGCCCGGTGACCGGCGTGAATCTGGGTATTCTTAACCAGAAAGGCTCGCTCTACGCCACGCGCCCCTCCCTCAATGGCTATGTCACTAACCGGGAAGAGTTGCAGGAAGCCAGTAATGAGCTGTTTTCGCTGATTGCCAGCGGGGTTATCAAAGTGGATGTGGCTGAGAGCCAGAAGTTCGCGCTGCACGATGCACAGCGGGCGCATGAAGTGCTGGAGAGTCGGGCGACGCAGGGCTCCAGTCTGTTGATCCCTTAAGCTAATCGCCTGAAAGAATTAGGGCTTCCCGTGGGAAGCCCTTTCTTTTTTAGTTCGGCTGCATTGTAGGGTACAGCGCGATGAATTCGTTAACGTCGCGATAGTGACAGATTTAATAAGTAAATCCTATTCGGTTCTAAGCAATGTACCGGGAAAAGTCTTCGGTATGTGACGAACCACGCAATACTTTAGTAACGCCAGCGGTTATTGCGTTGATAACGTGGGAGCTTCGGTTCTTTCACGGCACGGATAATCCAGACAACGGCGACGGCCAGCAGCAGCCATGGCAATAGCTTGATCATCAACGCGAAAAGCCCGCCGAGGAACATAACAGCCGTTGCCACCAGCAGCGCCGCGATGATGCCCAGCAGCGAAACGCCGGTCACCAGCAACATGATAAAAAAGCCCACGATAAACAGTAATTCCAGCATGATGGATCTCCCAAAGAGGTAACTCCCCGGTTATTACAAGAACCATGCCAGGAAAAAATTAGCTTATTTATCAATAAAAAAGCTCCGCAACAGAAGGCGGAGCTTAGTGAATTTGACTACCTTTTGGTGAAACTTTAACGCTTTGAGGCCACCAGGTTGATCGCGTGTTCCACTACCGCGATATCCGCACCGGCTTTATGCGCATTTTCACTCAGATAACGACGCCACTGACGCGCGCCGGGAACGCCCTGAAACAGCCCCAGCATATGCCGTGTGATATGTCCGAGATACGCGCCCTGGCTCAGCTCGCGCTCAATGTAGGGATACATCGCGCGCACCACGGCGACCGGATCGGCATCCGCCACGTCTGCGCCAAAGATCTCGCGGTCAACAGACGCCAGTATGCCAGGGTTCTGATACGCTTCACGACCGACCATCACGCCATCCATATGCTCCAGATGCGCTTTGGCTTCTTCCAGCGATTTGATACCGCCGTTAATGGCCATTTTCAGGTGCGGAAAATCACGTTTCAGCTGATACACACGCGGGTAGTCCAGCGGCGGAATTTCCCGGTTCTCTTTCGGGCTTAACCCCGAAAGCCACGCTTTGCGCGCATGGATGATAAAGCTTTCGCACTCGCCTTTTCCGGCCACGGTGCCAATAAAATCGCAGAGAAATTCGTAGCTGTCCTGATCGTCAATGCCAATACGCGTTTTGACAGTGACCGGAATCGACACCACATCACGCATCGCTTTAATGCAATCCGCCACCAGTTGCGCTTCGCCCATCAGACACGCGCCGAAACGACCATTCTGCACACGATCGGACGGACACCCGACGTTGAGGTTAATTTCATCATACCCGCGCGCTTCGGCCAGCTTTGCACAATGGGCAAGCTGCGCCGGATCGCTGCCGCCGAGCTGCAACGCGACCGGATGTTCTTCTTCGCTGTACGCCAGGTAATCCCCCTTGCCATGAATGATGGCACCGATGGTGACCATTTCGGTGTAGAGCAACGTCTGGCGCGACAGCAAACGCAAAAAGTAGCGGCAATGTCTGTCCGTCCAGTCGAGCATCGGCGCCACGCTAAACCGGCCATTCCAGTGTTGAGTGGAATTGAGCGTCGTTGCGTTGGTTTGATGGGGGTTTGTCATTTCAGGGTTACCGTGCATTTTGGACAGTTAAAAAGGTTTGTCGTATCTGATTTCCACTCAGGTCCGGCAATCGCCAGCGTCTGAAATAGCGGGGCATTATTCTAGCATAGAGGAAGCACGTAAACCCGCTGACACAATGCATGGTCAGCATCTGTTATGGATATATGCCCGGGGTCGCCTTGTACAAAACGAAACCACTACCTAACATTTTTGGTAGGCATAGGAAATGTTCATTAATAGCGAAAGCTATTTATAACCGTAACAGGTCAAAGGGAGTTAAGGAAAATGACTAAACCGTATGTACGTCTTGATAAAAACAATGCCGCTGTGTTGCTCGTCGATCATCAAACGGGCTTGCTATCACTGGTCCGGGATCTCGATCCGGATAAATTCAAAAACAACGTGCTGGCGCTGGCCGACCTCGCTACATATTTTAAGCTACCCACCATTCTGACAACCAGCTTCGAGACTGGCCCGAATGGCCCTCTCATGCCGGAACTGCAAACACAATTGCCTGCGGCGCCCTACATTGCTCGTCCTGGTAATATCAACGCCTGGGATAACGAGGATTTTGTGAAAGCCGTAAAAGCAACGGGTAAGAAGCAGTTGATTATTGCGGGAGTCGTAACGGAAGTTTGCGTGGCATTTCCGGCGTTATCTGCGCTGGAAGAGGGCTTCGAGGTGTTTGTCGTCACCGATGCGTCAGGTACATTTAATGAAATTACCCGTCATTCAGCATGGAACCGTATGTCGCAGGCCGGGGCGCAGTTGATGACCTGGTTTGGTGTTGCCTGCGAGTTACACCGCGACTGGCGTAACGATATTGAAGGGTTGGGCAATCTTTTCTGTACTCATATTCCTGATTACGGCAATTTGATGACCAGCTATGCCAAGATGAGCAACATTTAATTCCACTTCTTGGCTTAATCATCTGATTTATAAGCCATAAAAAAGAACCGGAGGCATCAAGCCTCCGGCCAGAACATCTTAGAATGTGACGCTTAGCTGTGCGCCTGCGCCCCAGGTTTCATCTTCACCAACCAGACCCATCAAATCGACATGGACACGGTTAAACGGTGCAAAACCGACACCGCCTGTGAAGACGTTTTTATCATCACCTTTCACATCCGCACGGTAACCGGCCCGCACCGCCAGCCAGCTAAGCGGGCGAACTTCCGCACCAACGCCCACGTACTGGGAGTTTTTCTCGCTCTTAAAGCCTTTGGTTTCGGTTAAATCCCCGTCGGCGCTTAATGTCACCAGCTCATTATGCCAGGCCGCGCCAGCCGTCACTACCGGGCTAATCTGGTAGGTATCTTTGTAATTGGTGACCACACCGGTTCTACCATTGCGAATTCGAATATTCTGTGTATCGATATCGCGCGAGATAAGGTTGGTGCCGGTTAAGCCCACAGTGATGTTTTCACTAAGATCTGCCGCAGCACCGACATCGATGTTAAAGCCTGTGTCATCGGTACGATAACGGCTGTCTCTCAGGTCGCTGCTCTTATAGTCATAAATAGACGCGGTGTAGTTGTAGACCCACGTTTTTTGCAGTTTCGGCGTCACGCCAAGGGACAACGGCACGCCAGCGACTTCAAACTGGCGCGCCATGGCGATACCAAAGTCAGAGACGATTGCCGCACGACCGGCAGCGGTAGAGTTAAGGTTTTTGGTGATCTCTTCGCTACCGTTTGGCGAGACAACCGCCCGCAGCGCTTCGCTCAAAGCAATGCCGTCGTTGTTCTGAATGCCGCGCAGGTAATCAATATCTTGTTGATCGATATTCGAGCTGACACGGGCGTGGGCGTAGGCTTTGGTAACAAAGGCCAGCGAAAGCACATCATTGGGAATACTAACGGCAAGCCCGGCAGCGGCTTTGGCCTGCGCGGTTTTGCCTTTCAGGAACACCAGTTCGTCAGCCAAATCTTTCGCCGCCCCCTGGAACTGATTTAATGTACCAATCGGGTTAGCAATGATCTGTGCGGCGGTCAGGTTATCGACCACATCCTTGTAACCATCAATTTTGTCATTGATGTTATCGATTTCATCGCGAAGGTTATCTTTGTCGGTAATTTGCGCCTGCACGCTCGGCAGGATAATCGTGACGTCATCTTCCGGCTTGGCTTTCGCCAGCAGCGCCGGGTTGATGAGTGCCCCACTACCATAATTTGCCGATGCAACACCGGTTCCTCCCATTGCATCGTTACGTGCTTCTGCCCAGGTATTGGCTGCTCCTGCCTGATTTGCTGCAAAGAAGGAGACAGCGATAGCGACCACTGAAAGTTTACGTTTTTTATTCACAATATGTGTCTCGTAGCCAGATGAGTTTTTTTAAGCCTGTTTATTTTAAAAGAAACAGGAATTCACTATTGCTGCGAACAACGACCAAAAAAGAAGCTAAATCATGTGAACGTACAGGATATATATGAACGTTATAGTTATTGAGGAAACTCTCAATATTTATAGAAGAGGAAATTCGTTTCGGGAAGGAAAGTGAGAAAAGGAGTTTACGGGCGGCGATCTCGGCGTTTTGGGCAGGACATGGTAAAGTGTGGGTTTCTGTTCCCACCACCCCGAGGGCGCCAATGGATAAGACCACTTCGCAAGAGATGTTAGTGCAGGCTGAAAAGCTGTGCGCGCAGCGCAATGTGCGCCTGACTCCCCAGCGCCTTGAAGTGTTGCGATTACTGAGCCTGCAACAAGGGGCGATCAGCGCGTATGATTTGCTCGACCTGCTGCGCGAGAGCGAACCGCAAGCAAAACCGCCGACAGTTTACCGCGCGCTTGATTTCCTGCTGGAGCAAGGCTTTGTCCACAAGGTTGAGTCCACCAACAGTTACGTGCTGTGCCACCTTTTTGATCAGCCGACGCATACTTCTGCGATGTTTATTTGCGACCGCTGCGGTTCGGTGAAAGAAGAGCAGGCCGAAGGTGTGGAAGATATTATGCATGCGCTGGCGGCGAAAATGGGTTTTGCCCTGCGTCATAATGTGATTGAAGCCCATGGCCTGTGTGCGGCCTGCGTGGAAGTGGAAGCCTGCCGCCATCACGATCACTGCCACCATGACCATAGCGTCCCGCTAAAGAAAAAACCGCGATAATGGTTTCCCGTCTTTTATCAGCTCTTTATTACCTGCAACACAACCCGCCAGGTTTCGCATTTTAATGGCGGCGAGCAAGTGCATGCTGCGGGAGCTCTGGGTCGGGCGAACTGTTGGTAAAACGAGGCAGACAGAGGGATGCGATAAGAGCACAAAATCAGGAAGTTTGTGCGCAAAACAATGTAGTTAGAGTTAATAAATATGGAATCTGGAGGGGTGGTACATCCTTGTACCTTCGGGCAGGGTAGCCTTTAGAGGGTTAACACATTTGAGGGGATGTGCTGGCTACCAACGGTAATCATTACGCGTTTCCCAGTCCGTCACTTCTTTTTCCGCCTGATCTTTTGCGTAACCGTAACGTTCCTGGATTTTACCCACCAACTGATCACGTTTACCTTCAATGATAGTCATATCATCGTCGGTGAGTTTGCCCCATTTCTCTTTCACTGTGCCTTTAAACTGTTTCCAGTTACCGCCGACTTCGTCTTTATTCATCATGGACTCCTTATCGTTCGGTTAAAATGACGTTCTCACCGTGCTGAACGTACTGATTATTGTAGTCAGGGATTCGGCATTATGAATTTTATTCGGAATCTTTAACCATTTAACAAGATAAAAGTAGCGTAAACGAGACGAGAAAATCGGAGCGTTACCTTAGAAAATAAAGCGCTATCAGGAAGGAGCGCTGGCAGCAAACCAACTGTTGTTACGCCAGTGACGACGCCATATTAGCGCCAGCGTCAGCCCACGCAGAGCAAGGAATACAGCAAGTGACAGCCACAAACCGTGATTGCCCAAAACAGGCACGGTGAGTAGCGTAGCGGCAAACCCCGCCGCCGCCACTGCCATACTGTTACGCATTTCGGCCGCGCGCGTGGCACCGACAAACATACCGTCCAGCAGATAACACCACACCCCCACCAACGGTAAGATAACCTGCCAAATCAGATAATGTCCGGCAAGCTGTTGCAGCGCGGGTAACGATGTTAACAGCCCGATAATTTGCTGACCCGCCACTGCATACACAACGGCAAAGAACAGCGCCACCAGACCGGCCTGCCGGCAGGCAGCCCGCCAGATATGCATCAATTGACTGCCGTCTCTGGCACCGTAAGCCTGCCCGGAGTGCGCCTCAACCGCATACGCGAAACCATCCAGCGCATAGGCGGTAAAGGTTAAAAACATCATCAGCACCGCATTTGCCGCCACCGTCTCATCCCCGAGCCGGGCACCAAACACCGTTATCGAACCAAAGCAGAGTTGCAGCAGCAGCGAACGCAACATGATATCGCGGTTCAGCGCCAGCAAGCGCCGTACGCCACCGCGCCATGCATTTTTCAGCGTCAGCAATGAAATGCCGCGCATTACCAGTACGTGTCGCACCATCCATAAACCAATAGCGAAGGTGGCGTATTCTGCAATGACCGTGGCAAGTGCCGCACCTTGCACATTCATATGCAGCCCCATGACCAGCCACACATCGAGCACGATGTTGAGCAGATTCCCCACCACCAGCAATATCACCGGTGCACGCGCATACTGCACGCCGAGCAACCAACCGAGCAACACCAGATTGCCCAGCGAAGCAGGCGCACTCAACCAGCGAATATCCAGGAACCGTCGCGCCTGTTCCAGTACCGCCTCGCTACCGCCAGTGATATGCAGCGCCAGGTCGATAAGCGGCGTGCGCAACAGGGTAATCAACACGCCGGCCCCTAGCGCCAGCAGCAAAGGCTGGACTAACGCACGCGCCAGCGCGGGCGCATTTTTCGCGCCGAACGCCTGAGCTGTCAGGCCGGTGGTGCTCATGCGCAAAAAGAGCAGCAGCATAAAGAGAAAACTGGTCGCCGTTGCACCAATCGCCACACCACCCAGGTAAACCGGGCTGTCCAGATGCCCCACTACCGCCGTATCCACCAGCCCCAGTAATGGGACAGTGATATTCGAGAAGATCATCGGCAGCGCAAGCCGCCAGAGCGCTTTGTCAGATGCGGTTAGCAGTGGCATGGTTTGAATGTGAAATTTAATGAGGGAAAAGAGGAGATCGCTGCGGAACCTGAACCCGCCCCGCAGCAAAGCGAATGTGCGTTACAACCACGCGCCATTACGAATAACACCGACCGCCAGCCCTTCGATGGTGAAGTTTTGATCGCGAAGATCGACAACGATCGGGGAAAACTCGCTGTTTTCCGGCAACAGTTCGACGGTGTTACCCTGCTTTTTTAAACGCTTGACGGTCACTTCGTCTTCAATGCGCGCTACAACGACCTGGCCGTTACGCACATCCTGCGTTTTATGCACCGCCAGCAGATCGCCATCCATAATGCCAATGTCACGCATCGACATACCGCTAACGCGCAGCAGGAAATCCGCATGAGGTTTAAAGAGACTCGGATCGACCTGGTAATGGCCTTCGATATGCTGCTGAGCCAGCAGCGGCTCACCCGCAGCGACGCGACCAATCAGCGGTAAGCCGATATCGTCCTCTTCTTCTTCAAGCAGCAGACGAAGGCCGCGTGATGCGCCAGATACGATTTCGATAACCCCTTTGCGCGCCAGCGCTTTGAGGTGTTCTTCCGCCGCATTTGGGGAACGGAACCCCAATTGCTGTGCGATTTCCGCACGCGTTGGTGGCATACCGGTTTGAGTGATGCGATCGCGAATAAGATCGAACACCTCTTGCTGCCTGGCCGTTAATGCTTTCATCCCGCCCCCTGGGTGTATATACAGTTATGCTGTGAGTATATACAGCTAAAGGCGATTTTGGAACCAAATTTAAGCAAAAAACCAGGGCGTTATCGAATTCTGGAAGCGTTATCGAAAATGTGACCACAGTAATGCGATCCAAGTAAACAGCGCCAGCAGGATGGACATCAGCACCGCCGCCGACCCCATATCCTTCGCCCGCCCGGAAAGTTCATGGAATTCCGAACCAATTCTGTCTACCACGGCTTCGATAGCGCTGTTCAGAATTTCGACAATCATTACCAGCGTCACAGAACCAATCAGCAGTACGCGCGTCATTGTGTCAATATCGAGCCAGCAAGCGATTATAATTGCCAGGATAACCGCAACGGACTCCTGACGAAATGCCGCTTCATTAATCCAGGCGGCGCGAACGCCTTTCCAGGAGTATCCAGCGGCTTTAATGATCCGGGTGAAACCGGTGGTATTATTAGCCATTTAAAAGAACCTTTTTATTAAATTGGCGTCAATGTCTCAGCAAGCGCGCAGCGGTACAACAGAAATTATGTGCGCTTTCTGATATTCTTGCGGCGCAATGGCACTATTAACCAGAGGCTTTACATCCTTTATGTCCGGCTGGCCACGAATTTACTACAAATTACTGAATTTACCATTAAGCGTGCTGGTAAAAAGTAAATCGATCCCCGCAGAACCTGCACAGGAACTGGGTCTCGATACATCACGCCCCATCATGTACGTGCTGCCTTATAACTCAAAGGCAGATTTACTGACTTTACGCGCGCAGTGTCTGGCGCATGAGTTGCCCGATCCGCTGGAACCGCTGGAAATCGACGGCGCGTTGCTGCCGCGTTTCGTGTTTATCCACGGTGGGCCGCGCGTGTTCACTTATTACGCGCCAAAAGAAGAGTCGATCAAGCTGTTCCACGACTACCTGGATCTACACCGCAGCCATCCCGATTTGGACGTGCAAATGGTGCCGGTATCGGTGATGTTTGGCCGTTCGCCCGGACGTGAAAAAGGCGAAATTAATCCGCCGCTGCGCATGCTGAACGGCATCCAGAAATTCTTTGCTGTTTCCTGGCTTGGCCGCGACAGCTTTGTGCGTTTTTCACCGCCGGTTTCGCTGCGCCGTATGGCGACGGAGCACGGCACCGATAAAATTATCGCGCAAAAACTGGCGCGCGTGGCGCGTATGCACTTTGCCCGCCAGCGTCTGGCCGCAGTAGGCCCACGTCTGCCGGCGCGTCAGGATTTGTTTAACAAATTGCTCTCTTCTAAAGCGATTGCCCGCGCGGTCGAAGATGAAGCGCGCAGCAAAAAAATCTCCCATGATAAAGCGCAGCAAAACGCCATCGCGCTGATGGAAGAGATCGCCGCGAACTTCTCCTACGAGATGATCCGCTTGACCGACCGCATTCTGGGTTTTACCTGGAACCGTCTCTATCAGGGCATCAATGTGCATAATGCAGAGCGCGTACGCCAGCTGGCGCACGACGGTCACGAAATTGTCTATGTGCCCTGCCATCGTAGCCATATGGACTACCTGCTGCTCTCCTATGTGCTCTATCACCAGGGGCTGGTGCCGCCGCATATCGCTGCCGGTATCAACCTGAATTTCTGGCCCGCCGGGCCGATTTTCCGCCGCCTGGGCGCTTTCTTCATTCGCCGCACCTTTAAAGGCAACAAGCTCTATTCCACCGTGTTCCGCGAATATCTGGGTGAGCTGTTCAGCCGCGGTTATTCGGTAGAGTACTTCGTTGAGGGCGGGCGTTCGCGCACCGGACGTTTGCTGGATCCGAAAACTGGTACGCTGTCGATGACCATTCAGGCGATGCTGCGCGGCGGTACGCGCCCCATCACGCTGGTGCCGATTTACATCGGGTATGAACACGTGATGGAAGTGGGCACTTACGCCAAAGAGCTGCGTGGCGCGACAAAAGAGAAAGAGAGCCTGTTGCAGATGCTGCGTGGTTTAAGCAAGCTGCGTAACCTCGGTCAGGGCTATGTGAACTTCGGCGAACCCATTCCGCTGATGAACTACCTGAACCACCATGTTCCGGAGTGGCGCGAAGCCATCGATCCCATTGAATCCATCCGTCCGGCGTGGTTAACACCAACGGTGAACACCATTGCCGCTGATCTGATGGTGCGCATCAACAACGCTGGTGCGGCTAACGCCATGAACCTGTGCTGTACGGCGCTGCTGGCTTCCCGCCAGCGTTCGCTGACCCGCGAGCAACTGACCGAGCAGTTAAGCTGCTATCTTGAGCTGATGCGCAACGTGCCTTATTCGCCGGATTCGACCACCCCGTCGGCCAGCGCCAGCGAGCTTATCGACCACGCGCTGCAGATGAACAAGTTCGAAGTCGAAAAAGACACCATCGGCGATATCATCATTCTGCCGCGTGAGCAGGCGGTGTTGATGACGTACTACCGCAACAACATTGCGCATATGCTGATGCTGCCGTCGCTGCTGGCGGCGATTGTCACCCAGCATCGCGCTATCTCCCGTAGCGAGATCCTGCGCCACGTCGAGTTACTCTACCCGATGCTGAAAGCCGAGCTGTTCCTGCGCTGGGAAAAAGCGGAGCTGGCGCAAGTGCTGGAGAACCTGACGCAAGAGCTGCTGCGCCAGGGCTTGTTGACGGTGAAAGACGATCGTCTGAGCATCAATCCGGCGCACTCCCGCACCTTGCAACTGCTGGCGGCAGGCGCGCGAGAAACCTTACAGCGTTATGCCATCACTTTCTGGCTGCTGAGCGCCAACCCGGCGATGAACCGCAGTACGCTGGAAAAAGAGAGCCGTACGCTGGCGCAGCGCCTGTCGGTGCTGCACGGTATCAACGCACCGGAGTTCTTCGATAAAGCGGTGTTCAGTACGCTGGTGCTGACGCTACGCGATGAAGGTTATATCAGCGATACCGGCGATGCGGATCCGGCGCGTACCTTAAACGTGTACCAGATGCTGGCGGATTTGATAACGTCGGATGTGCGTCTGACGATTGAGAGCGCGACGCAAGCGGAAGCGTGAGGGTAAATGTTCCCCTCTCTTGTCAGAGAGGGGAAAAAACTCAAGGCAAATGCAGGTAACTTAACGCCAGCCCTAAAAACAGCACCAGCCCTACATAGTTATTGTTCATAAACGCTTTAAAACAGGCATCACGCTCACGCCCGGCAATCAACTTTTGCTGGTAAACAAACAGCGCACCGGCGATCAGCACCGTCCCGTAGTAGGTCCAGCCCAGCCCATTCAGCCAGCCAATCGACGCCATCAGCATCAGCACTGCCACCTGCAATATCCCGATAATCAGCTTGTCGAAACGACCAAACAGAATTGCCGTCGACTTGATGCCAATCTTCACATCATCGTCACGGTCAACCATCGCATACTGCGTGTCATACGCGACCGCCCACAGGATGTTGGCGAGAAACATAATCCAGCAGCTCAGCGGTACAGATTCACTCACGGCCGCAAACGCCATCGGAATCGACCAGCCGAACGCCGCGCCTAGCACCACCTGCGGCAGATGCGTATAGCGCTTCATAAACGGGTAAACCCACGCTAGCGCCAGCGCCGCGACGGAGAGCAAAATGGTCATGACATTTAGCGTCAGCACCAGCGCGAAGGCCAGCAGCACCAGCACCACAAACAGCACGCGCGCTTCGTTTTCCGTTACCGCGCCGCTTGGCAACGGGCGATTTGCCGTGCGTTTAACATGACCGTCGAATTTACGATCCGCATAGTCATTGACGACACAACCGGCAGCGCGCATCAGCCAGACGCCCGCGACAAAAACCAGCAAAATCCACAGCGGCGGCACGCCCGGCGTCGCCACCCACAGCGCCCACAGCGTTGGCCACAGCAGCAACAAAGCGCCAATTGGTTTGTCCGTACGCATAAGCCTGTGAAAGGCCAACAGCTTATTCTGCGTGAGACTCCACTCCATTTTCTTTTCCTCTTAGTACAGCGGCGATGCAGGCAAAAACAGTTCGGTCAGCATCAGCGGTTTCCCGCCCAGACGCAGACGGGAACGGCGTCCCCAGAGCTGCTCATGACGACCGATTTCAATAAAGTCACGCGTAAGCGTAGATGAGGTAAAGAGATATCGCCCAAGCGGCGTTTTACCCAGGGTTTGCAGCGCCAGTTCCGGACCGCTCAGCGTAGATTCCGGCACCACGGTGCGTCCGGCGAGCCAGGGCTCCCCGTCGGCGCAGAGAATAATTTCCCGCAACCAGTAACGATCCTCCTTCGGCAGACTGTCGCGTTCTTCGGCGATCTCATCCACCGTCACAAAGCCTTCCCGAATCAGCGTAACGCTGACCGTCTTGCCTTGTTGCTCAAAACGTTTGGTCATTGAATCTTCCAGCAACAGCCACTCGAGCAGTTGCGGTTCAAGCGCGGGAATTGCGTCTACGTAGCGCAGCGCACGCAGTTGCGTAAGCGCAGGGTGTGACATGCCTTACTCTCCGGTACATAACGTAGCGTTATTGTATCGCAGAACCGGCGCACGGGGCGGGGAAACTTCATTCAGTTTTCATCAGCGCAACAGATGCGCAACAGCGCGCATCTGCGCCGGAAAAAAAGGTGCGTCAGGCGACGCACCAGTTGCTGCAAATATCAGCATTGTGGGGAGAGATTACCCCTTGCCTTTTACACTGCTGATAAAAGTGGCACGGGCGGATTTCGACCCGAGGCGTTCTGCTTCATTCAATAATTTCAGCGCCTTATCAATATCACCTTTGGAAGCGGCTTGTTTGATGGCCTGGTTAAAGTAGCTCTCTGTATCGTTGAGCATCGGCTCGCTTTTCGCCACTGGCGCAGGAGCCGCAGCGGGCGCGGCGGCAGGAGCCGGTTGCGTGTTGTAAGCCGGTGCAGCGGTGTTGCCCACGGTAACGGAAGCCGGGCCAGAAGAGCCAAACAGCGGGCCGACTAACACACTGGAACCACTACTATTTTTTACCTTCAGGTTTACCACTCCGTCAGCAATATGACGGGCAATCGGATCGGGGATATCAGGGATCGCGTTGCCCACGCCTTTAGCATAGGCTTTGGCCGGATCGAGCAGTGTGGTGGTTTTCTGCAAATCACTTTCGGTCGTAAACGCAAGGATATAGAGCTTCTGCTGGCCCAGCGCAGGCGTCAGGCGCATAACCCCTTCCAGACGGTCAGCATTTAATACCCCCGGCTCCTGGTAGGTAAAATAGCTACTGGGGAAATAAGCCGCAGGCGACATGTTTTGATCAAATACCAGCACATTTGGCGCAAAAACCCCTGTATTTTTATTAACATCGCTGGAAAGCGTCAGCGTAAGCTCACCAATATTGGCAGGCACGCTAAACGCCGCAACGGGACCGGTTATGCCCGCGACGTTCAGATGCTGCCCACCTGTTGCAAGCCGAACCGTCTGGCTTTTGGACGTATCGACAGGTGTCCAGGTGAGTTGTTGAAGTGCAGAGTTTGGAATCGACGGCGCTGCCGCGGTGTTCTGTGGGACGATATTCACATCAGCAAAACTGATACCCGGTGTGCCCGCCAGCAAACCCGTGGAGAGACACAGAGCGATGAGACTTTTTTTCATTTTCATTGTTATCACCTTCAGGATGCGAAACAGCGGTGGCCAGGCAATAGCGCGCTGTTTATCAGGAGTAGAGGGGCTTTCGCCCCTCTTTTGGTCATTGCATGAGGGAAAAACTTACCACCAGATTTCCATCTGGGCACCGAAGCTCCATTCGTCGCTGTCGCCACGACCGAAGCTTGAGCCGCCCGTACCATTGCGGGTTGCCAGACCATAGTTGGCATTCGTGCCCGGATTATCGCTGGTGTTGTAGCCCCATTTTTCATCCCATTTCGCATAAGTTGCGAATACACGGATTGCCGGACGAGACCAGATGCTGTCGCCTGCTTGCCACTGTTGCGCAAGGGTGATTTTGTACTGATTGTTGGTGTCGTTAGTGCGCTGGGATTTGACGTTGTCATAACCGACTTCCAGCAAGGTGCTCATGATTGGTGTCCATTTGTACATTGGGCGCACGCCGACGGTCCACCATTTGGTACCATTCTGGTTATCCCAATCAATGTCCTGATACATACCGACGTACATCAGATCCCAATTATCACCCAGAGAAATTGCACCGTGGTCGAGGATACGCAGCAGGGAGCCGTTGTTGTTGGCGCTATAAGGCAGTTTACTATTGCCCTCGATGCCAATACCGGAGCCTTGCGATAACCCTTTGCCCTGTGATGTCAGCGCATCGGTCGCATACTGCACGACAAATTTGTTATAGCCTTTCAGCATGCTCTGAACGTGTTCAGCGGTGAACATCCAGCCATCTTTCGTTTCGGTATTATCGTATAAATGGTAACCGTCACGGGTATTGGCGCGGCCATAGTCAACGCCGAACTCTAATGTACCGCCCGGGTTGACTGCCATCTGTGCCAGACGCACATCAAACACATCGTTAGCCGTTTTTTCGGTGTAATCATAAATACTGTTGCTGGCGAAGGTAGCGGAGCCGCCTGCTTCCGTCGAACGGGTTGCGGCCAGAGAGAGTTTACCAAAGCCGAGATCGACGTTTTCCAGACCAGCACCCGGGCCGGAGATGTCCCAGTAATAGAAGTCGATCATATGTACGTCATGACGCTGATAGAAGCGTTTACCTGCCCAGATCGTGGAGCCCGGCAGCGCATCAATCAGGTTTTTACCTTGTACGTTGGCTTCACGAAATGCTGGATCAGTAGCTTCCCAGTCATTTTGCTGCGCGACTGAGTACGCAACGTTCGTGTCGAAGTAGAAGCTTTTATCGCCTTCTTTCCACACTTCCTGACCGAGTTTTAATTCTGCATAGGTTTCACATTCGTTACCGAGACGGTATTTGGAACCTGCACCAGTGGCCTGGAAGCATTGCTGCTCGCCGCCGCTGCCGGTCCAGCCAATCCCCGAACGGGCGTAACCTTTGAAATCAACAGCACCCGCCTGTGCAGACAGCACGCCTGCCGCGATGGCGAGAGCCAGTGGAAGTTTGCGCAGAGTAATCATCGTTCTATCTCCTGAGCTTGCTTTTCTTTTTTTACACATCCCCCTTCGCGCTATCTCTTTATTGGCTGCCGTCATGAATCCCGGTCAGGTACTTTTGTACGCTGCCGGAGAGTCATCACGTTGCCGCCTCGACATAATGCGAATGGCTTTGTGTAAACGCTTTGTGGGGTACGCTTAAACGCCCGGTTCTTTATGTAACCGGCGGCAGGCGGTGCCATCTTCACGGAACAGATGGCAACGCTCCGGCGGTAAGCCGATGGCGAATGTGGCACCCTCTTCTACCAGCACCACGTCGTTCTGGCGGTAGACCAGGTTCTGACGTATTGCAGGGATCTGGATATGAATTTGTGTTTCGTGGCCAAGCTGTTCGACGACCTGAACTTCGCCCTCCAGCGTGACATCGGCGATGTCGCTGGGCAGCAGATGCTCCGGGCGGATGCCCAAAGACATATTTGCGCCGACCTGCACATTGGCGCTGTCCACCGGCAGCCACACGCGCTGGCGGTTAGGCAGCTCAACCTGAACCTGTTCAATGGCGGTAGAGGTCACTTTTACCGGCAGGAAGTTCATCTTCGGCGAGCCGATAAAACCGGCGACAAAACGGTCTGCCGGGTAGTGATACAACTCCAGCGGTTTACCCACTTGCGCCACGCGCCCGGCATCGAGCACCACGATTTTGTCGGCCAGCGTCATCGCTTCCACCTGATCGTGGGTGACGTAAATCATCGTGCGGCCAAGACGTTTGTGCAGACGGGAGATCTCAATACGCATCTGCACACGCAGGGCGGCATCAAGGTTGGAGAGAGGTTCATCAAGCAAGAAGACGCTGGGTTCAGCCACCAGCGTACGACCGATCGCCACACGCTGACGCTGACCGCCAGAAAGGGCTTTCGGTTTGCGATCCAGTAAATGCGCCAGTTGCAGCACTTCCGCTACTTGCGTGACGCGCGATTTGATCATCTCTTTTTTCGCGCCCGCTAACTTCAGGCCGAAAGACATATTTTCCGCAACTGACAAATGCGGATAGAGCGCGTAGGACTGAAACACCATGCCAACGCCGCGTTCTGCGGGAGGAACCTCATTCATGCGGGTATCGCCAATCAGCAAATCCCCGCTGGTGATGGTTTCCAGCCCGGCAATCATGCGCAGCAGCGTCGATTTACCACAGCCTGACGGACCGACAAACACCACGAATTCTCCTTCGTGGATGTCGAGACTGATGTCTTTCGACACCACCACATCGCCCCAGGCTTTCGTTACATTACGCAGCTGTACGCTCGCCATGCCCTTCTCCCTTCGTTACAACCTGTCACCAACAGAAACATTCAACGTGGGCTGACTATGGAGCATCGATTCAGCGGGCGAATCCTCCACCCCCCTGGTTTTTTGTGGGGGAGGAGGCGGGAGGATGAGAACAATGTCTCTGCCCCCTCGACAGGCGGGCTGCGGGCATTTTCGTGATGGGCTCTGCAAAAATCGGCGCTTTTTTATGTGCGCTAACACACATAATGCAAATCTCTGTAACAGAGATCACACAAATCGCCCCAGGGGCGTAGGGTTAAGGAGGATGAGAAGCGCTTGTCAAAAAAGGAGACTAATCCCGTCGAACTACCTTGAGCGTATCCACGAGCACATCACCTAAAGGACGGGATATATGAAAATCAAAACAGGCGCACGCATCCTCGCTTTGTCCGCAGTGGCGACGATGATGTTTTCCGCCTCTGCCCTCGCCAAAATCGAAGAAGGTAAGCTGGTCATTTGGATCAACGGCGACAAAGGCTATAACGGCCTTGCCGAAGTGGGTAAGAAATTTGAGAAAGACACCGGCATTAAAGTCACCGTAGAACACCCGGATAAACTGGAAGAGAAATTCCCGCAGGTTGCTGCAACCGGCGACGGCCCGGACATTATTTTCTGGGCACACGACCGCTTTGGTGGCTATGCGCAATCCGGTCTGCTGGCAGAAGTCACCCCGGATAAAGCCTTCCAGGACAAGCTGTACCCCTTCACCTGGGACGCGGTGCGTTACAACGGTAAGCTGATTGCCTACCCGATTGCTGTCGAATCCTTATCGCTGATTTACAACAAAGACCTCGTGCCAAACCCGCCGAAAACCTGGGAAGAGATCCCGGCGCTGGATAAACAGCTGAAAGCGAAAGGTAAGAGCGCGTTGATGTTCAACCTGCAAGAACCGTACTTCACCTGGCCGCTGATTGCCGCCGACGGCGGTTACGCCTTCAAGTTTGAAAACGGCAAATACGACGTGAAAGATGTCGGCGTCGACAACGCAGGCGCGAAAGCGGGTCTTGGCTTCCTCGTGAAGCTGATTAAAGACAAACACATGAATGCCGACACGGATTACTCGATTGCAGAAGCGGCGTTCAACAAAGGTGAAACCGCGATGACCATCAATGGTCCGTGGGCGTGGGCCAACATTGATAAGAGCAAAGTCAATTACGGCGTCGCGCTGCTGCCAACCTTTAAAGGTAAGCCTTCTAAACCGTTCGTTGGCGTGCTGAGCGCAGGCATCAACGCCGCCAGCCCGAACAAAGAGCTGGCGAAAGAGTTCCTCGAAAACTATCTGCTGACCGATCAAGGCCTGGCAGACGTTAACAAGGACAAACCGCTGGGTGCGGTCGCGCTGAAATCCTATCAGGATCAGTTAGCAAAAGACCAACGCATCGCCGCGACCATGGATAACGCGAAAACCGGTGAAATTATGCCGAACATCCCGCAAATGGCCGCCTTCTGGTACGCCACACGCACCGCGGTTATCAACGCCGTTAGCGATCGCCAGACCGTCGACGCCGCGCTGAAAGACGCCCAGGGTCGTATTACCAAGTAAAAATGTGAATGCCTTATCCCCGCACGGGGATAAGGCGAATTGGACATGTTGTATACGCGGCATCCTTCACGCGCATCATGGCGGCAACGTTGAGTATCCCGGCGCGCTTACAAAAGTAAGCTACCAGCGTGCGCAACCGCAGCCAACAACGCGGCAGCGTGAAGGGTGTTGAGTAGAGAGGAAATCCCCATGGATGTAAGAAGAAAACGCCACTGGTGGCAAAGCCCGCAACTCGCATGGGCGGCCATCACCGTTGTTGGCCTGTTGGTGGCTTACCTTGTCGTTATGATGTATGCCCAGGGGGAATACCTTTTCGCCATTACCACGCTCGTCCTCAGCTCGGCGGGCCTCTATATTTTCGCCAACCGTAAAGCCTATGCCTGGCGCTATGTTTACCCCGGCGTGGCAGGTATGGGGCTGTTTGTCCTGTTCCCGCTGGTTTGTACCATCGCCATTGCGTTTACCAACTACAGCAGCACTAACCAGCTCACTCAGGAGCGCGCGCAGCAGGTGCTGCTCGATCGTTCCTACCAGGCAGGCAAAGCGTATAACTTTGGGCTTTACCCGGCGGGAGATGCGTGGCAACTGGCACTGACTGACGGCGACAGCGGTAAAAACTACGTTTCCGATGCGTTCAAACCCGGCGGCGAGCAGCAACTGACGTTAAAAGAGGCTGACGCCCTGCCCGCTGGCGAGCGCGCCAACCTGCGCATCATCACGCAAAATCGCCAGGCGCTGAACCAGCTGACCGCCCTTCTGCCGGATGGCAGCAAAGTGGCCATGAGTTCGCTGCGCCAGTTCTCCGGTACGCGCCCGCTGTATCAGCTTGAACAGGATGGCACGCTGCTCAACAACCAGAGCGGCGCGAAATACCGCCCGAACAATGAAATCGGCTACTTCCAGGTGATTAACGCCGATGGCAGTTGGGGCAGCGAAAAGCTCAGCCCCGGCTATACCGTGACCATCGGCTGGGATAACTTCACGCGCGTCTTTACCGATGAAGGCATTCAAAAACCGTTTATTGAGATCTTTATCTGGACGGTGGTGTTCTCGGTGCTGACCGTGGTTCTGACCGTTGCCGTGGGCATGGTGCTGGCCTGCGTCGTACAGTGGGAATCCCTGAAAGGCAAAGCGATTTATCGCGTGTTGTTAATTCTGCCGTATGCCGTACCGTCGTTTATCTCCATTTTGATCTTCAAGGGGCTGTTTAACCAGAGCTTTGGCGAGATCAACATGATGCTGAGCGCGCTGTTTGGCATTAAACCGGCCTGGTTTAGCGATCCCACCACCGCGCGTTCAATGATCGTGATCGTCAACACCTGGCTCGGTTATCCGTACATGATGATCCTGTGCATGGGGCTGTTGAAAGCGATCCCTGACGATCTGTATGAAGCCTCAGCCATGGACGGTGCCGGACCGCTGCAAAACTTTTTCCGCATCACCTTCCCGCTGCTGATCAAGCCGCTGACGCCGCTGATGATCGCCAGCTTCGCGTTTAACTTTAACAACTTCGTGCTGATCCAACTGCTGACCAACGGCGGGCCGGATCGCATCGGCACCACCACGCCAGCCGGTTATACCGACTTGCTGGTGAGCTACACCTATCGCATCGCCTTTGAAGGCGGCGGTGGTCAGGACTTTGGGCTCGCTGCCGCTATTGCCACGCTGATTTTCCTGCTGGTAGGTGCGTTGGCTATCGTCAACCTGAAAGCTACGCGCATGAAATTCGATTAAGGAGGACGAAAATTATGGCTATGGTGCAGGCGAAATCGCAAAAGCTGCGGCTGTTTATCACCCATTTGTTATTGCTGGTGTTTATTGCCGCGATTATGTTCCCGCTGCTGATGGTGGTCGCCATTTCGCTGCGTGAAGGTAACTTCGCCACCGGCAGTTTAATTCCGGAGAATATCTCGTGGGAACACTGGCGCCTCGCGCTGGGCTTTAGCGTCGAACACGCCGATGGCCGCGTCACGCCGCCGCCGTTCCCGGTGCTGCTGTGGCTGTGGAACTCGGTAAAAATCGCCGTGATCACCGCGGTCGGCATTGTGGCGCTCTCCACCACTTCTGCGTACGCCTTTGCCCGTATGCGCTTTCGCGGCAAAGCGACATTGCTGAAAGGGATGCTGATTTTCCAGATGTTCCCGGCGGTGCTGTCGCTGGTGGCGCTGTACGCGTTGTTTGACCGGCTCGGCCAGTACGTGCCGTTTATCGGCCTGAATACCCATGGCGGGGTGATCTTCGCTTATATGGGCGGGATCGCGCTGCATGTGTGGACGATCAAAGGTTATTTCGAAACGATCGACGGTTCGCTGGAAGAAGCCGCCTCGCTGGATGGCGCAACACCGTGGCAGGCGTTCCGCCTGGTGCTGCTGCCGCTGTCGGTGCCGATCCTGGCGGTGGTGTTTATTCTGTCGTTTATCGCCGCCATTACCGAAGTACCGGTTGCCTCGCTGCTGCTGCGCGATGTTAACAGCTACACGCTGGCGGTCGGGATGCAGCAATATCTCAACCCGCAAAACTATCTGTGGGGCGATTTTGCCGCGGCGGCGGTGCTGTCCGCGATCCCAATTACGGTTGTCTTCCTGCTTGCGCAGCGCTGGCTGGTTAACGGCCTGACCGCAGGCGGTGTGAAAGGTTAATTTTCATTGTTGTTATTGCGCCTTAAATAGTTCGGGTTAGAGCAAGGCGGCGACTGCATGAATCCCCGGCAACTGACTGAAGTCAGTGACCGGGGTGAGTAAAGGAAGCCAACGCAGCTATCACCCGAAAGATGACCGGCGTTGCCACTGCACCCTCAACTTGTATCACCCAACTTGTGAAGTCATTGGCGATCCCCGGATCGCCCTTTTTTTATTCGCGCCTCAGCCGCTTCGAGTTACACAACCACAGCGTGATCACCAGCAACAGGATCGCCGCCGAGTAGATCAATACATCCATTGGCGACTGGTGATCGACGATGATCAACCGCACAATCGCGGTAATACCAATGTAGATAAAATAGCGCAGCGGGAAGTGAAACCCGGACTGAAAGTACTTCACAATCAGGGCGATAAATTCGAAATAGAGAAAATAAACCACCAGCCCTTCCACCAGCTCATATTTGCTGGTTTGCACCGGCGCGAACAGCACATCCGCCAGATGCAGTGTCTCTTTGCCCAGAAAGACAATCAAAATCAGACCGAGGCTGAGCAAACCAAGATTCAGCACGGTCTGCAATATGGTCGAAATAAATTCAACGCGTGGACGAGTTAGCGATGTCATAGCGGCACCTCATTACTGGTGAACAACGCTTTGTATATCGCAAAAATGTGATCTGGATCTACATTATTTGCTTATATTTTGTGACACCACGTGATGACATGTTGCACAGACATGTCCACGCAGGAGACGAAAAAGAGCATGCTTACCGTACGTAAAGCTGAAATCGCGGACGCCGCGTTACTGAGTGAAATGGGCTACGCCAGTTATCGCCATCATTTTGCCCCTCTGTGGCGCGAACCGGCCGAGCTGGAGGCATTTCTCCGCCAGGAGTATTCCCCGGCAGTAATCGAGCACAGCCTGCAAAGCGAAGCGGGCAGCTGGTTTATCGCGCAGAATGCGGCGCCTGTCGGTTTCGCTAAAGTCTCCTGGCATCGCGCGGTCGACGAGCACGGCCCGGCGGGTACGCTGCTGCACAAACTCTATCTTCTTCCGGGCGAAACGCGTAAAGGCTACGGCGAGCAACTGCTGGCAGAAATAGAACGCCTGGCGCAACAGCGTGGTGAGCGGTTTATCTGGCTGGAAGTGCTGGACGCCAACCCGAACGCGCGGCGCTTTTACCACCGGCTGGGATTCACGCATCTCAAAGACACACTATTCAGTACCGCGTCGCAGCAAAGTACACTGCATATTCTGGGCAAACCGCTTTAAGGAGGGAGGATGGCAAGCGCCGCTTTGCGCCAAACCGCCGTACGCAATGTGACCTGCGGCGAAAACGTGGTGATTTATGAACCCGCGAATTTATACGACTGCACGCTGGCGGACGATGTGTTTGTCGGCCCGTTTGTCGAAATCCAAGGGCATACCCAGATCGGTAAAGGTTCGAAGATCCAGTCGCACAGCTTTATTTGCGAATATGTCACCATTGGTGAGCGCTGCTTTATCGGTCACGGCGTGATGTTTGCCAACGATATGTTTCGCGACGGCAAACCGGACCCCGACAGCAACAACTGGGGGCGCATCGTGATTGGTAATGACGTGTCGATTGGCAGCGGCGCGACGATTCTGGCAGTGACTATTGCCGATGGCTGTGTGATAGGCGCGGGCAGCGTGGTGACCAAATCGATCAGCGAGAAAGGGGTGTATGCGGGAAATCCGGCGCGGCTGTTGCGCCGGTTATAAATGCACCTTTCCCTCCCCGGATGGGGAGAGAAACAGGGTTGAAGATAGGTAAAGACAGGCCTTGCGGCCACTCTCTCCCCACTCGGGGAGAGAAACAGGGTTGAAGATGGAGAAAGGCAGACCTTGCGGCCACTCTCTCCCCACTCGGGGAGAGAAACAGGGTTGAAGATGGAGAAAGACAGACCTTGCGCCCGCTATCTCCCCACACGGGGAGAGAAACAGGGTTGAAGATGGGGAAAGACAGGCCTTACGGCCACTCTCTCCCCACACGGGGAGAGAAACAGGGTTGAAGATGGAGAAAGACAGGCCTTGCGGCTATTCTCTCCCCGCACGGGGAGAGAGAAGGCTTACTGGAAGTTGACCGTCTTATCGTTGGTCATGTTATAAAGCTCAAACTTACGGCCCAGCATCTGGCCACCGTCACGCGTCAACGGCGTCCAGCCAACGCCAGCGCGGCTGCGGGTCGGACCGGTGCTGAACAGATCCAGCGGAACCGAAATGTAGACCCCTTTGGTGAAGTCCCCTTCCCCATACTGCGCGGCTGAAACGTTGGTTTTGGTGGCATACGCGCCCACCACAATCCCGCTGTCGAAGTGCTTCGACACATCCAGCGTGACGCCTTTATCGCCCGCCAGATATTGACCGACGCTGGCTTTCACCAGCACATTTTCGGCGAACCACGGCGTCCAGTAAGCGGTAAAGTGGCCGGTTTTGACGCTGTAATCGGTGAATTTCATCATGTCCTGCGCACTGCGCCAGTCACGCTGTTTCACGTAGTTGCCGTCAATACCAAACGCCCAGTGACTATCAACCGGACGCCACAACAGTTCGGCACCGGCACCGCCGTACATGGTTTCCAGATACCCGGCATACACCTGGCCATAGAAATTATTGCCCAGGTACTGGAAGTAGTTCGCCTGCATGTTGTTGACGTAAATATCGTTCTGCACATATTCACGCACGCGGGTACGCACACGCGGCAAGGCGGTGTCTCTCGGCGGGTTGGTGTAGTTAAACTTGTCGTAGTTATTGGTCAGGTTGCCAAACAGGCTACCGGTGGTCAGCAGGTGATCCGTGAGCCACCAGTCGGCAGTGGCCATCACGCCAAGCTGGTACATGTAGAAAGCTTCCGGCCCGCCGAATGACTGGTTAAGCACCGGGTCGATATGGAAATCGAACGAGGATTTATCGATATACCAGCCCTGCTCCGGTTTGTCCGGCACGATAGGCGTTTCGCGTTTTTGCACCAGTTCCGTATCCTGCCCCAGCGGTTCGCCTTCAAGGTGGCGCTTCAGGCTGGCAACATCCGTCTCGGTGGTGACAACCGGCATATTGAGGCGGTTTTCCGTCACGCGAATAGTGCGAATGCCATCAGGCAGATCATTCATGATGATGCGATTCGCGCGCTCAACCCCTTCCTGGGTATTGCGGTATTTCACCTGCTCGCCGGTGACATACAGCGTGTCACCTTTCACCTGAATTTGCGGATCGGTAAGCCCGGCGTTGTATTTCAGTAAGGTCAGCTGATTCGCCACCACCGAATGCTGGAGGATCGCATCTTGCGGCTGTGGCTGATATTTTGGCCGCGCGTTGTCGATATACGATGGGCGCAGATCGCTGAAGTTGTTACGCAGGGTAAAGCCGAACATCCAGGTATTCCCGCGCTCATAGCTCAGGTTGATGTCCGCCCAGTCGGTAACGCGGTAAATCGCGCCGACGTTGACCTTGCTGCGCTGCGGCAGTTTACCGGCGAAGTCCTGCTGGTAGTTATTCCCTTCATACTCCAGTTTCAGGCGCAGCGGGTTCCACGGCGTCTGGTACTCCACCCCGCCAAACAGCGCGGTCGGGCCACGGAACATCTGGCTGGTATCCGTGGAGCCAGCGGCTTTGTAACGGGTGTCGCGCGTACAATATTTCTCGTCGTAGGAGCAGAGCGGGTTTTTGATATTACCGCTGGTGCCAAGGTAGCCCCAACCGATACCCAGCGAGAAATCGAACGGCCCCCAGGCTTTGTTCGCCACCAGATATTCGCCGTCGAACAGCCCGGTACCGCCAATATCGCGCGCGCCCACGGAAACTTCCGGCAGCCAGTAGCCTTCTTGCCACAGGCGCAGTTTTAAATCGAAGGCTTTATCTTTGTAGGACTGATTGCCCGAGAAGGCTTCTACCGAACTGTATTTCCGCGTCCGCACATCGGTGTAGCGCAGCGTTGTTTCCAGCCACGGGAAGAGCTGCACCGAACCGGAGTAGTAACGGTACTGATTGTTATCGCGGTAGTTAAAGCTCAGTTCACCCTCGCGCGACATCCGCGCGGTGGGCGTTTGCAGCAGGCCAACGCCGCCGAAGTCCGACTGCGATGGGCCAATCGGTTCCGGGTACGATTCTGCGTGACAGGCGGCGCTAATCCCCAGCGCCAACAGGCTAATGACAAACGATTTTTTCATTATTATTCCGGTATCCGATGCGTCAGGGACTGAAGAATGTCGGCATTCAGCTCGTCATACTCGTTGCTCCACAAACCCGGTGCGAAACCGACAAAAATCACGCTGCCGGGCATCGGCTCCACGTGGCGTCGGTTCCAGTAGCCAACCGGTACCTTTTGCGTTTTGCCGTTGGGGTAAATCACCCAGGCATAGCTGCGTTCCGCACCGCTCAGCAGGCTCATCTCATCCAGATAGCTCACCACATCGCGTCCCGGCGTGAACACTTTTTTGCCCGGGCTGCTGATAAGCCCAACCACGGTGATAGTGGTCGGCTGCGAGCCAACCCATAAGGTGTACTGCCCTTCTAATGGCCGGTTGGCGAGACGGTGGGTACGCAGGTAATCTGGATCCAGCTCAACGATTTGTCGACCGGTGACCTTCATCGCCTGCAACTGCTTGCGCAGCGCGTTGATCGCCGCGGCGCTGTTGCCGCTCTCATCGGCGGCAAGTGCGCTAAGCCGCGCAAGAAGCGCCTGATGGCGAGCCTGTTCGGCAATCGTCGCCTGCCGTTCGCTGACCACCGCGCCGGGCCACCAGCTATTCGCCAGACGGGGCTGCCCGACCAGATCCACCAGGTGTGCGGCGTTGGTTAAGGTTTTCGGCTTGCTATCGCCCTCGGTATAGACATCAACAGTGCCGACAGCGAACGCCAGCGGGGAAGCGAGGCTGGCTAACAGCGGAAGAAGAGCGCGTTTTTTCATTATTTCGCCGCCTTAACCAGGGTGGTTTTCACCGGGAACCAGTCCGCGCCAAGGTACTGCTCGGATTGCCGGATAACCCCTTGTTCATCCACCCAATAGCGGTTGCGCCAGCGTTTCTGGTCGGTCGTCACCTCTTCATCAAGGATGCGTACTGCGGTGACGTCGCTCGCCAGCTTCACCGTGTCGGTGCCATTCCAGCGGAAGACAGAACGGGCGGTGGCGTAGCGCACCTGCTTGTTTTCCGTCCAGCCCATTAAGCGCGTCCAGCTCGCGCCATCGACAATCTGGTTCGGTTTCGCCAGCGGATCTGCCGCCAGGTTATTAACATCCAGCAGGTTGTCGCCAGGCAGATGCGTTTTCACGATGCGATAGTTTTGCGTGACGATGGTGGACTGATCCTGCGTCACCCATTTCTGCTGCCCGTTTTCGGCGAAAGCGAGCACCACAAACAGTTGTGGGCCGTTGTTGAGCTGCATGTACTGGCTGGCATACGGCATATTGAGGATTTCTTCATCCGTGAGCTGCACGCCCGGCATACCAAATACGCTGTTCCAGAGTGAATTCCCGAGGCCTTTGATGGGGCCTGAACATGCCTGAAGGAGCAGGCAAATCAAGATGATACCAGGTCGCTTCACGACTCTTCTCCGAAAGGGGCGGAATAACCACACCGAAGTGTGGTTATAGTTAATGTACCCGCTATTACTGGGTACTTGTGGTCGTGGTGGTCGTGGTTCCCGTGTTGGAGCCATCACCGCCACCGGTTGCCGCCAGCGCGACACCCACCGCAGACCCTACGGTGCTAACGCTCGTTGCTGCGGAGCTACCCGCAGAAACAGAGGTCGCTGCCGACCCTGCCGCTTCACCGATTTGCACCGGTGCTGCAAAAGCAGAAGTCGCCGCAAGCGCGGATATGGCAAAAATGCCATACAGGACTTTTTTCATATCAATTTCCCTTCATTGAATGAATGGAGATTTACCTGAAAGAATTCAGGCGATATCGAGTATACACAACTACAGCAGAGGGTTTACGCATCGGGAAATAGCGGGGAACGTTTTCGGAAAATTGGTATCAGGCATTTAAAAAGAGAAGACAAAAATCAAAAATAGCATATCTTTCAAACGATTAAATAATGACAAAATATTGACACAATAAGGCTAGTCCTAAAATTTATAGCCGCCGCTTATCCACCTGTAGCGTTTTTCAGATAAACCTGATGATAGATATAGAAACAGCGAACCAGGAATAATCCCCGTAATTTAGCTTTAAAATATCGATATCGGAATTGCTTATATATATCGGGCGAAATCCTCGCGCAATATAACCTCGCAGGAATAAATATAATCGGTAAAAAAAAGCGCCGCCGAAGCGACGCTTATGTGGCTTAACCGCGCCAGGATTTGTAGCGGTTAATCAGACCATTGGTTGAGCTGTCGTGGCTGGAGATGGATTTGTCATCGCCCAGCTCCGGCAGAATGCGGTTCGCCAGCTGTTTACCCAGCTCCACACCCCACTGATCAAAAGTGAAGATGTTAAGGATTGCGCCCTGGGTGAAGATTTTGTGCTCGTACAGCGCAATCAGCGCGCCCAGGCTAAACGGGGTGATTTCGCGCAGCAGAATAGAGTTAGTCGGGCGGTTGCCTTCAAACACTTTGAACGGCACAACGTGGTTAAGCGTTGCCGGATCTTTACCCTGATCGCGATATTCCTGCTCGACCACCTCGCGGGATTTACCGAACGCCAGCGCTTCGGTCTGCGCAAAGAAGTTCGACAGCAGTTTCTGGTGGTGATCGGAAAGCGCGTTATGGGTGATAGCCGGCGCGATGAAATCACACGGAACCATTTTGGTGCCCTGGTGAATCAGCTGATAGAACGCGTGCTGACCGTTGGTGCCCGGCTCACCCCAGATGATCGGGCCAGTCTGGTAATCCACCGCGTTGCCGTTACGGTCAACGTATTTACCGTTGGACTCCATATTGCCCTGCTGGAAGTAAGCGGCAAAACGGTGCATGTACTGGTCGTACGGCAGAATCGCTTCGGTTTCAGCGCCGAAGAAGTTGTTGTACCAGATACCAATCAGCGCCAGCAGCACTGGCAGGTTTTTATCAAGCTCAGTGGTGGAGAAGTGCTTGTCCATCGCGTGCGCGCCGGAGAGCAGCTCAACAAAGTTGTCGTAACCGACGGAGAGGATGATAGACAGGCCAATCGCCGACCACAGAGAGTAGCGGCCACCAACCCAGTCCCAGAATTCAAACATGTTCGCGGTGTCGATGCCGAACTCACCCACCGCTTTCGCGTTGGTGGAGAGCGCCGCGAAGTGTTTCGCCACGTGTTTGTTGTCACCGGCGGTTTTCAGGAACCAGTCGCGCGCGCTGTGGGCGTTGGTCATGGTTTCCTGGGTGGTAAAGGTTTTGGACGCCACGAGGAACAGCGTGGTTTCCGGGTTCACTTTTTTCAGCACTTCGGCGATGTGTGTACCATCGACGTTAGAGACGAAATGCATGTTCAGGTGGTTTTTGTACGGGCGCAGCGCTTCGGTCACCATGAAAGGGCCGAGGTCGGAACCGCCGATACCGATGTTCACCACGTCGGTGATCGGTTTACCGGTGTAACCTTTCCAGCTACCTGAAATGATCGCTTCAGAGAAGGCTTTCATCTTCTCCAGCACCGCGTTGACTTCCGGCATTACATCTTTGCCATCCACCACAATCGGCGTATTGCTACGGTTACGCAGCGCGACATGCAGCACGGCGCGATCTTCGGTGCGGTTAATTTTTTCACCGGAGAACATGGATTTGATCGCACCCGCCAGATCGGTCTCTTTGGCCAGTGCCAGCAGTTTGTCCAGCGTCTCTTGCGTGATGCGGTTTTTGGAGAAATCCACCAGCATCAGGTCGTTAAACGTTGCGGAGAATTTGCTAAAGCGGTCGCCCTCTTTCGCGAACAGATCCGCGATAGTGACGTCCTTCATGTCAGCGTAGTGTTTCTGTAATGCCTGCCAGGCAGATGTCTGCGTTGGATTGATGTTTTTCATAGCAATACTCTTCTGATTTGAGAATTGTGACTGCCGTCGATTGTAGCGCCTGCCGGGGAAAATTGTGATGGTTTTTGTGCCGGCTCGCCGTACACGCGGGCGAATAACGACCAAAAATCGCCGAATTTGAGCACAACATAAGTCATTTTACTGACGACCAATGCAGCATGAAAAATCCGCATAATCCCGGCGTTGACAGCATGCCCGCTAACCCTTTATTTATAAACGCACTACCCGCGCATGCGCGGGTTTGCATTACCAAAGCATTTCGCGTTGCAGCAAGGCGGCAACTGAGCACATCCCCGGGAACTAACACAAGTCAGTGACGGGGTAAGTGAAAGCAGCCAGCACCGATGCGGCGTGAAGGCGAAGGTAATCCTTACCAAAGCATTTCACGTTGCAGCAAGGCGGCAACTGAGCGCATCCCCGGGAGCTTACACAAGTAAGTGACGGGGTAAGTGAAAGCAGCCAACACCGCTGCGGCATGAAGGCGAAGGTAATCCTTACCAAAGCATTTCACGTTGCAGCAAGGCGGCAACTGAGCGCATCCCCGGGAGCTTACACAAGTAAGTGACCGGGGTAAGTGAAGGCAGCCAGCACCGATGCGGCGTGAAGGCGAAGGTAATCCTTACCAAAGCATTTCACGTTGCAGCAAGGCGGCAACTGAGCACATCCCCGGGAACTTACATAAGTCAGTGACGGGGTAAGTGAAAGCAGCCAACACCGCTGCGGCGTGAAAGGCGAAGGTAATCCTTACCAAAGCATTTCGCGTTGCAGCAAGGCGGCAACTGAGCGCATCCCCGGGAGCTTACACAAGTAAGTGACCGGGGTAAGTGAAGGCAGCCAACACCGCTGCGGCGTGAAAGGCGAAGGTAAACATTGCCAGAAGAGGCGCGTTACCCAGGCACACGGTGTTCGAAGCGCCAGGCTGATGAAAACACCTGAGGGGGAGTAACGCCGAGATAACAAAACGCCTGGCAGCGTGCGTTATCGGCTACAGGGGCTGAATCCCCTGGGTTGTCACCAGAAGCGTTCGCTGTCGAACGTTTCATGTCCGCAGACGTTACAGAAAGCGGGCAGACAAGGTGGAGCACTTCTGGGGAAATCGTAGCTGTTTATCGCTCTGCGCCCACCCCGTTTTTCGCTCTTTCCTTGTGCCATGGCTGAATAGAGAATCCCCTGACACGAGGTTGTTATGACTAGTTTCGTTGTCGCCAAATTTGGCGGCACCAGCGTTGCCGATTTTGATGCCATGAACCGCAGTGCGGACGTGGTGCTTTCCGATACCAGCGTCCGTCTGGTGGTGCTTTCCGCTTCCGCAGGGGTAACCAATCTGCTGGTCGCGCTGGCCGAAGGGCTGGAAGCCAGCGAGCGTTTCGTCAAGCTCGACGCTATCCGCAAAATTCAGTTCGATATTCTGGAACGCCTGGCGAACCCGGCGGTGATCCGCGAAGAGATCGAGCGCCTGTTGGAAAATATCACCACGCTTGCCGAAGCCGCATCGCTGGCGACATCCACCGCGCTGACCGACGAACTGGTCAGTCATGGCGAGCTGATGTCGACACTGCTGTTTGTGGAAGTGCTGCGCGAACGCAACGTACAGGCACAGTGGTTTGATGTACGCAAAGTGATGCGCACCAGCGATCGTTTTGGCCGCGCTGAACCGGATGTCGCCGCACTGGCGGAACTTGCCGGGCAGCAACTCGCGCCGCGTCTGAATGAAGGGCTGGTGATCACCCAGGGCTTTATCGGTAGCGAAGCCAAAGGCCGTACCACCACGCTTGGCCGCGGCGGCAGCGATTATACCGCCGCACTGTTGGGCGAAGCGCTGCACGCCTCGCGTGTGGATATCTGGACCGATGTCCCGGGCATTTACACCACCGACCCGCGCGTGGTGCCCGCCGCGAAACGCATTGACGAGATCGCCTTTGAAGAAGCGGCAGAGATGGCGACTTTTGGCGCGAAAGTGCTGCACCCCGCCACGCTGTTGCCCGCAGTACGCAGCGACATTCCGGTTTTTGTCGGCTCCAGCAGAGATCCGAAAGCCGGTGGCACGCTGGTATGCAATAACACCAGCAACCCGCCGCTGTTCCGCGCACTGGCGCTGCGCCGCAAGCAGACCCTGCTCACGCTGCACAGCCTGAACATGCTGCACTCACGCGGTTTTCTTGCCGAAGTGTTTGGCATCCTGGCGCGTCACAGTATCTCGGTTGATTTGATCACCACCTCGGAAGTGAGCGTGGCGCTGACGCTGGACACCACCGGTTCAACGTCGACCGGCGACACCTTATTAACCCAGGCGCTGCTGACCGAGCTTTCTTCTCTGTGCCGGGTGGAAGTGGAAGAAGATTTAGCGCTGGTGGCGATTATCGGCAACGATTTGTCGAAAGCCTGCGGCGTGGGTAAAGAGGTGTTTGGCGTGCTGGACCCGTTTAATATCCGCATGATTTGCTATGGCGCATCCAGCCATAACCTCTGCTTCCTTGTACCCGGAAAAGAGGCCGAGCAAGTGGTGCAAAAACTGCATCATAATTTGTTTGAGTAATTCCTCCCCGTTTGCGGATGAGAGCAAAAAGCCCGGCGAATCACCGGGCTTTTTTCTTATGCCATCACCGTCTGGTACAGCAACGCGTCGAGATCGCTGACTTTGCCGCTGCGGCTTTCCGGCAGCGCATCTGCGATTTCGCCGCGCGCCAGCTCATCGCCGATAAATGCATGCAGCAGCGGACGTTGCGCACCGTATTGCGCTTCGCCTGCCCGTTGCTTTAACGCCAGCAGCTCATCAATTTCCGCCCGTAATGGCGCGTCAAGATCGCTGCCTGCCAGCAACGAAGCGAAACGCATTGGCGGCATGCCTTTACCCGCTTCTATCCAGCGCACCGCCAGCAGCGGACGCAGCACGTAAAAGTACTTTTTCAGCCGAACCTGTTCACCCTGCAAATAGCCGCGAAAGTTCTTTTTCGCCATCGAATAGTAGTGCCAGCGCGCTCTGACCGGCGAAAACCAGTGCGGCACCTGCACGCGCAACGCGGCGAGCGTGGCGTCATCCTGCTGGTAAACGATCGGGGAATCTAACCATTCGATTAAGGCCGGGTTAGCGCTTTTCAGCAACCCCAGCGCTTTGCGCCACTCCCACCCGCAAACGTCCAGCTCATCGTCTATCGGCAGTTCTATCACATCACGCTGCGGCTCGACGCGCAGATACCAGTCCGGTTGATGCACATACAGAAAGCGCACATCGTAATCGCTGTCCGGCGAAGCGAAACCCCAGCCGCGGCTACCGGATTCGCAGGCGTAGAGCACTTTCACGCCGTAGGTGTGTTCTACATCGTGTAACACCTGCCGCACGCGCCCACGCATGGCGACATCAACGCCTAAAGATTCCATGATTACTCTCCTTCTTATCCTTTCACACACACCACCTGCCGCAGGGTATGCACCACTTCCACCAGCGAGTCCTGCGCGGCCATCACCGCGTCGATATCTTTGTAAGCCATCGGGATCTCATCGATCACCTCGCTGTCTTTACGGCACTCTACATGCGCAGTGGCGCGTATTTGATCTTCCACGGTGAAGCGTTTTTTGGCCGCCGTACGACTCATGGTGCGCCCTGCTCCGTGGCTGCATGAGCAGAAGCTCTCTTCATTTCCCAGCCCACGCACGATAAAACTTTTCGCGCCCATCGAGCCGGGAATAATCCCCATCTGCCCTTTTTGCGCGGAAACTGCGCCTTTACGCGTCACCAGCACCTCTTCACCAAAGTGCGTCTCTTTTTGCACATAGTTATGGTGGCAATTCACCGCTTCCTGCCGGGTGATAAACGGTTTGGTCACAATGCGCGACAGCGCCGCCAGTACGCGCGACATCATCACTTCACGGTTGTGGCGGGCAAAATCCTGCGCCCACTCGACCGCTTCCAGATAGTCGTCGTAGTGCTTGCTGCCTTCCTGGAAATAGGCCAGGTTTCGGTCCGGCAAATTGGCGATATGCTGCTGCATATCCTGCTGCGCGAGCGTGATAAACACGTTACCGATGGCGTTACCCACGCCGCGCGAGCCGCTGTGCAACATCACCCACACGCGTTGCTGCTCATCCAGACACACTTCGATAAAGTGGTTACCGGTTCCCAACGTTCCCAAATGTTGATGGTTGTTGGTTTGCAACAAGCGCGGGTATTTATCCGTCAGGCGCTTAAAGCGCGGCGCAAGCAACGCCCAGTGGCTATCCACCTCTTGCGGCGGGTTTTCCCACGCGCCTTTATCACGTTTCGACCGGTTCACCGAACGTCCGTGCGGCACCGCCTGCTCAATGGCGCTGCGCAGCCCGCCGAGGTTATCCGGCAGATCCGCCGCCAGCAGCGAGGTGCGCACGGCAATCATGCCGCAGCCGATATCCACGCCAACCGCCGCCGGGATAATCGCCCCTTTAGTCGGGATAACGCTGCCGATGGTTGAACCTTTCCCCAGATGGACATCCGGCATCACGGCCAGGTGTTTGAAGATAAACGGCATTTTTGCCGTATTCAGCAACTGCTCACGCGCTTCGGGTTCCACCGGCACGCCGTGCGTCCACATTTTCACCGGCGCGCTGTTCTCCTTTGCCAGCAGTTGATAGTCGTTATGCTGCATCATGGCTTCCTTTGATGTTAACAAGGCCGTGCAATACCTGGTCTAGGCCACCGAAGACCGAGATCTTATCGATGCGCTCCGCCACACGCTCCAGCGTTTCTAACTCTTTAAGTCGCAACGCCACCGGGTTGCTCTCCATCACTTTTGCCGTGTTCAGCAACGAACGGGTCGCTGCGGTCTCTTCACGACGGCGGATAACATTAGCCTGTGCCGATTTCTCCGCTTCCACTAAGCGCGACAGGATCGTTTTCATCTCACCCGGCAGGATGATGTCTTTCACCCCGAGCGACGCCACTTCAATACCAAATGCCGCCATGCGATTTGCCACCTGCACGCTCACTAACTCATCGATTACCTGCTTATCTTCCAGCAACTCATCCAGCGTGCGCGTGCCCACCGCTTCACGCAGGGCAAACTGCAATTCGCGGTAGAGGTGATCCAGCGGTTTGCTCAGTTGGGCAAAGGCGCTTAATACATCGGTGTAACGCCAGTTCGCCGCCAGGTTCAGCCGTAAGGTGACTTTATCTTTGGTCAGGATCTCCTGGCCGCTCACTTCCAGCACTTGCAGGCGTAAGTCCACCACTTCGGCTTCCACCAGATGGTTTACTTTCCAGTAGCCGCTCAATCCCGCCGGTAACAGCGCCTGCGTCACGCCATCGACTTTTAAAACGCCCGCGTGCCAGGCCGGAACCTGCACCGCCAGGATCGCGTCGCGACCTTTTACCGTCACGCTGCGTTTGGGTTGCGCCACGGCGTTAAGGATCTCCGTGGGAACCCGTACGTCACGGGTATCGATGCGTACCAGTTTCAGCGCGTCATCCGCTTGCCAGTAAAGACGGCGCGTTGAAGGCGGCAGGATCTCCAGCAGCATGCCGTTGAGATAAAGCGCACCGGCCTCGTTATCTGCCATATCGGCCACCAGGCAGTAACGCTCCACCCACTGCGGCTGGAAGCGGCGCAAATACTCCGCCAGACCGGCAGCCACTTCGCTGCCATCGGTATTCACCACCAGCACGTCGGGTTTGTTGAACCACGGCAGGCGGTGCTCGCCGGTTTCCAGAACCTGGATGTAGTCACCCTCTTTTGCCAGTAAACCTAATTGACCTTTACGTATTGTGATTTTGTTGGTCATAACGATCTCCTTAAATAGTTAGCCTTAACGACCGCGGATGCAGGGGCGAAACCGCAGGGGAAACAACGTTTTGCCTGCCGTCCGGCGCCGTTACCGGCGGTCGTTGGGGGTAATCGTCAACAGCCCGACTACCGGGGTACTGCCTGTTTATCTCCACAGATAAGGTGGCGAATCCGGGATTCGAACCCGAAAAAGAACCGACTTTTCGCAAGTGTCTTTCCACTGACGGAACGCCCCCCGGAAAACGTCTCGTGCCGTTCCTGGTGCGCCGGCGGGGTGCGTACCCCCTGCTACCTCAGCGTGCTGACGTAATAGTTATTGCCAGAAGCGTGCCAGAATCCGAAAAAAGCAAATAAATTTTTTATCCAACTGAAAAATAATACTTTTATTTTCCACTTGGTTTACTGGCATTGCGGCAGCGATGATTATTTTTTATCTTTAAATATCTGTTTTTATCTTATGGGATAAGCATGAAGCGTCGGGTGGTAATTGGTGTACTGGGAACGGTGCTGGATAAACGTGGCAAACGGCAAAACCGCTTTCGCAAATGGCGACCCACCGTGGGCTTATGCCAGCAGCCGGATTTCGCTGTCGACAGGCTTGAGCTGCTGCACCAGCCGCGCGATGAAGGGCTGGCGCAACAGACGGCGGAGGACATTGCCCTCGTCTCGCCACATACCGAGGTACGCAAACATGCGGTGATGATTAAAGATCCGTGGGATTTTGAAGAGGTGTATGCCGCGTTTCTCGATTTCGCTACCCGTTACCCGTTCGATACGGAAAATGAAGAGTACCTGGTGCATATCACCACCGGGACGCACGTCGCGCAGATCTGCTGGTTCCTGCTGACCGAAGCCCGTTATCTGCCCGCCAGCCTGTTGCAGACCGGCCCGGCGGCGAAAGGCGCTGCTGACGAAGCAATAGCTGCCGGCGTCTGTTCGGTTATCGATCTGGATTTAAGCCGTTACGCCACGCTGACCAGCCGTTTTCAGCGCGAACAGCAGCAGTCGGTGTCGTTTCTGAAATCCGGCATTGATACGCGTAATGTCACCTTTAACCGCTTAATCGAGCAAATCGAACGCGTATCGCTGCGCTCGACTGCGCCCATTCTGCTGACCGGGCCAACCGGTGCGGGAAAATCGTTTCTGGCAAAACGCATCTTTCAGTTACGCCAGTCCCGACATCTGGTGCAGGGGCGTCTGGTGGCGGTGAACTGCGCCACGCTGCGCGGTGATAATGCCATGTCGACGCTATTTGGCCATGTGAAAGGTGCATTCACCGGCGCGCAACAGGCACGTACCGGACTGCTGCGCGAAGCCGATGGCGGCGTGCTGTTCCTCGATGAGATTGCCGAGCTGGGGCTGGATGAGCAGGCGATGCTGCTGAAAGCGATTGAAGAGAAGACTTTTTTCCCCTTTGGCTCCGATAAAGAAGTGCACAGTGATTTTCAACTGATTGCGGGCACGCACCGGAATATGCAGCAGTGGGTGGCGGAAGGACGTTTCAGGGAAGATCTCTTTGCGCGTATCAATATGTGGACGTTCGCGCTGCCGGGTCTGGCGGAGCGGCGGGAAGATATCGCCCCGAACATTGAGTATGAACTCCAGCGTTTTTCACAGCAGCAGCAGACGCAAATCCGCTTTGATAAAGGCGCACGCGAGCGCTATCTGGCCTTCGCCTGTTCTCCCCACGCGGCGTGGCGCGGCAACTTTCGCGAACTGAGCACGTCAATCGCGCGAATGGCAACGCTGGCGGAACAGGGGCGGATTAACGACGCGTTAGTCGAAGAGGAGGTGCAGCGTTTAGCGCATCACTGGCGTGGGGAATCAGCATTGCCTGACTTGCCGGTGGATATCAGCAAGCTGGATCTGTTCGATCAACGCCAGTTAGAAACGGTGATTGCCGTCTGTCGGCGCAGCCAGACGCTTTCAGAAGCAGGGCGTGAATTGTTCGCCATTTCCCGGCAGAAAAAGGCCAACCCGAATGATGCGGATCGTCTGCGCAAATACCTGGCCCGCTTCGGGCTGAGCTGGGAAAGCGTACGCGGCGCAACATAAAAGATCTTCATCATAATTTGTTTGAATAATATTCCTTAGCGCGATAAACAATACCAATGGTCGGGCTCGATCCCCTCCTTAAATACCCTCATTCATTCAGGTTGCAGAACCGTTGCGAGCAGCGCTCATCCCCGGGGTGAGACTGCCGGGTTACCGGCGCAGAAATTACGGACGCTATTGGCTTCGCCAGCGCACCTGAAGAGTGAAGGGTAATAAAAACACAACACAACAATCGCAAGGAATCCCCACATGCTCGCAACTTTCACGCGGCTGTTCCCGTTATGGGCGCTGCTGCTCTCGGTATTCGCCTATTATTTCCCGCCAACGTTTATCGCCATTGGCCCGTGGGTTACCACGCTGCTGATGCTGATTATGTTTGGCATGGGCGTGCACTTAAAAATTGATGACTTCAAACGCGTCCTGTCACGCCCGGCTCCGGTTGCTGCCGGTATTTTCCTGCACTACCTGGTGATGCCGCTGGCGGCATGGCTACTGGCGCTGATTTTTAAGATGCCGCCGGATCTCTCCGCCGGGATGGTACTGGTCGGTAGTGTCGCCAGTGGAACGGCATCAAACGTGATGATTTATCTGGCGAAAGGTGATGTCGCGCTGTCGGTCACCATCTCTTCGGTTTCTACGCTGGTGGGTGTTGTCGCCACGCCGCTGCTGACGCGTCTGTATGTCGATGCGCATATTCAGGTCGATGTGATGGGCATGCTGTTAAGCATCCTGCAGATTGTGGTGATCCCGATTGCGTTGGGGCTAGTTGTGCACCACCTGTTCCCGCGCGTGGTTAACGCGCTGGAGCCCTGGCTGCCCGCGTTTTCCATGGTCTGTATTCTGGCGATCATTAGCGCCGTGGTCGCCGGTTCCGCGAACTATATCGCCTCTGTTGGCCTGGTGGTGATTGTCGCGGTGATCCTGCACAACAGCATTGGTCTGCTCGGTGGCTACTGGGGCGGTCGTCTGTTCGGCTTTGATGAATCCACTTGCCGCACGCTGGCGATTGAAGTGGGTATGCAGAACTCCGGCCTCGCTGCGGCGTTGGGTAAAATCTACTTCTCACCGCTCGCCGCGCTGCCTGGCGCACTGTTCTCGGTGTGGCATAACCTTTCCGGTTCGCTGCTGGCAGGCTACTGGTCGGGCAAACCGGTCGACGGGCGTAAAACGGAAGCGGTGAAAGAGGGTTAACTTTACAAGAAATGGCTGCCGCCACAGCCATTTCACTCACCCCGCGATGTGATGGGCTGGCTCAATAAACACGTCGGTCGACACATTAAAGCGTTTCGCCAGCGCTCGGATATGGTCGACAGTCAGATTGCGTTCGCCATTAAGAATACGGCTCACCAGGGAGCGCTGGCCGATTTCATCCCGAAACGAAGACTGATTTAATCCGTGCTGATCCATCAAAACCCGTAAAGCGGCAACACCGCGTGGCAGTGCCGCGATACGCGCGTTAAACGCCGCCAGCTCCGGGTCGTTATTTTCATAGTGCTCTATTTTTGCGGTAAGCAGCGCGGCCAGTGAGCTATCCGGCGCATGCATGAGCAACCGTTCAACCATCTCCAGCGCTTGCTCATACTCCTCTTTGCCGGGGTTATTTCCCAAAAAAGGCACCTGTTTCACCAGCTCGTCAGCGGCCTTGATCGCATCCTCAATCATTCTTTGGTCTCCCGATAATGTCTTATCAATTTGTCACACTCGGCATGGGTCACGATATGTTTGACAAATATTTTTGCTGATTCAAAGTCTGCGAAAAACAGCACCCTCAAATGGTTGCCACCGACATTGATAACCCACCATTTATCCCTGTATTTCATCTTGTCCAGGCTTGGGAACTCTACTCGCAACGCGTCTGGATTCTGGTAAACAGTGCTTTTCAGGATCTTGTAAACCGCGTCCAGCGCAAGCGTGTGGTTTGGAAAATCTTTAGCCGCGTTATCGAACGGCCTCCTTGATATAACGTGCATCGCTCCCTCACACGTTCCATTATGGAAACATCATAACTGCCCTTGAATGTGTTGACAAGATGGAAACATTAGCCGTATTTACCGACTTAAACCTCTTACCGTAAGTGCGTCACCCTACAGGGCAGTACAGGAAAGTCACCCGCCCAAAAACAAATCTGCGAAGCGCCTTCCGGGGTTTATGCATCACCACGCAGACATGCCCCTTTACATCGCGTAGACTCGATGCACTTCCCAAGGAGAACGCTTTATGGCCCTGACCAGACTGACGCAAAAAGAGATGACGGAGAGTGAACAGCGGGAGCTGAAAACGCTGCTGGATCGCGCCCGTATCGCGCACGGACGCCCGCTCAGCAACGCTGAAGCTAATCATGTGAAGAAGGAGTACATCGATAAACTGATGGCGCAGCGCGAAGCGGCAGCGAAAAAAGCCCGCCAGATGAAGAAACAGCAGGCTTATAAACCGGATGAGAATGCCACATTTTCCTGGTCGGCAAACACCTCAACGCGCGGCAAGCGCTAACTAGCGCCCTTTCTTTTTCCTGCCCGGCTGGGTAAAGCGTTTCCCCGCCGGTTTCGCCCGGTTTTTCTCTTCGGGCTTCGCCACTTTTACTGCGGGCTTTTTCGCTGCCTGCGGTTTCGCTTTTGCTTTCGGCTTCGCTTCTGACGATGAGTTCTCAATCAGCTTAAACAGCGCAATCAGCTCGTCGTCGGTCAGATCACGCCACTCCCCCGGCGGCAAGCCAGTGAGACTGACGTTCATAATACGCGTGCGTTCAAGTTTGGTGACTTCATAACCAAAGTATTCACACATGCGGCGGATTTGGCGGTTCAGCCCCTGAACCAGCGTAATGCGGAAGGTAAATGGCGCTTCCCTTTTTACCTTGCACTTTTTGGTTTTGGTGCCGAGGATCGGCACGCCCGCGCTCATACCCTGCACAAATTCGTCAGTGACGGGCTTATTGACGGTCACCAGATACTCTTTCTCGTGATCGTTACCGGCGCGCAGGATTTTGTTCACTAAATCGCCATGATTAGTGAGGAAAATCAGTCCCTGCGAATCTTTGTCCAGACGGCCGATGGGGAAGATACGGCTGCTGTGATTAACGAAATCAACAATATTGTCTTTTTCGCCATCTTCGGTGGTACTGACAATACCAACGGGTTTATTCAACGCGATAAACACCAGATCTTCGTCGTTTCTCGGCTCGATAAGTTGACCGTTCACTTTCACAACGTCTCCGGCAACCACCTGATCGCCGATCCCGGCGCGTTTGCCATTAATAAAGACATTGCCTTGCTCAATATAACGGTCAGCCTCGCGGCGTGAGCAAATCCCGCTTTCGCTGATGTATTTGTTTAAACGTGTTGATTGGGTTGGCAGCATAAATTCTCCTGTAAAAGCGGAATATAACTGGCTTCGCCGGGAGAGAAAACCGGATTTTCGCCGCGCCAAATCAAATTTGTGCAGTTACGCAGTAAAAGTGTGGGTTTTAGCTACCGTGCCCGCAGGCACGGTACGGGTTAAGCGTCGTCGCGCTCGTCGTCTTCATCCGGCTGCTCCAGCACGCTGTAGGCTACCGAGCAGAACAGGGAGTTAAGACGTTTCATGTCGCCCAGCAAACCGAGGTGCAGCGAGCTGGTTTCAATACTTTGCACGTTTTGTTGATGCAGGCGGTCAACGTGCGCATGCGAATAACGGCGGTTCATAATGCGAAAACGGTGTTTGCTGCGACGTAAACGCCGGGCGCTGGTCACGTCACTGGAGAAAAATACCGACATCGCCAGCTTCAGATTTCCCACCAGCCGTTCATGCAGCGCATCAAGTTCCTGCAAGCCTTCAACAGAGAAAGCGCGCCGCGCCGCCAGCGATTTGTCGGCGATTTCGCTGCCCATGCGCTCGACAATATCGGAGGCCTGCTCAAGGTTCAGCGACATCTCGATAATCTCCGCCCAGCGTTTCGACTCCTCTTCCGCCAGCTCCTCTTTCGGCATACGAGCCAGATAGAGCTTAATTGCGGTGTACAGCACGTTGATGTCATCGGCTTGCTTGCGCAGCTCCTTCTCCTGACGAGGCTGACCGTGCATGATTTTATGCAACCCTTCGAGCATCAACTCCATCGCATCGCCCATGCGCAAGGTTTCCCGCGCAGCATTGGCCAGCGCCAGCGTTGGCGTATCGAGTGCGGAACTGTCGAGGTGCTTTGGCTTAAGGCGTGTATCCAGCTCTGGCTCTTCACGAATGATCCGCTTACAAAACTGCGCCATTGGCCCGGCGAAAGGTACCATCGCCAGGCAGCGGATCAGGTTGTAGAACACATGGAAATAGATAACCAGTTCCGCTTCCGGCAAGGGAAGTTTCTGCATTGACGTGGCAAGCACATGCACAAACGGCAGGATAATCAGGCTGCCCACCAGCTTGAACAGCAAACTGCCAAGCGCCACGCGACGGGCGGCAGCGTTAGCGGCGCTGTTATTGAGCATCGCCAGCAGGCCGGAACCGAGGTTGGCACCAATCACCAGACATAGCGCCACCGGGAAAGAGATAATCCCCGCGGTCACCAGCGTTGCTGTCAGCAGCACCGCCGCCAGGCTGGAGTAACTGATAATGGCGAACACCGCGCCAATCAACGCATCAAGCATAATATCGCCGGTCAGCGAGGCGAAAATCACCTGCACGCCATTGGCCTGGGTGATCGGCGTAACCGCCTGCACAATCAGCTCCAGCGCCAGAAGAATCAACCCAAGGCCGATGCTGACGCGCCCAAGCTGGCCTTCGCGCGTCTGTTTACGCCCGAGGAAGAAAATGACGCCAAGAAAAATCAACAGCGGTGATAACCAGGAGAGATCGAACGTCAAGATGCGCGCCATCAGTGCTGTCCCGACATCTGCGCCCAGCACAATCACCAGCGCCGGGGTAAGCGCCACTAAATCCTGGGCGACAAACGAGGTCACCAGCATGGTGGTGGCGTTACTGCTCTGCACCAGCGCAGTCACGCCGATACCCGCGCAGAAGGCGAGCGGTTTCCTTTCGACGCTACGGCTAAGAACGGTACGCAAACGGGCGCCAAAAACGCGCATCACACCGGTACGTACAATATGTGTGCCCCACACCAGCAGAGCCACGGCAGAAAGCAGATGAAGCAAAGTCAGCACAGAATCAGGTTCTCCTTATCGTTATGCGTTGCTCGTTACCGGGAAGATAACGTCAACATTATGAAGTAAGTATAAGGCGTCAATGCGAAGAAAAGCGCAGGGTGCCGGTTAAGCCCCCTGAGAGTTGTAAACAAAAATGACGGTTTTGTGACAGAAGCGAGGGTTTATCGGTTAGCGGGAAACGGCAGGCGCCGTTTGTGGGTTGCCCTGGCGTTTAGCCCACACAACCGAAGCAATTTTGAGCACTTCCGAGAGGACAAACAGCAAAATCGCCCCCCACGCAGCGGTAAAACCGGCAAAATGCATAAACAGTGGAATCAACGCCACTGAGCATTTTAGCGACAACACGCGGGCTATTTCCTGCATGATAAAGAAAATAGTCTGGATGTCTTTTTTAACAAAAAAAGACCAGGCAGAAAAAACCAGCGAAATAATCAGCGCGATATTAATAAAGAACATCGCCTGGATAATTACGCCCATCAATCCATTCACACCTAACTGTGAATAATTGATATAAAAACCGCTAATGTCTGAATAAAAAGGAACGTTACCGCCTTGCAGCGAAAAAAACAAATAACTGGCCAGTGCCAGCACGTCCATAATACCCCAAAAAGCAAAAATCTTATTTCTTAAATTCATAATCTTCATCCCTTACGCCTGGAATCCATTGCCATGATTTCCCCGATTGCGCCCAAGCATCATCACCCTCAAGGTATTTCTGATAAACGGTACGCTTTTCACCATAATGCCGGATCACCGAGCGATTATAGAGGATTTCTCGGGTATCCGACGAGACGCTCTCCGGTATTGGTGTCCATAGCTGAATTTTGTCTCGCGAGGTGTTCATATAATCTTTACCGTCGGAGCCAAATACGCGCCCTTGATCGCCCATACTGGTCGCCTGGTTGAGCATCATTACTGCGGCATTTTTGACGCCGTGGAAGTCTGTTTCGCTGGTTTTCCAGTAACCTGGGCCAAACTCCGGGGTCACCGGTACAAAGGTACTTCGGGTCGGGGCGGGTCGACCATGCATCGCCACACTGTCTTTAAATCCGTTCAAAATGGTTCTGATAAACACCGCGTTAAACGACAAGTCTTGGACGCAAAACAGTTCGGCGTTTTCCGCGATAAAGAACGGGTAATAGAAGCGGTTACGCGTGCTGACATTCGGGCGCACAACCACCACCACGCCTTTATCCACCAGGCTATCAATATGTTTTTCTTTTTGATGACCAAGCGGGTCGTGCGGTAAACCATATTTAAAACCGTGATGCCGCTTAATCGTATAACCATCGATACTGCCCAAAATATTATTCGGGCTATTCTCGATGAAATATTCCTTTTTAATAATATTCTTCGCGATATCTGGCGCCAGGATATTCTCGTAATCCTTCGGCAAAAGATTTCTTTTTCTTATATCATAAATATCCATTTCATAATACCTAAGTTAAATTTATGACAATTAAATGAACCGCAAAAGAGGAAGCAATCTTGCCGTGTAGTCCGCCTCCATCATACGCATGAAGGGGAAGAAGGGTCTAAGAAAATATCCATTTTTAAGAATGTTCTTAGTTTCAATCTGTATTATGTTTGCTTCACGATAGTTTCGCGAAAATGAAATGGTGAAAAACCAGGGCATTTAAAAAAATGCCCTGTTGTGATTAATCCGCGTCGTAACCTAAATTAGACGCCAGCCAGCGCTCAATTTCCGCCACCGACATGCCTTTACGCCGCGCGTAATCTTCTACCTGGTCACGCTGAATTTGCGCTACCGCGAAATATTTACTGTCCGGGTGGCTGAAATACCAGCCGGAAACCGATGCCCCTGGCCACATCGCGTAGGATTCGGTCAGTTTCATCCCGGTATGTTTTTCAACGTCCAGCAACTGCCAGATGGTGCCTTTTTCCGTGTGCTCCGGACAAGCCGGATAGCCCGGTGCCGGGCGAATGCCCTGATAATTTTCGCGGATCAACTCATCGTTGCTGAGGTTTTCGTTCGGCGCGTAGCCCCAGTACACTTTGCGCACCCGCTCATGCAGGTATTCCGCAAAGGCTTCCGCCAGGCGATCGGCCACCGCTTTCACCATGATTTTATTGTAATCATCGTGCGCGGCGTCATACGCTTGTGCTAACGCGTCCTCTTCAAGACCGCCCGTCACTGCGAATGCGCCAATGTAGTCCGCTTTGCCGCTCTGTTTGGGGGCGACAAAATCCGCCAGGCAGTAGTTCGCAAAACCGACTTTTTCCGTTTGCTGGCGCAGATGGCAACCTACTGTCAGTACCTGCGTGCGGGTTTCGTCGCGGTAGATTTCGACATCGTCGCCAACGCGATTAGCCGGGAAAAGCCCGACCACGCCGCGCGGGTTGAGCAGCTTTTCCGCGCTCAGTTTATCGAGCATCTCGTTGGCATCGGCAAATAGACGTTTCGCCTCTTCCCCCACCACCTCATCTTCAAGGATGCGCGGATATTTCCCGGCCAGCGACCAGGTCATAAAGAATGGTGTCCAGTCGATGTAATTGCGCAGTGTCTCGATGCTGGCAGTAACTTCCTGCACGCCCAGGCGATGCGCGACCGGCGGAGTATAACTTTCCCAGTCAAACGCAAGATCGTTCTCCCGTGCGGCCTGCAACGTCACTGGCGGCGTACGCGGTTTTTTCCGCGCATGCTGGATACGTACGGTTTCATACTCTTTGCGGGTACGGGCAACAAACTCATCGTGCTGCGTATCCGAAAGCAGAGCAGACACCACACCTACGGTACGCGAGGCGTTTTGCACATACACCGTCGGCCCACTGTAGTTCTGTTCGATTTTCACCGCCGTGTGCGCTTTCGATGTGGTCGCACCGCCAATCAGCAGCGGAATGGTGAACCCCTGGCGTTCCATCTCTTTCGCCACGTTGACCATTTCGTCGAGCGACGGCGTAATCAATCCGGAAAGACCAATCAGGTCAGCCTTCTCTTCGCGGGCAGTTTTCAGGATTTTATCGGCGGGCACCATCACGCCGAGGTCGATAATTTCGTAGTTGTTGCATTGCAGCACGACGCCCACGATATTTTTGCCGATGTCGTGGACATCGCCTTTCACAGTGGCGATCACCATTTTGCCGTTGCTGCTGCCCTTCTCTTTGCTGGCTTCGATATACGGTTCCAGATACGCCACGGCCTGTTTCATCACGCGGGCGGATTTCACCACCTGCGGCAGGAACATTTTGCCCTCGCCGAACAGATCGCCCACCACGTTCATGCCGTCCATTAACGGCCCTTCGATCACCTCGATCGGGCGAGCGGCCTGCTGACGCGCCTCTTCGGTATCGAACTCGATAAATTCGGTGATGCCTTTTACCAGTGAATATTCGAGACGTTTTTTCACATCCCAGTTGCGCCACTCCGCCTGCTGCGCGTTCGCCCCTTCATCGGCGGCTTTGCTGCCGCGGTATTTTTCCGCCAGATCCAGCATGCGCTCGGTCGCATCATCGCGGCGGTTAAGGATCACATCCTCAACGCCGTCGCGCAGCTCGGTAGGCAAATCATCGTAAATCGCCAGTTGTCCGGCGTTGACGATGCCCATGTCCATGCCGTTACGAATGGCGTAATAAAGGAACACGGCGTGGATCGCTTCACGCACCGGGTCGTTGCCGCGAAACGAGAACGAAACGTTGGAAACACCGCCAGAAATCAGCGCATGCGGCAGTTCGCGTTTGATATCTTCACACGCGCCGATAAAGTCCTGCGCGTAGTTATTGTGCTCTTCAATACCCGTTGCTACGGCGAAGATGTTCGGATCGAAGATAATGTCTTCCGGCGGGAAACCCACCTCTTCGGTCAGAATTTTATAGGCGCGACGGCAAATTTCGATTTTCCGCGCACGTGTATCCGCCTGACCGATTTCGTCAAAGGCCATTACCACCACGGCGGCGCCATAACGACGCACCAGCTTCGCGTGGTGAATAAATGGCTCAACGCCCTCTTTCATCGAAATTGAGTTAACGATGCCCTTACCCTGGATACATTTCAGCCCTTTTTCGATCACCTCCCATTTTGAGGAGTCGATCATGATCGGCACGCGGGCAATGTCCGGCTCACCGGCAATCAGGTTGAGGAAACGCACCATCGCCGCTTCGGCGTCGAGCATCCCTTCATCCATATTGATGTCGATGATCTGCGCGCCGCTTTCCACCTGCTGGCGGGCCACGTCCAGCGCTTCGGCGTATTTCTCTTCTTTGATCAGGCGCTTAAATTTGGCGGAACCGGTGACGTTGGTACGTTCGCCAACGTTTACAAACAGGCTGTCGTCGCCAATGTTGAGCGGCTCCAGACCCGCAAGACGGCAAGCAACCGGCACCTCCGGTAGCTGACGCGGCGGCACGCCTTCGACCGCGCGGCTCATGACGGCGATATGCACTGGTGTGGTACCGCAGCAGCCGCCGACAATGTTCAGAAAACCGGCTTGCGCCCACTCGCCGATTTGCACCGCCATGGTGTCGGCATCGAGATCATATTCACCAAAGGCGTTGGGCAGGCCGGCGTTCGGGTGCGCGGTGACATAGCATTCGGCGATACGGGAAAGCTCCTGCACATACTGGCGCAGTTCATCCGGCCCCAGCGCGCAGTTCAGGCCGAAGGTGAGCGCATCGGCGTGGCGCAGAGAGTTGTAAAACGCTTCGGTGGTCTGGCCGGAGAGCGTACGCCCGGAGGCGTCGGTAATGGTGCCGGAAATCATGATCGGCAGCTCAACGCCCAGCGCGTCAAACTCCGCTTTTACTGCAAAGATCGCCGCTTTGGCGTTAAGCGTATCGAACACGGTTTCGATCAGGATCAGATCCGATCCCCCTTCCACCAGCGCTTTGGTGGATTCGCGATAAGCGGTGACCAGTTGATCGAAAGTGATATTGCGAAACGCCGGGTCGTTAACGTCCGGTGAGATTGAGGCAGTGCGGTTAGTCGGGCCGAGCACACCCGCGACATAACGCGGTTTATCCGGCGTTTGCGCCGTCCATTTGTCGGCGCTGGCACGCGCCAGTTTGGCAGCAGCGAAGTTGATTTCCGCCGACAGGGATTCCATCTGGTAATCCGCCATGGCGATTGTCGTTGAGTTAAAAGTGTTGGTTTCGATGATATCCGCGCCCGCCGCAAAGTAGGCGTCATGGATCGCGCTTATCACCTCCGGCTTGCTGAGCACCAGCAAGTCGTTGTTACCTTTAAGATCGCAGGGCCAGTCGGCGAAACGCTCGCCGCGAAAATCCTGCTCACTCAGACGATAGCTCTGGATCATGGTGCCCATGCCCCCATCCAGAACCAGAATTCTTTTGCTTAACTGCTGCTTCAGTTGCTCAACTTTGCTGCTCACACGTGCTCCCGACAATGCTCAACCAGGCCAAAAGGCCAGCAGGACATACTGGCATAAAGTGGCAGAGCGGAAAAGCGACGCGGGGTGAACATGAGAGATGCTCACGTAATGCCCGTAAGCCTGATGGCTGTACCAGCCCATAACCTTTTCAGTGCGATGACGGTTCAAGTTTTCAGGCCAGATTGCCGATGTATGCTGAAACCTTCTGCCCTCTTACAGGCCCACCTACTTACGGAACCTATTATGTCGTTTTTGACGTCTCTTTTTGGCCATAAGAAACCTCGCCTCACCGACCTGCAACTCAACATTGCCGGGTGGCAATTGTATGAAAGCGGTGACACCAGCATGGCATGGTCCACACCGGAACAAAGCGCGGTGCGCCTTCAGCTCCACGCCCCTGTGCAGTGGCCTTTCGCATTGCATGATATTGCCGCCGCCACACAGTATTGGCAGCAAGAAACTGCAAAGATTGGCGGCGCATTACTGGAGCTAACGGCGCTCAATATTCAGGGAATGGCGGCGTTGCAGGGCACGTTTAAATATCGCGATCCCACACCGGGTTCACTCGGGATGTATTTTGTCGCGATTATCTGGCTCCCTGTAAAACAAGGTCTTTTCCAGATCAATGCTGAAGCGGTAGAAAAAGGGAACACCGGCTTTCGCGAAGCGGTGGTAATGGATTTACAACTTAAGCAGGGCAACATACCGCCCACTACCGACGAACCCGAACTTCTCGACTCTGCCGACGCGCTCTTCGCCAAATTGCGGGAAAGTGAGCTGCGTTGCCTGCCGAGCGACGATCGTCAATATGATGAGATGTTTCCGGAGCATCCACTGAGCCAGGTAAGACGAACCATTGCGCTTTGTGCTCAACATATACAGCTGGCGAAACACGTGCGCCAATAAAGAAGCTGTATCCGGCATTTTCGTTCTGTTTTGCGCGAACTCATCCGATCAGTCTGCCAGGGAGTTGCGTTATACTCAATCAAAACGAAAATGATTTCCACGATACAGAAAAAGGAGCCAGTCATGGCCACTTCCGTTCCCGCTAAACGAGGCAGAAAAGCCACAGCCCCGGCCGCTCCGGCGGGCGGGCAAGTCCAGTCATTGACCCGCGGCCTGAAACTGCTGGAATGGATTGCCGAGTCTCATGGCAGCGTCGCCCTTACCGAACTGGCGCAACAGGCCGGTTTGCCCAATTCGACCACCCATCGCTTACTCACCACCATGCAACAGCTAGGATTCGTTCGCCAGGTGGGCGAGCTGGGCCACTGGTCGGTAGGCGCGCATGCGTTTATCGTCGGCAGCAGTTTCCTGCAAAGCCGCAATCTGATGGCGATTGTTCACCCCATTCTGCGCAACTTAATGGAAGAGTCCGGCGAAACCGTGAATCTCGCGGTGCTGGATAAGAGCGACCATCAGGCCATCATTATCGATCAGGTGCAGTGTACGCAGTTAATGCGCATGTCCGCGCCGATTGGCGGCAAACTGCCGATGCATGCTTCCGGCGCGGGAAAAGCGTTTTTGTCGCGCCTGAGCGATGAGCAAGTTGGCAGTTTGCTGCACCGCCAGGGGCTGCATGCGTACACCCATGCCACGCTGGTATCGCCGGTACACCTGAAAGAAGATCTCGCCCAGACGCGTAAACGCGGCTACTCCTTTGACGACGAAGAGCACGCGCTGGGGCTGCGCTGCGTAGCGGCGTGCATTTTTGACGAACACGGCGAACCCTTCGCCGCGATTTCCATCTCCGGGCCTATCTCACGCATCACTGATGACCGCGTGACCGAGCTGGGCGCGATGGTGATCCGTGGCGCGAAAGAAGTGACACTGGCGTACGGGGGAATGCGTTAACGTCCTTTTTATCCGCCTCGTGAGGCCAGGGACATTCACGATCGGTTTGCCCGGTGGTTTGTGTATGTCGGCGATTAAACGCGATCGCGGCGTGAAGGATTTCGGCGCGATGCTCGAAGGGCACGGCGGCATGATGGACAGGATTGATTCTCTCTGCTTTGCCGCCCCGATCTTCTTCCATGTGGTGAGATATTACTTCACCTGATTTACCCCGCCTGCCGCAGCGCGCCTGCGCCAAAGCGTACGCTGAAACGCTGGCGTTTGCGGTAGGCATAAACATCTTCGACATGCCCTTCGCGGATGCGCGCCTGCAATCCGCGCCAGTAATCGGCACGCAGTAGATCGGCATGCATCTCTTCGAATAGCGGACCGATTTCCGGGTCGGCGCACAACCAGTGGCGAAACTCTTGCGGGAAGACATCACCCGGCGACACGCTGTACCACGGTTCGGCGCTAAGCTCATCTTCGGGATAGCGCGGCGCGGGAATGTCGCGGAAATTCACTTCGGTCATGTAACAAATTTCGTCGTAATCGTAGAACACCACGCGCCCGTGACGGGTGACGCCGAAGTTCTTAAACAGCATGTCGCCGGGGAAAATATTGGCGGCGGCAAGCTGGCGAATGGCGTTGCCATACTCCTCTACCGCGTCGCGCAGTTGCTGACCTTTAACCTGCTCGAACCACAGATTGAGCGGCACCATACGCCGCTCAATATAGAGATGGCTGATGACGATGCGATCGCCGAGATCGGTGATTTTGCCTGGCGCTTGTTCCAGCAAAAGCGCCATGAGCGCCGGGGCAATCTGCCGTTTTTCCAGCACAAAGTTTTCAAACTCTTGTGTATCAGCCATACGCCCCACGCGGTCATGCTCTTTGACCAGTTGATAGCAGGCACGAACGTGCGCAGCGCTCATCTCTTTTTGCGGGGCAAAGACATCTTTTATCACCTTAAATACCCGGTCAAAACCGGGCAACGTAAACACCAGCATCACCATGCCGCGAATGCCAGGCGCTTCAATAAACTGCTCGTTACTGGCGTTGATGTAATTTAAATATTCGCGGTAACTTTCCGTTTTGCCGTGTTTCTGGCAACCAATCGCCATATACAGTTCAGCAGTGGTTTTACCGGGCAGGATCTCGCGCAGCCACTCGACTGTCGCGGCGGGCAGCGGGGCGTAAACCATAAAATAGGAACGGGCAAAACCAAACACGATGCTGGCTTCCGCCGATGTGGTCAGACAGGTATCGACAAACAGCTCACCGTCATCGCTGCGGTGAAGCGGCAACAAGAACGGCAGCGTAGCCGACGGGGTAATAAGCTTGCCCACCAGCCAGGCGGCCTTGTTGCGGTAAAACAACTCGTTCGCCACCTGCAAGTGAGAGTGAGCAAGGGTTTCGTTGCCAAACGCTTCCTGCAAATGTGCGGTGATATAACTCACGTCACGCGCTTTATCCTGCCACGGCAGGCGCAGCGGCAAATCCGACAGCACTTTGGTCAGCAGCGCTTCCCAGCCGCGTTCCGGCCAGAATGCTTTGGCTAACGGGCGCGGGATGGTGCGAAAGCGGCGTTCCGGTTGCGAGCTAAAGATAAACAACCGTTCGGGCGTGAGAGAGCGGTGATCGAACAGCCGACAATAGACTGAATTAAAGAAACTTTCGGCGATTTCAAAGCGGGGATAATCCGGCAGCAGTTGCGTGTAGTGCTCTTTGACGCGCAGCAAAAACGCGGCGTCCGGGCTTTGGCTGTCGGTGATGCAACGCAGTTGCTCGACGACCAGACCAACATGGTGATCATAAAGGTGAATGCGCTGTTTCATCGCCTGCTGAACAGCATGCCAGTCGGCTTGTTCAAAGCGCTGTTGCGCGCCGGAGGTCACTTCCAGAAAACGACCATACTGGGCATCAAAGCCTTGCAGGATGGTTTGGGCAATCAACAGTTCCAGACCACGCGACATCGTATTCCCCAGGCATTAGCCCGGCAGGCAAATTGCTACCGGGCAGATTGACGATTAGAACTGAGCTTCTTCCGTTGAACCCGTCAACGCCGTTACCGACGAGGCGCCGCCCTGAATAATGGTGGTGACTTTGTCGAAGTAACCGGTCCCCACTTCCTGTTGGTGAGAAACGAAGGTGTAGCCCTCTTTGCCTGCGGCGAACTCTGGCTGCTGCACTTTTTCGACGTAGTGCTTCATCCCTTCGCCCTGCGCGTACGCGTGGGCTAAATCGAACATGTTGAACCACATGCTATGGATGCCCGCGAGGGTGATGAACTGGAACTTGTACCCCATATCTGACAGCTCCTGCTGGAAGCGGGAGATGGTGTTGTCATCAAGGTTCTTTTTCCAGTTAAACGACGGCGAGCAGTTGTACGCCAGCAGTTTACCAGGGTATTTCGCGTGGATCGCATCGGCGAAACGGCGCGCCAGGTTCAGGTCTGGCGTGGAGGTTTCACACCACACCAGATCGGCATACGGCGCGTAAGCCAGACCGCGGCTGATCGCCTGCTCTATGCCCGCATGGGTGCGGTAAAACCCTTCGCTGGTGCGTTCGCCGGTGATAAACGCGATGTCATACGGGTCGCAATCTGAGGTAATTAGATCGGCGGCATCGGCATCGGTGCGCGCCACCAACAGCGTCGGAACGCCCATTACATCCGCCGCCAGACGCGCCGCCACCAGTTTCTGCACCGCTTCTTGCGTTGGCACTAACACTTTGCCACCCATATGGCCGCATTTTTTCACCGACGCGAGCTGATCTTCGAAATGTACTGCCGCCGCACCGGCTTCAATCATCGATTTCATCAGCTCAAAGGCGTTCAGTACGCCACCAAAACCCGCTTCGGCATCTGCGACGATCGGCAGGAAATAGTCGACAAAGCGCGGGTCACCCGGCTCAATACCGGAAGACCACTGAATTTGATCGGCGCGACGAAACGTATTATTGATGCGTTCAACCACTGACGGCACGGAGTTTGCCGGATAGAGCGACTGGTCCGGGTACATGCTGGCGGCGAGGTTAGCATCTGCCGCCACCTGCCATCCGGAGAGATACACCGCTTCGATTCCCGCTTTCGCCTGCTGCAGCGCCTGCCCGCCCGTCAGCGCGCCAAGGCTGTTGATGTACCCTTTTTTCGATTCGCCATGCAGCAAGCGCCACATTTTCGCCGCGCCCAGTTGCGCCAGCGTGCATTCCGGATTGACCGAGCCGCGTAACTTCACCACATCTTCCGCGCTATAAGGGCGGCGAATGCCTTCCCAGCGCGGCTGCGTCCACTCTTTTTGTAATTCTTCGACTTGTTGGGTACGGGTTTTCATATACAGATGCTCCATATTCTTCTCCTGGCTCGCCAGGCGTTATTGGTGAAGGCAGTTTGGCCAAGACCAGCGCACGAAAACCGCAACGTGCTGGTGATACGTAAGGATGTTGAGCACTGTCCAGGGCCAAATTGGCGAACAAAATAGTCCGGGCGATTACGCCAGCAGGCGGTAGCCAGGCAACGTTAGGAAGTCGATCAGCTCATCAGAGGTGGTGATCTGCTCCATCAGGCGCGCGGCATCGTTAAAACGCCCGCTGCTGAAACGGTGCTCACCCAGCTCTTCCTGAATAACCAGCATCTCTTCGGCCAGCATCTGGCGGAACAGCGCTTTAGTGACCGGCTTGCCGTTGCTCAGCGTTTTTTCGTGGTGGATCCACTGCCAGATTGAGGTACGGGAGATTTCCGCCGTGGCAGCATCTTCCATCAGCCCGTAGATCGGCACGCAGCCATTGCCGGAGATCCACGCTTCGATGTACTGCACCGCGACGCGGATATTGGCGCGCATGCCCTCTTCGGTGCGCTCGCCTTCACAAGGTGCCAGCAGATCTTCTGCGGTGATCGGCGCATCGTCTTCACGGCTGACAAAGAGTTGGTTTTTGTGTTCGCCCAGCGCCGCGTTGAATACCTCCATGACCGTGTCGCCAAGACCCGGATGCGCAATCCAGGTGCCATCGTGGCCGTTATTCGCTTCGAGCTGTTTATCGGCTTTTACTTTGTTCAGCACCCAGTTGTTACGTTCGGTGTCTTTGCTGGGGATGAACGCCGCCATACCGCCCATCGCGAAAGCGCCGCGACGATGGCAGGTTTTGATCAGCAAACGTGAATAGGCACTGAGGAACGGTTTATCCATCGTCACCACCTGGCGGTCAGGCAGCACGCGATCCGGGTAGTTTTTCAGCGTTTTGATGTAGCTGAAGATGTAATCCCAGCGTCCGCAGTTCAGGCCAACAATATGGTCGCGCAGCGCGTGCAGGATCTCATCCATCTGGAATACCGCGGGCAAGGTTTCAATCAACAGCGTGGCTTTGATGGTGCCGCGCGGCAAATTGAAACGATCCTCGGTAAAGCTGAAGACTTCGCTCCACCATGCAGCTTCTTGCCATGACTGCGTTTTCGGCAGGTAGAAATAGGGGCCGCTACCTTTGGCGAGCAGATTTTTGTGGTTGTGGAAAAAGTAGAGCGCGAAATCGAACAGGCTGCCCGGAATGGCCTCGTCACGCCAGGTGACGTGTTTTTCCGGCAGGTGTAAACCACGCACACGGCAAACCAGCACCGCCGGGTTTGGCTTCAGTTGGTAGATTTTGCCCGCTTCGTTGGTGTAGCTGATGGTGCCGTTGACCGCATCGCGCAGGTTGATCTGCCCGTCGATCACTTTGTCCCAGTTTGGTGCCAGCGAATCTTCAAAATCCGCCATGAACACCTTCACATTGGCATTCAGCGCGTTGATCACCATTTTGCGTTCAACCGGCCCGGTAATTTCAACGCGGCGGTCCAGCAGATCGTCGGGAATTCCCCGGATCGTCCAGTCACCTTCGCGAATGGAAGCTGTTTCCGAAATAAAATCAGGCAACGTACCGGCATCGATCTGTTGCTGCTGATGCACGCGCGCGGCCAGCAGTTGATTGCGCTTTGGCGTAAAGCGGGTGACCAGCTCGCTCAGGAATTCCACGGCTGCCGGGGTGAGAATCTGCTTCTCTTGTTCACCGTGCGGTCGCGTAAAGGCCAGTTCATCGGTTGTTGTCGCCTGTTGTGTCATGGTGCGATTCCTCTTTTTTGCAGCAAAGACATTTCCCAATGCCAACGAAGATCGGGTGTGCAGTTTTCGTTCAGCAGGATCAATCCTGGCTAATAATTTTTCCAAAATCAAAAACAATTTCCATTTTTAAATTAAAATGGAAATAACTGTTTGATAAAAAAGAGGTTATAGTTTTATTGTGTTGAGAAGTGATTTTCGCAAATAAAAAAGGCACCCGAAGGTGCCTGTAATAAGGGGCTGAAACGCTTAATCCAGCGTCGGATTCATATGGCTCAGATCGTATGGCGTGATCTGGTAGACGTAGTAGTTGAGCCAATTGATAAACAACAAATTGCCGTGGCTGCGCCAGGATGCACGTGGTTTATTCTGCGGATCGTCATGAGGAAAATAGTTGTGCGGTAGCGCCGGACTTAGCCCGGCATCCACATCGCGGAAGAACTCGTCTGCCAGTGTGTTGGCATCATATTCCGGATGGCCGGTAACGAAGGCGATACGTTTGTCTTTGCTGGCGAACAGGTAGGCGTCGCCCTCTTCCGTCTGGGCGAGGATCTCTAAATCGGTGTAGTCGCGGATCAATGCAGCCGGGAAATCGGCGTAACGCGAATGCGGCGCCAGAAAAACATCATCAAAACCACGCGTCAGCAATGCGTGAGGATGAAGGATGTGGTGTTCGTATACGCCGGAGAGTTTTTCGGTGCGGGTCTGTTTGGGGATGCCATAAAGGATGTTTAACGCGGCTTGTACCGCCCAACAGACAAACAGGGTGGAGGTGACATGATCTTTTGCCCACTCCAGAACTTGCTCGATTTGCGGCCAGTAGGCCACGTCGTTAAATTCAACTAAGCCTAATGGCGCACCGGTGACGATCAGGCCATCGTAGTTTTCATCACGGATGTCATCGAAATTACAGTAAAAGGTATTGAGGTGCTCGGCCGGTGTGTTGCGTGATTCACGCGAGTCTATACGCAGCAGGCGCACATCAACTTGTAGCGGTGAGTTTGACAGCAAGCGCAGGAACTGGTTTTCCGTCTCAATCTTCTTTGGCATCAGATTGAGGATCAGCACCTTCAGCGGGCGAATTTCCTGCACTGTTGCGCGCGATGTCGTCATCACAAAGACATTCTCATCACGCAAGAAATTGACGGCTGGCAGCTCGTCCTGCACCCGAATCGGCATATCTTATACCCTCACTGCATACGTTTAAACGTTTAGACATCCAGATAGCCGAAGATACCCAGGAATCGGCAAAATGTCGAGTCCGCAAGTGAAAGGTGAGAAAGTTTCACGTCGCGGCCTGTGTAGCATTGATATTAGCTAATGATTTTCGGTTTGTTATCGCGCTGAGAGGGGGGCATTTTCGATTGGTTCAGTGCTGCCAGTACGTGTTGATCGCTAAGCGGTGTCTGACTGGCAACGACCTGCGGGTAACGGCATCGGCCTTGCGAAGCGCCAAAAGTCATTTCAAGAATGGCGCGCTCTTCGACGGGCGATAAGCCGCCTTCATTCATTTCCAGCGCATGAGCGAGGATAGCTAAACGCCCCATGCCTGGAAGTGCGTGCCAGAATGCGCGCGGTGCAACTTGCAGAATCAAATCTTGTAATAGCTTCTCCGCCGGGAAAAAGTCTGCGATGAGTATTCGCTGGTTGCTGAAGGTTTGGCTACCCGATACCTGCTGCTGAGTCTGGAGGTTACGCACAACCATGCGATTTTTATAAAGCTGGGCGTACAGAACGATCATTGAGATGTCCTTTAGCGATAAATGGAGCTGAAACAATAGCAAAAAAGCCCCGCGCTTTCGCATGAGGCTTTGTTCCGGACAGGCAGTCACGCCTGTTGTGCGCTGGCTCCGGCAGGCAGGCTGCTTTTTCCGCCACGCACCGAGGACTGCTGAAAGCCAGCGACCGACATCCAGCATCCGGCATCCGGCATCCGGCATCCGGCATCGCAGGGTGTGGGTTCACAGCGTAAAAACGCAAAAAGGCCATCCGTCAGGATGGCCTCTTCACTTAATTAATGCCTGGCAGTTCCCTACTCTCGCATGGGGAGACCCCACACTACCATCGGCGCTACGGCGTTTCACTTCTGAGTTCGGCATGGGGTCAGGTGGGACCACCGCGCTACTGCCGCCAGGCAAATTCTGTTGTCAGACCGTTCTCACGCCCTGACATAATCTGTATCTCGCTGAAAATCTTCTCTGTCTCTCACGCCAAAACATCTTCGGCGTTGTAAGGTTAAGCCTCACGGTTCATTAGTACCGGTTAGCTCAACGCATCGCTGCGCTTACACACCCGGCCTATCAACGTCGTCGTCTTCAACGTTCCTTCAGGAGACTTAAAGTCTCAGGGAGAACTCATCTCGGGGCAAGTTTCGTGCTTAGATGCTTTCAGCACTTATCTCTTCCGCATTTAGCTACCGGGCAGTGCCATTGGCATGACAACCCGAACACCAGTGATGCGTCCACTCCGGTCCTCTCGTACTAGGAGCAGCCCCCCTCAATTCTCCAGCGCCCACGGCAGATAGGGACCGAACTGTCTCACGACGTTCTAAACCCAGCTCGCGTACCACTTTAAATGGCGAACAGCCATACCCTTGGGACCTACTTCAGCCCCAGGATGTGATGAGCCGACATCGAGGTGCCAAACACCGCCGTCGATATGAACTCTTGGGCGGTATCAGCCTGTTATCCCCGGAGTACCTTTTATCCGTTGAGCGATGGCCCTTCCATTCAGAACCACCGGATCACTATGACCTGCTTTCGCACCTGCTCGCGCCGTCACGCTCGCAGTCAAGCCAGCTTATGCCATTGCACTAACCTCCTGATGTCCGACCAGGATTAGCTGACCTTCGTGCTCCTCCGTTACGCTTTAGGAGGAGACCGCCCCAGTCAAACTACCCACCAGACACTGTCCGCAACCCGGATCACGGGTCCACGTTAGAACACCAGCCATTAAAGGGTGGTATTTCAAGGGCGGCTCCACGCAGACTGGCGTCCACGCTTCAAAGCCTCCCACCTATCCTACACATCAAGGACCAGTGTTCAGTGTCAAGCTATAGTAAAGGTTCACGGGGTCTTTCCGTCTTGCCGCGGGTACACTGCATCTTCACAGCGAGTTCAATTTCACTGAGTCTCGGGTGGAGACAGCCTGGCCATCATTACGCCATTCGTGCAGGTCGGAACTTACCCGACAAGGAATTTCGCTACCTTAGGACCGTTATAGTTACGGCCGCCGTTTACCGGGGCTTCGATCAAGAGCTTCTCCTTACGGATGACCCCATCAATTAACCTTCCGGCACCGGGCAGGCGTCACACCGTATACGCCGGAGAGTTTTTCGGTGCGGGTCTGAATTCTACCTCCCTCTACGAGACTCAAGCCTGCCAGTTTCGGATGCAGTTCCCAGGTTGAGCCCGGGGATTTCACATCCGACTTGACAGACCGCCTGCGTGCGCTTTACGCCCAGTAATTCCGATTAACGCTTGCACCCTCCGTATTACCGCGGCTGCTGGCACGGAGTTAGCCGGTGCTTCTTCTGCGGGTAACGTCAATGAATAAGGTTATTAACCTTACTCCCTTCCTCCCCGCTGAAAGTACTTTACAACCCGAAGGCCTTCTTCATACACGCGGCATGGCTGCATCAGGCTTGCGCCCATTGTGCAATATTCCCCACTGCTGCCTCCCGTAGGAGTCTGGACCGTGTCTCAGTTCCAGTGTGGCTGGTCATCCTCTCAGACCAGCTAGGGATCGTCGCCTAGGTGAGCCGTTACCCCACCTACTAGCTAATCCCATCTGGGCACATCTGATGGCAAGAGGCCCGAAGGTCCCCCTCTTTGGTCTTGCGACGTTATGCGGTATTAGCTACCGTTTCCAGTAGTTATCCCCCTCCATCAGGCAGTTTCCCAGACATTACTCACCCGTCCGCCACTCGTCACCCGAGAGCAAGCTCTCTGTGCTACCGTTCGACTTGCATGTGTTAGGCCTGCCGCCAGCGTTCAATCTGAGCCATGATCAAACTCTTCAATTTAAAAGTTTGATGCTCAATGAATTAAACTTCGTAATGAATTACGTGTTCACTCGTTGAGACTTGGTATTCATTTTTCGTCCGAGGACGTCAAGAATCCAGTCACCCTGAGTGCCCACACAGATTGTCTGATAAATTGTTAAAGAGCAGGTGCGACGCGCTTTAGCGCTCTGTCGCGAGGTGGCGTATATTACGCTTTCCTCTTTCAGAGTCAACCCTGATTTTCAGGATTTTTTCTCTTCAACCGAACCGGCTGTTTGTGTGAAGTGATTCACATCCGCCGTGTCGATGGAGGCGCATTATAGGGAGTTCTCCGCCCCCCGCAATAGAAAAATGACATAAAAATGACTGACTGCTGCATTCCACAGTTGCTGAGTCTGGAGGTTACGCACAACCATGCGATTTTTATAAAGCTGGGCGTACAGAACGATCATTGAGATGTCCTTTAGCGATAAATGGAGCTGAAACAATAGCAAAAAAGCCCCGCGCTTTCGCATGAGGCTTTGTTCCGGACAGGCAGTCACGCCTGTTGTGCGCTGGCTCCGGCAGGCAGGCTGCTTTTTCCGCCACGCACCGAGGACTGCTGAAAGCCAGCGACCGACATCCAGCATCCGGCATCCGGCATCCGGCATCCGGCATCGCAGGGTGTGGGTTCACAGCGTAAAAACGCAAAAAGGCCATCCGTCAGGATGGCCTCTTCACTTAATTAATGCCTGGCAGTTCCCTACTCTCGCATGGGGAGACCCCACACTACCATCGGCGCTACGGCGTTTCACTTCTGAGTTCGGCATGGGGTCAGGTGGGACCACCGCGCTACTGCCGCCAGGCAAATTCTGTTGTCAGACCGTTCTCACGCCCTGACATAATCTGTATCTCGCTGAAAATCTTCTCTGTCTCTCACGCCAAAACATCTTCGGCGTTGTAAGGTTAAGCCTCACGGTTCATTAGTACCGGTTAGCTCAACGCATCGCTGCGCTTACACACCCGGCCTATCAACGTCGTCGTCTTCAACGTTCCTTCAGGAGACTTAAAGTCTCAGGGAGAACTCATCTCGGGGCAAGTTTCGTGCTTAGATGCTTTCAGCACTTATCTCTTCCGCATTTAGCTACCGGGCAGTGCCATTGGCATGACAACCCGAACACCAGTGATGCGTCCACTCCGGTCCTCTCGTACTAGGAGCAGCCCCCCTCAATTCTCCAGCGCCCACGGCAGATAGGGACCGAACTGTCTCACGACGTTCTAAACCCAGCTCGCGTACCACTTTAAATGGCGAACAGCCATACCCTTGGGACCTACTTCAGCCCCAGGATGTGATGAGCCGACATCGAGGTGCCAAACACCGCCGTCGATATGAACTCTTGGGCGGTATCAGCCTGTTATCCCCGGAGTACCTTTTATCCGTTGAGCGATGGCCCTTCCATTCAGAACCACCGGATCACTATGACCTGCTTTCGCACCTGCTCGCGCCGTCACGCTCGCAGTCAAGCCAGCTTATGCCATTGCACTAACCTCCTGATGTCCGACCAGGATTAGCTGACCTTCGTGCTCCTCCGTTACGCTTTAGGAGGAGACCGCCCCAGTCAAACTACCCACCAGACACTGTCCGCAACCCGGATCACGGGTCCACGTTAGAACACCAGCCATTAAAGGGTGGTATTTCAAGGGCGGCTCCACGCAGACTGGCGTCCACGCTTCAAAGCCTCCCACCTATCCTACACATCAAGGACCAGTGTTCAGTGTCAAGCTATAGTAAAGGTTCACGGGGTCTTTCCGTCTTGCCGCGGGTACACTGCATCTTCACAGCGAGTTCAATTTCACTGAGTCTCGGGTGGAGACAGCCTGGCCATCATTACGCCATTCGTGCAGGTCGGAACTTACCCGACAAGGAATTTCGCTACCTTAGGACCGTTATAGTTACGGCCGCCGTTTACCGGGGCTTCGATCAAGAGCTTCTCCTTACGGATGACCCCATCAATTAACCTTCCGGCACCGGGCAGGCGTCACACCGTATACGTCCACTTTCGTGTTTGCACAGTGCTGTGTTTTTAATAAACAGTTGCAGCCAGCTGGTATCTTCGACTGATTTCAGCTCCATCCGCAAGGGACTTCACCTACGTATCAGCGTGCCTTCTCCCGAAGTTACGGCACCATTTTGCCTAGTTCCTTCACCCGAGTTCTCTCAAGCGCCTTGGTATTCTCTACCTGACCACCTGTGTCGGTTTGGGGTACGATTTCGTGTTACCTGATGCTTAGAGGCTTTTCCTGGAAGCAGGGCATTTGTTACTTCAGCACCGTAGTGCCTCGTCATCACGCCTCAGTGTTAAAGTGCTCCGGATTTGCCTGGAGCACACACCTTCACGCTTAAACCGGGACAACCGTCGCCCGGCTAACATAGCCTTCTCCGTCCCCCCTTCGCAGTAACACCAAGTACAGGAATATTAACCTGTTTCCCATCGACTACGCCTTTCGGCCTCGCCTTAGGGGTCGACTCACCCTGCCCCGATTAACGTTGGACAGGAACCCTTGGTCTTCCGGCGAGCGGGCTTTTCACCCGCTTTATCGTTACTTATGTCAGCATTCGCACTTCTGATACCTCCAGCATGCCTCACAGCACACCTTCGCAGGCTTACAGAACGCTCCCCTACCCAACAACGCATAAGCGTCGCTGCCGCAGCTTCGGTGCATGGTTTAGCCCCGTTACATCTTCCGCGCAGGCCGACTCGACCAGTGAGCTATTACGCTTTCTTTAAATGATGGCTGCTTCTAAGCCAACATCCTGGCTGTCTGGGCCTTCCCACATCGTTTCCCACTTAACCATGACTTTGGGACCTTAGCTGGCGGTCTGGGTTGTTTCCCTCTTCACGACGGACGTTAGCACCCGCCGTGTGTCTCCCGTGATAACATTCTCCGGTATTCGTAGTTTGCATCGGGTTGGTAAGCCCGGGATGGCCCCCTAGCCGAAACAGTGCTCTACCCCCGGAGATGAATTCACGAGGCGCTACCTAAATAGCTTTCGGGGAGAACCAGCTATCTCCCGGTTTGATTGGCCTTTCACCCCCAGCCACAAGTCATCCGCTAATTTTTCAACATTAGTCGGTTCGGTCCTCCAGTTAGTGTTACCCAACCTTCAACCTGCCCATGGCTAGATCACCGGGTTTCGGGTCTATACCCTGCAACTTAACGCCCAGTTAAGACTCGGTTTCCCTTCGGCTCCCCTATGCGGTTAACCTTGCTACAGAATATAAGTCGCTGACCCATTATACAAAAGGTACGCAGTCACACCCGAAGGTGCTCCCACTGCTTGTACGTACACGGTTTCAGGTTCTTTTTCACTCCCCTCGCCGGGGTTCTTTTCGCCTTTCCCTCACGGTACTGGTTCACTATCGGTCAGTCAGGAGTATTTAGCCTTGGAGGATGGTCCCCCCATATTCAGACAGGATACCACGTGTCCCGCCCTACTCATCGAGCTCACAGCCTGTGTGCTTTTGTGTACGGGGCTGTCACCCTGTATCGCGCGACTTTCCAGACGCTTCCACTAACACACAAGCTGATTCAGGCTCTGGGCTGCTCCCCGTTCGCTCGCCGCTACTGGGGGAATCTCGGTTGATTTCTTTTCCTCGGGGTACTTAGATGTTTCAGTTCCCCCGGTTCGCCTCATTAACCTATGGATTCAGTTAATGATAGTGTGACGAGTCACACTGGGTTTCCCCATTCGGACATCGCCGGTTATAACGGTTCATATCACCTTACCGGCGCTTTTCGCAGATTAGCACGTCCTTCATCGCCTCTGACTGCCAGGGCATCCACCGTGTACGCTTAGTCGCTTAACCTCACAACCCGAAGATGTTTCGTGAACATCCGCGTGTCGCGAAAATTTGAGAGACTCACAGAACAGTTCGCACTGTTCAGTGTTTCAATTTTCAGCTTGATCCAGATTTTTAAAGAGCAAATATCTCAAACATGACTCGTGAGTCAGTTTTGAGATACATCGGCAGGTGACTTTCACTCACAAACCAGCAAGTGGCGTCCCCTGGGAGGTTTGACCTCATCAGTTAACGCGTGGCGTCCCCTAGGGGATTCGAACCCCTGTTACCGCCGTGAAAGGGCGGTGTCCTGGGCCTCTAGACGAAGGGGACGTAAAGTCTCGCTCGCAAGACGCCTTGCTATTCACTTTTCATCAGACAATCTGTGTGGACACTGCAGGGGCAGGTTCTTTAAGGTAAGGAGGTGATCCAACCGCAGGTTCCCCTACGGTTACCTTGTTACGACTTCACCCCAGTCATGAATCACAAAGTGGTAAGCGCCCTCCCGAAGGTTAAGCTACCTACTTCTTTTGCAACCCACTCCCATGGTGTGACGGGCGGTGTGTACAAGGCCCGGGAACGTATTCACCGTGGCATTCTGATCCACGATTACTAGCGATTCCGACTTCATGGAGTCGAGTTGCAGACTCCAATCCGGACTACGACGCACTTTATGAGGTCCGCTTGCTCTCGCGAGGTCGCTTCTCTTTGTATGCGCCATTGTAGCACGTGTGTAGCCCTGGTCGTAAGGGCCATGATGACTTGACGTCATCCCCACCTTCCTCCAGTTTATCACTGGCAGTCTCCTTTGAGTTCCCGGCCTAACCGCTGGCAACAAAGGATAAGGGTTGCGCTCGTTGCGGGACTTAACCCAACATTTCACAACACGAGCTGACGACAGCCATGCAGCACCTGTCTCACAGTTCCCGAAGGCACCAATCCATCTCTGGAAAGTTCTGTGGATGTCAAGACCAGGTAAGGTTCTTCGCGTTGCATCGAATTAAACCACATGCTCCACCGCTTGTGCGGGCCCCCGTCAATTCATTTGAGTTTTAACCTTGCGGCCGTACTCCCCAGGCGGTCTATTTAACGCGTTAGCTCCGGAAGCCACGCCTCAAGGGCACAACCTCCAAATAGACATCGTTTACGGCGTGGACTACCAGGGTATCTAATCCTGTTTGCTCCCCACGCTTTCGCACCTGAGCGTCAGTCTTCGTCCAGGAGGCCGCCTTCGCCACCGGTATTCCTCCAGATCTCTACGCATTTCACCGCTACACCTGGAATTCTACCTCCCTCTACGAGACTCAAGCCTGCCAGTTTCGGATGCAGTTCCCAGGTTGAGCCCGGGGATTTCACATCCGACTTGACAGACCGCCTGCGTGCGCTTTACGCCCAGTAATTCCGATTAACGCTTGCACCCTCCGTATTACCGCGGCTGCTGGCACGGAGTTAGCCGGTGCTTCTTCTGCGGGTAACGTCAATGAATAAGGTTATTAACCTTACTCCCTTCCTCCCCGCTGAAAGTACTTTACAACCCGAAGGCCTTCTTCATACACGCGGCATGGCTGCATCAGGCTTGCGCCCATTGTGCAATATTCCCCACTGCTGCCTCCCGTAGGAGTCTGGACCGTGTCTCAGTTCCAGTGTGGCTGGTCATCCTCTCAGACCAGCTAGGGATCGTCGCCTAGGTGAGCCGTTACCCCACCTACTAGCTAATCCCATCTGGGCACATCTGATGGCAAGAGGCCCGAAGGTCCCCCTCTTTGGTCTTGCGACGTTATGCGGTATTAGCTACCGTTTCCAGTAGTTATCCCCCTCCATCAGGCAGTTTCCCAGACATTACTCACCCGTCCGCCACTCGTCACCCGAGAGCAAGCTCTCTGTGCTACCGTTCGACTTGCATGTGTTAGGCCTGCCGCCAGCGTTCAATCTGAGCCATGATCAAACTCTTCAATTTAAAAGTTTGATGCTCAATGAATTAAACTTCGTAATGAATTACGTGTTCACTCGTTGAGACTTGGTATTCATTTTTCGTCCGAGGACGTCAAGAATCCAGTCACCCTGAGTGCCCACACAGATTGTCTGATAAATTGTTAAAGAGCAGGTGCGACGCGCTTTAGCGCTCTGTCGCGAGGTGGCGTATATTACGCTTTCCTCTTTCAGAGTCAACCCTGATTTTCAGGATTTTTTCTCTTCAACCGAACCGGCTGTTTGTGTGAAGTGATTCACATCCGCCGTGTCGATGGAGGCGCATTATAGGGAGTTCTCCGCCCCCCGCAATAGAAAAATGACATAAAAATGACTGACTGCTGCATTCCACAACAAAACCCGCCTTTATACCCATTTACACACAGACTTATCCACAATCCGGCAAAAGTACAAAAATTCGCGAGCGCTACGCAAACGTTTTCGTTACAATGCCCGCGCAAAAAACATGAGCCCTCGCTGGGGCATTAGCTAAGTTTTAGGGTCAATAAAGATCCTAATATTTAGCTAACGCTCTCTGTTAAAGACAAATCCAGGGGATTTACCATGCAACAACGTCGTCCAGTCCGCCGCGCTTTGCTCAGTGTTTCTGACAAGGCCGGTATTGTCGAATTCGCACAGGCGCTCTCTCAGCGTGGCGTAGAACTGCTCTCTACCGGCGGCACCGCGCGTCTGCTGGCGGAAAAAGGTCTGCCAGTGACTGAAGTTTCCGACTACACCGGTTTTCCGGAAATGATGGATGGACGCGTGAAAACCCTGCATCCGAAAGTACATGGCGGCATTCTGGGTCGTCGCGGGCAGGATGACGCAATCATGGCAGAACATGCAATTGCGCCGATCGATATGGTGGTCGTTAACCTTTATCCATTCGCCGAGACCGTCGCGCGTGAAGGTTGCTCACTGGAAGATGCGGTAGAGAATATTGATATCGGCGGTCCGACTATGGTGCGCTCCGCCGCGAAGAACCATAAAGATGTCGCTATCGTTGTAAAGAGCAGCGACTACACCGCCATTATTAATGAAATGGATGCCAACGAAGGTTCACTTCTGCTTGCCACCCGTTTCGACCTGGCGATTAAAGCGTTTGAACACACCGCGGCGTACGACAGCATGATTGCCAACTACTTCGGCAGCCTGGTTCCGGCCTATCACGGCGAAAGAAAAGAACCCGCCGGTCGCTTCCCGCGTACCCTGAATCTGAACTTCATTAAAAAGCAGGATATGCGCTACGGCGAAAACAGCCACCAGCAAGCCGCCTTCTATATAGAAGAAGAGATCAAAGAGGCCTCCGTTGCCACCGCGCAGCAGCTGCAAGGCAAAGCGCTCTCCTATAACAATATTGCCGACACCGATGCGGCGCTGGAGTGCGTGAAAGAGTTCAGCGAACCGGCGTGTGTGATTGTGAAACACGCCAATCCTTGCGGCGTTGCGGTTAGCGGTTCAATTCTGGAGGCTTACGATCGCGCTTATAAAACCGATCCAACCTCCGCATTCGGCGGCATCATCGCTTTTAACCGTGAGCTGGACGCTGAAACCGCCCAGGCGATCATTTCTCGCCAGTTTGTTGAAGTGATCATCGCCCCGTCCGCCAGCGAAGAGGCGCTGAAAATTACCGCCGCTAAGCAGAATGTCCGCGTACTGGTCTGCGGCGAGTGGACGCAGCGTGTTCCGGGACTCGATTTCAAACGCGTCAACGGCGGTCTGCTGGTTCAGGACAGAGATCTCGGCATGGTAAGCGCAAGTGAACTGCTCGTCGTCAGCAAACGCCAACCGACCGAGCAGGAGCTGCGTGATGCGCTGTTCTGCTGGAAAGTAGCGAAATTCGTCAAATCCAACGCCATTGTCTACGCGAAAGAAAACATGACCATCGGCATTGGCGCAGGCCAGATGAGCCGCGTCTACTCGGCGAAAATCGCCGGGATCAAAGCCGGTGACGAAGGACTGGAAGTGAAAGGTTCCGCCATGGCTTCTGACGCGTTCTTCCCGTTCCGCGACGGCATTGATGCCGCCGCCGCTGTTGGCGTGACCTGCGTTATTCAGCCTGGCGGCTCCATCCGCGATGACGAAGTCATTGCCGCCGCCGACGAACACGGCATTGCGATGATTTTCACCGACATGCGTCACTTCCGCCATTAATCCACGGAGCAGACAATGAAAGTATTAGTAATTGGCAACGGCGGGCGCGAACACGCGCTGGCATGGAAAGCCGCGCAGTCACCGCTGGTTGATACCGTTTTTGTCGCACCGGGTAACGCCGGTACGGCACTGGAACCGACGCTGCAAAACGTCGCGATTGGCGCAACCGACATCCCGGCGCTGCTGAGCTTTGCGCAGAACGAGAAGATCGATCTGACTATCGTTGGCCCGGAAGCACCGCTGGTAATCGGCGTGGTCGACGCGTTTCGCGCGGCCGGTCTGAAGATTTTTGGCCCAACGCAGGGTGCCGCGCAGCTGGAAGGCTCCAAAGCATTCACCAAAGACTTCCTCGCGCGCCACAATATTCCGACCGCCGAGTACCAGAATTTTACCGACATCGAGCCTGCGCTGGCTTACCTGCGTGAGAAAGGCGCGCCTATCGTGATCAAGGCCGATGGTCTGGCGGCGGGCAAAGGCGTGATCGTCGCCATGACGCTCGAAGAAGCCGAAGCAGCGGTTCACGATATGCTGGCAGGCAATGCTTTTGGCGACGCGGGCCACCGCATTGTGATTGAAGAGTTTCTCGATGGCGAAGAAGCCAGCTTTATCGTGATGGTTGACGGCGAACACGTGCTGCCAATGGCCACCAGCCAGGATCACAAACGCGTCGGGGATGGCGATACCGGCCCGAATACCGGCGGTATGGGTGCTTACTCGCCTGCGCCAGTGGTGACGGATGAAGTGCATCAGCGCACCATGGAACGCGTCATATGGCCAACCGTGCGCGGCATGGCGGCAGAAGGCAATACCTACACCGGTTTCCTGTATGCCGGGCTGATGATCGATAAGCAGGGCAACCCGAAAGTTATCGAGTTCAACTGCCGCTTTGGCGATCCGGAAACACAGCCAATTATGCTGCGCATGCAGTCTGACCTGGTGGAGCTGTGCCTGGCCGCGTGTGAAGGCAAGCTGGATGAGAAAACCTCAGAGTGGGATAGTCGCGCATCGCTGGGCGTTGTGGTTGCAGCCGGTGGTTACCCGGGCAACTACCGCAATGGCGATGTCATCCACGGTTTACCGCTGGAAGAAGTGGCTGACGGTAAAGTGTTCCACGCAGGCACCAAACTCTCTGCCGACGACCAGGTGCTGACCAACGGAGGGCGCGTGCTGTGCGTTACCGCGCTGGGTGACACCGTCGCCGAAGCGCAGCAGCGCGCGTATGCCTTAATGACCGATATTCACTGGGATGGCAGCTTCAGCCGCCGGGATATTGGTTACCGCGCAATTGCGCGCGAGCAAGGCAAGTAACTCTCGCCCTTTCACCCTCTCTCCACCGGGGAGAGGGTTTTCAGAAATTCTTTTCCGTCGGCTGCCAGCGGCAGAAATCCGCATTCGCCACCAGCAATAGCTGCGCGCCTTCCGGCGCTTCCAGCCATGCGACGCTTACCGCAACCGCAGAGCGGTTCTGACGCTGCTCAATACGGTTTAAGGCGTAATCATCCAGATCGGGTTTCACGGTCTGCCCTTCACAGGTCTGTACCGTATGGTTGGCCTGCCAGCGCCCCTGACGCAGGATCACTCGCCCCTGACGCAGCGCGTCACTGGTCTGGCGGATCTGCTCTGCCCGGTAGCGATACAGCGCGACCTGGTCGCTGGAAAGTTGCTGTTTCTGCCCGTCGACCTCACGCTGCATAAAGCTCAGCTCGCCGCGATCGTCAAAACGGACGCGAATATGCTCCGGCGGTTTACCGTAAACATTGAGTTCAATGAGAGTTAACGTATCGCCCTGCCAGCGGTATTCGCTAAGCGATGTATTCCCGTGGTGCCACGGGCTAAATGCGGCGAGCAAGTGCGTCTCACCGTCTGAATCTTTACGCCAGATCCGCACTGCGCCCTGATCGCCGGCAAACCCGCTGGCGGTAAAAGGCGGTAAGGAGGAGTCATGGCTGCAGGCTGTCAGTAACAGCGCTGCGCCCGCCAACAACAGCGGGCGACGCCAGAATGACAAAAGGGGCGAAACCGCCCCTTCGACAAAACTGTTCACTGCCACGCGGTCTTACTTAACTGCGTCTTTCAGTGCTTTACCAGAAACAAATGCCGGCACGTTAGCTGCGGCGATTTTGATTTCTTTACCGGTCTGCGGGTTGCGGCCAGTACGCTCAGCGCGGTGGTTCACTTTGAAGGTACCGAAACCAACCAGTTGTACCGCATCACCTGCTTTCAGAGACTCAGTAACGGCAGCCAGGGTGGATTCCAGTGCAGCTTTCGCTTGCGCTTTAGACAGATCAGCCTTGTCTGCAATTACATCAATCAGTTGAGTCTTGTTCATAAGTTATCCTTTCAATGTGTTTATCGCTTGCTAAGCATCGAGTGCGACGGAAATGCCTCAAAAGCACTCTCCTGCATACACGCACCGATAGCCACTTATTTTCGCCCCCCAAATGTAGACCAGACGAGGGTATTAAGGGAAGCCTTCAGGCACGACAAAACAGGCGTTAAATCACGTTTTATTGTCTCATTGCTGCAAATTTATACCGATATTGCTCTCACCGACCTCACGCAGGTCTGCGCGCAGCCCTTTAATCAGCTCAATATCGCGTTCTTCGCAGGCTGCCAGAAGGCGGAAAATCTCCCACTGAATATCCCATTCTTGCTCAACAGCCGGGTTTTCCCGCAGCTCTTCGTCGGTCATTTCACGTCCCTGCTGGGTCATTTCCAGCATCGCAACGGTAGTGATCGACGTTTTACTGACCTCGATTGCATGCTCCAGCGTTTCACCGCTCAGGCGCGAATGAATCAGTTCACTGAGCGCCACGCAGGCATCAATGGCCGGGTAAACACCGTACAGATCGTAGTCATCCGCCGCCGGAATCGCCTCTTCCAGTTTCTCCAGCTGGCTGTCGAAGTTTACTTTCGCGTCTTTGACGATCTGCGTTTCCCACACCAGGTCAAGGATCCGCCGGTAAAGCTGCGCGTCGCCAAACTCTGTCTGCTGGCAGAACATGGCGTAATTGGGGTACATACGCTCGCACAGGCAAGCCATAAAGACGACGTGCTGCCAGCTTTCCAGCTTTTCCAGACGCAGGTGAATTGGGTTTTGTAACATGATCGTTTCTCAAAATCGGTAATGCGCGGCAGTTTACCTGATATTGCGCTGAATTGCCTGCCAACGCGTAAACGCGGGCCGTCCGGATGCCACCGCGTCCGCCCAGCGCGTCGGTTCCGGTAACCGGTAGCCTTTCATGCAACGCTGCACCCACGCGAGCGCGCTATCCTGGCTGACACGATGCCCGGTGGTGACAAACAGCGGATTGCAGCGCGCCTTGCTGCGCCACACCCAGGCGAGCTTCTCACCTTTATCCATCAACGGGGAGAGCGCACCCGGCTCGTCCGCCAGCGGTTCGAACTTGCCACACAGCCGCTTTTTCGCCACGCCAATAGTAGGTACATCGACCAGCAAACCAAAATGGCTGGCAACACCGAGACGGCGCGGATGGGAAATACCGTGGCCATCGACAAACAGCAAATCGGGTTTTTGCGACAGCTGCTCCCACGCCGCCAGCAGCGCCGGGTATTCACGAAAAGAAAGGAAACCAGGGATATAAGGCATGGTGGTGGCGATACGCGCCACCTGATATTCAATCAGCTCCAGCGAAGGCCAGGAGAGCAGCACCATCGCCGCTCGCGTCACTTCTCCACCCTGCTCAAAACCGACATCGGCCCCGCCGATCAATGTGGGCGGATCTTTATCCAGACGATCCTCACGGATCACCGAAGAAGCCAGTTCAAGTTGTTGTGCGCGTAGTGACGCGAGATCCATACTCTCTCCTTACTGATGCCAGGAGGCCGACAGGCGGTGCACCGCCTCGACAAATACTCCTGCATGTTCCGGCGGGACATCCTGATGAATGCCGTGACCGAGGTTAAACACATGACCTTCGCCTTTGCCGAAGCCCGCGAGAATCGTCGCGACCTCTTCTTCAATGCGCGCAGGCGGCGCGTAAAGCATAGACGGGTCCATATTGCCTTGCAGCGCAACTTTATGACCAACGCGACGGCGTGCATCGGCAATATCGGTTGTCCAGTCGAGGCCCAGCGCATCACAGCCTGTTTCTGCCATTGCTTCCAGCCACTGCTCGCCGCCTTTGGTGAATAACGTCACCGGCACGCGGCGGCCTTCGTTTTCACGCAGCAAGCCATCGACAATTTTATGCATGTAGTAGAGCGAGAATTGCTGATAATCGCGCCCGGTCAACACACCGCCCCAGGTGTCGAAAATCATCACTGACTGTGCGCCCGCGCGGATCTGCGCGTTGAGGTACAGCGTGACGCTCTGCGCCAGCTTATCCAGTAGCGCATGCAGCGTGTGCGGCTCGGCGTACATCATTTTTTTAATCAGAGTAAACGCTTTGCTGCTGCCGCCTTCCACCATATAAGTCGCCAGTGTCCACGGGCTACCGGAAAAACCGATCAGCGGCACTTCACCTTTCAGCTCACGGCGAATGGTGCGCACGGCGTTCATCACGTAGCCCAGCTCGTTTTCCGGGTCTGGCACCGGCAGCTTATCAACATCCGCTTTGCAGGTGATGGGCGAGGTAAAACGCGGCCCTTCCCCGGCTTCGAAATAGAGGCCAAGCCCCATCGCATCTGGCACGGTAAGGATGTCGGAGAAAAGAATAGCCGCATCAAGCGGGTAGCGGCGCAGCGGCTGTAAGGTCACTTCGCAGGCCAGCTCGGCGTTTTTGCACAGCGACATAAAATCGCCTGCTTGCGCGCGGGTCGCTTTATATTCCGGTAAATAGCGGCCTGCCTGGCGCATCATCCACACCGGGGTCATATCTACTGGCTGGCGCTGAAGCGCGCGCAGGTAACGATCGTTTTTCAGTTCGGTCATTGTCAGTTCCTCAAGCGTCAGGCCGCCAGTATATACACCTTATTCGTCGTCTGCCCGACACATCGCCACCGTATCCTCGATAAGGCGGCGCGCAACCGTACCCGGAGGCGGTAACAGCGGCAAGTTGTCATAGCGATACCAGCCCGCATCCAGTAACTCTTTCGGGTCAATGCGGATTTCGCCGCTGTCATATTCCGCCATAAATGCGGTCATCAGCGATTGCGGAAACGGCCACGGTTGCGAGGTGACATAACGCAAATTCCTCACTTTGATGCCGCTCTCTTCCATCACTTCACGCGCCACCGCCTGTTCAAGGGTTTCGCCCACTTCGACGAAACCGGCGAGCACCGTGTAAATGCCATTGCGATGGCGCGTGTGCTGCGCCAGCAAAATGCTGTCATCACGGCGAATGGCGACAATGATGCAAGGGGCGATTTGCGGGTAATAGCGCTCGCGGCAGTGATCGCACAGCATTGCCCATTCGGTTTTACTGGGGTGCATGGTGTGCCCGCAGTAACCGCAAAACTGGTGTGAACGATAAAATTCCGCCAGTTGCACGCCACGGCCCGCCAGTTGAAAAAGCCCCACATCTTGATCGATAAGCAGGCGCACGGATCCCATATCCTGGCGACGATTCTGGCGGATCATCCATACCGCTTCGCCCTGCCACTCGCCAATGTGAAGCGCGCTCTGCCCCACAAGATCGAAATTTCCTGCCTTGCCGTGTGGTAATTCCCCGCCGGGCATCCATAATTTTTGTTCATGGCTGACGATCCACCAGCCCTGATCGTGTGCTTCAATAATACGTACCATTTGGTGCACTACCTTCGCTTTACTGGCATGTTATTAACATTATTATTACATCGTTTTGATCTTACATATTTGCGGAGCCATTTATGCTAAACCAGTTAGAAAGCCTGACAGAGCGCGTTGGAGGAAGTAACAAACTTGTCGACCATTGGCTGCAAGCACGTAAGCAACTGCTTGTTTCTTATTACAATCTGGTTGGCATTAAACCTGGCAAAGGATCCTACATGCAGCTTAACGAAAAAGCGCTGGACGATTTTTGCCACAACCTGGTGGAATACCTTTCCGCAGGTCACTTCAATATTTATGAACGCATCATTAGCGAATTGGAAGGGAGCAGCCCACTTTTAGCGGCGACGCAGCTTTACCCAATGCTTGAAGCGAATACTGTAGAAATCATGAACTATTACGACTCCAGCCTGGAAAACGCCATTGATGACGATAACTGTCTGGAGTTCCAGCAAGCGCTTTCCGATATCGGCGAAGCGCTGGCCGCCCGCTTTACCCTGGAAGACAAGTTAATCGTGCTGGCCTTTGATAACAACATCAAAGAGAGCGCCAACGACGAAAGCGGTGTCGCGCGACCGGCTTGAGTTCTTAAACATTAACGCGTAATTTAAAAAGCAGTCCCCGTCTTCGGACGGGTTTTTCTTGTCGGAGTGCCTATATTTCCACAACATCATTCGCGATGCGTCGAGACGGCAAGTTCGTGAATCCCCAGGAGCTTACATCAAGTAAGTGACTGTGGTGAGCGAACGCAGCCAACACAGGGCAGCGTGAAGGATGAAGGGGAAAAGGCTGAGACCGTTAATTCGGGATCCGCGGAACCTGATCAGGTTAAAACCTGCGAAGGGAACAAGAGTAATCCATTCACGTCAACCACCCTCACGGGCGGTTGCTGCCATTACTCCATCCGTCGTCTGACAAGCCATATCCTTTACATTCTGGAATGAGCTATGTCTGCAAAACTTACACGCCGTGAACAACGCGCCCAGGCGCAACACTTCATCGACACACTGGAAGGCACCGCTTTCCCCAACTCGCGCCGCATCTACATCACCGGTTCGCAACCCGATATCCGCATTCCGATGCGCGAAATCCAGCTGAGCCCGACGCTTACCGGCGGCACAAAAGAACACCCACAGTTTGAAGAGAATGAAGCGGTGCCGGTGTACGACACCTCGGGCCCGTATGGCGATCCGGATATTGCGATTGATGTCCAGCAAGGGCTGGCGAAACTGCGCGCACCGTGGATTGCCGCCCGTGATGACAGCGAAACACTGGAACAGCGCAGCTCTGTCTATACCAACGAACGGCTGGCCGATGATGGCCTCGACGAATTGCGTTTTAGCGGTTTACTGACGCCGCGCCGCGCGAAACCCGGCCAGCGCGTCACGCAACTGCACTATGCGCGCAAAGGCATCGTCACGCCGGAAATGGAGTTTATCGCCATTCGCGAAAACATGGGCCGCGAGCGCATTCGCAGCGAAGTGTTGCGTAAGCAGCATCCGGGCGAAGGTTTTGGCGCACGCCTACCGGAAAACATCACCCCGGAATTTGTGCGCGATGAAGTCGCCGCCGGGCGGGCGATTATCCCGGCCAATATTAACCACCCGGAATCGGAGCCAATGATCATTGGCCGCAACTTCCTGGTGAAGGTGAACGCCAATATCGGTAATTCGGCGGTGACTTCCTCGATCGAAGAAGAGGTGGAAAAGCTGGTCTGGTCGACGCGCTGGGGCGCGGACACGGTCATGGATTTATCCACCGGGCGTTATATCCACGAAACCCGCGAATGGATCCTGCGTAACAGCCCGGTGCCGATCGGTACAGTGCCGATCTACCAGGCGCTGGAGAAGGTTAACGGGATCGCCGAAGATCTTACCTGGGAAGCATTTCGCGACACCCTGCTGGAACAGGCGGAGCAAGGGGTGGACTATTTCACCATCCACGCGGGCGTGCTGCTGCGCTATGTGCCCATGACCGCGCAGCGCCTGACCGGCATTGTCTCGCGCGGTGGCTCAATTATGGCGAAATGGTGCCTCTCCCATCATCAGGAAAACTTCCTCTACACCCATTTTCGCGAGATCTGCGAAATCTGCGCCGCTTATGACGTTTCGCTATCGCTGGGCGATGGCTTGCGCCCAGGCTCCATTCAGGACGCCAACGACGAAGCGCAATTTGCCGAGCTGCATACGCTTGGCGAACTGACGAAAATTGCCTGGGAGTATGACGTTCAGGTGATGATTGAAGGCCCGGGGCATGTACCAATGCAGATGATCCGCCGCAATATGACCGAAGAACTGGAGCACTGCCACGAAGCGCCATTCTATACGCTGGGGCCGCTAACCACCGATATCGCGCCGGGCTATGACCATTTCACCTCTGGTATTGGCGCGGCGATGATTGGCTGGTTTGGCTGCGCGATGCTCTGTTATGTCACGCCCAAAGAGCACCTCGGCTTACCCAATAAAGAGGACGTTAAACAGGGGCTGATTACCTACAAAATCGCCGCTCACGCCGCTGACCTGGCCAAAGGCCACCCTGGCGCGCAGATCCGCGACAACGCCATGTCGAAAGCGCGTTTTGAGTTCCGCTGGGAGGATCAATTCAACCTTGCGCTCGACCCGTTTACCGCGCGCGCCTACCACGATGAAACGCTGCCGCAGGAATCCGGCAAAGTGGCGCACTTCTGCTCTATGTGCGGGCCGAAATTCTGTTCGATGAAAATCTCGCAAGAGGTGCGTGACTACGCGGCAACCCAGGCGATTGAAGTCGGTATGGTGGATAAATCCAGCGACTTCCGCGCACGCGGCGGTGAGATCTACCTGAAGAGGGAGGAAGCCTGATGTATCAGCCCGATTTCCCGCCGGTGCCCTTCCGCCTCGGCCTTTACCCGGTGGTCGACAGCGTCGACTGGATTGCCCGTTTACTGGATGCGGGCGTGCGCACGCTGCAACTGCGCATCAAGGATAAACGCGACGAGGACGTTGAAGCGGATGTGATGGCAGCCATCGCGCTTGGCCGTCGCGTTAATGCGCGGCTGTTTATTAACGATTACTGGCGACTGGCGATCAAACACCAGGCTTACGGTGTGCATCTTGGTCAGGAAGATCTGGAAACGACCGACTTAAGCGCCATTCGTGCAGCGGGTTTGCGCCTTGGCGTCTCCACCCATGACGATATGGAAATCGACGTGGCGCTGGCGGCCCGCCCCTCTTACATCGCGCTGGGCCATGTCTTTCCCACGCAAACCAAACAGATGCCTTCTGCGCCGCAGGGACTGGAACAGCTGGCGCATCACGTTGCACGGCTGAAAGATTATCCAACCGTTGCTATTGGCGGTATCAGCCTTGCGCGTGCGCCGGATGTGTTGGCAACCGGCGTGGGCAGTATTGCGGTGGTCAGCGCCATCACCCGGGCGGATAACTGGCAACAGGCAACCCAGCAATTACTGCAACTGGCGGGGGTGGGCGATGAATGATCGTGACTTTATGCGCTACAGCCGCCAGATCCTGCTGGAGGATATCGCGGTTACCGGCCAGCAAAAATTGCTCGCCAGCCGGGTATTAATTATCGGCCTCGGCGGTCTTGGCGCACCGGCGGCGGTCTACCTTGCTGGCGCAGGGATCGGCACGCTGGTGCTGGCGGATGACGACGCCGTACACCTGAGCAATTTGCAGCGACAGATTTTATTTACCACCGATGATATCAACCAGCCGAAAACCCAGGTCACCGCGCAGCGCCTGCACAGATTAAACCCAGATATCGAGCTGATTACGCTCCAGCAGCGCTTGAGCGGTGAGGCGTTGCACCAGCAAGTTCAGCAGGCCGATGTGGTGCTCGACTGTAGCGACAACATGCTGACACGCCAGGCGATCAACGCTGCCTGCGTGGCGCTGGAGACACCGCTTATCACCGCCAGCGCAGTCGGTTTTGGCGGCCAGTTGATGGTGCTGACGCCGCCCTGGCAGCAGGGCTGCTACCGCTGTTTATGGCCGGACGACAGCGAGCCAGAACGCAACTGTCGCACCGCCGGTATTGTTGGCCCGGTGGTCGGCATTATGGGTGCCATGCAGGCGCTGGAAACCATTAAATTGTTGAACGGGCTGCACACCACCAGCGGTGAGCTGCGCCTGTTCGACGCGCGCACCAATCTTTGGCGCACGCTGGCGCTGCACGCTTCCCGCCAGTGCCCGGTTTGTGGAGGGCGACATGCAAATACGCTTCAATGACGAGTCGATGAACTGCGTCGCCGGGCTTTCCGTCGCCACCCTGCTTGAGCAACTCAATCAGCTCAAACCGGGTGTCGCGCTGGCCGTTAATCAACAGATCCTGCCGCGTGAGCAGTGGGAAAACCATCTTGTGCAGGACGGCGATCACATCCTGCTGTTTCAGGTTATCGCAGGGGGCTGAGATGTTACGTATTGCAGAAAAAGAGTTCACTTCACGGCTGTTTACCGGCACCGGCAAGTTCGCCACACCGCAACTGATGGTCGATGCGATTCATGCGTCGGGCAGCGAACTGGTAACGCTGGCGATGAAGCGCGTCGACCTGCGCCAGCGCACCGATATGCTGTTGCAACCCTTGCTGGATGCGGGTGTGACGTTGCTGCCTAACACCTCCGGGGCGAAAAACGCCGAAGAGGCCATTTTCGCCGCCCAACTGGCACGGGAAGCACTCGGCACGCACTGGCTAAAACTGGAAATTCATCCGGACGCCCGCTGGCTGCTGCCCGATCCGATTGAAACCTTGCGCGCGGCGGAAAAACTGGTGCAGATGGGTTTTGTGGTTCTGCCCTATTGCGGTGCCGATCCGGTGCTGTGTAAACGGCTTGAAGAGGTGGGCTGCGCGGCAGTCATGCCGCTGGGCGCACCGATCGGCTCCAACCAGGGGCTGGAAACCCGCGCCATGCTGGAGATTATTATCGAGCAGGCGAATGTGCCAGTGGTGGTCGATGCCGGGATCGGCGCGCCCAGCCACGCGGCGCAGGCGCTGGAGATGGGGGCTGACGCGGTGCTGGTCAATACCGCGATCGCGGTCGCCGACGACCCGGTCAACATGGCGCGCGCTTTTCGCCTGGCTGTCGAGGCCGGAACACTGGCCCGCCAGGCCGTACCAGGCGCCCGCCAGCGTTACGCGCAGGCCACCAGCCCGCTCACCGGTTTCCTGGAGGAAACATTATGAGCACCTTCACCGACCGCTGGAGGCAACTGGACTGGGACGATATCCGCCTGCGCATCCACAGCAAAACCGCCGCCGATGTTGAACGCGCACTCAATGCCCGGCAACTGACGCGCGACGATATGATGGCGCTGCTCTCCCCCGCCGCCGCCGGTTTTCTTGAACCGATGGCACAGCAAGCACAGCGGCTCACGCGCCAGCGTTTTGGCAACACCGTCAGTTTTTATGTTCCGCTTTATCTCTCTAACCTTTGCGCCAATGACTGCACCTATTGCGGGTTTTCGATGAGCAATCACCTGAAGCGCAAAACGCTGGATGAGCAGGAGATTGCGCGGGAATGCGCGGCCATACGCGAACTGGGGTTTGAGCATCTGTTGCTGGTCACCGGTGAGCATCAGGGCAAAGTCGGGATGGACTACTTTCGCCGCCATATGCCGGCGATCCGCCGCCAGTTCGCCTCGTTGCAAATGGAAGTGCAGCCGCTTTCCGAGCCGGAGTACACCGAGCTGAAAACCCTTGGTCTTGATGGCGTAATGGTCTACCAGGAGACGTACCACGAAAGCCAGTATGCACGTCACCATCTGCGCGGTAAAAAACAGGACTTCTTCTGGCGGCTGGAGACGCCGGACAGGCTGGGCCGCGCGGGTATCGACAAGATTGGCCTCGGTGCGTTAATGGGCCTGTCCGACAGTTGGCGAGTGGATTGCTATATGGTTGCCGAACATTTGCTGTGGCTACAACAGCGCTACTGGAAAAGTCGTTATTCCATCTCCTTCCCCCGCCTGCGCCCTTGCGCGGGCGGCGTGGAGCCTGCGTCAGTGATGGATGAGCGGCAACTGGTGCAAACCATTTGCGCGTTTCGCCTGCTGGCACCGGACACGGAGTTGTCGCTATCCACGCGCGAATCACCGCACTTTCGCGATCATGTTATTCCGCTGGCGATTAATAACGTAAGCGCGTTTTCCAAAACGCAGCCGGGCGGCTATGCCGACAATCACCCGGAGCTGGAGCAATTTTCGCCCCATGATGAGCGCCGCCCGCAGGACGTTGCCGATGCGCTGATCGCCCGTGGGCTGCAACCGGTGTGGAAAGACTGGGATAGCTGGCTGGGACGTGCGCCGCAAAAAAGCCGCAACGCGCAGATAACGGGTTAATACTTTCCCGGCCTGCTACGTAAAAGCAAAATCGGGCGATGGTGGCTTGTCGCCCGAACCTTCATGCTTGCGCTGTCAGGTTATGAGACTGACCGGAGCGGGCGCTCTTCCTCTCTTCCGCTCCGCCTTACTCACATCAGGTACGCTATCTTTTGCGCAGCCCCTATACTGATATCTGTTCCTCTTTTGCATGTTCAAGGATAAGAAAATGCATAGCAAACAACTTTCATTTACAAGACCAATTCTGGTGAGCCTTGCCGGGATCCTCCTCAGTTTTGTGATAATCGCGCTCATGATTATCGCCGGTATGCGTAAAGAGACGCTGGAGGAGTACCACGATGTGAATCGCAATTTCGCGCATAACCTGGCGGTGAATTACACCCAGTCGATGCTGCGTGAAAACGACTATGTTCTCAATCGCGCCGCCGCATTCTTCGCCCATGACGATCAGTTAGACGTCACCGTGAACGGCGATCGGGACAAGGGACTGAAATTGCTGATGCAGTTGCTGGCGCTGATGCCCTCGGTATCGTCGATCTCTCTCGCCGACTCGCGCGGCGTTTACCTGCGCGCGCCACAGGTTATGGGCAGCGGTGAAAATTTCAATGCCAGTACGCGTCCGTGGTTTATGCACCAGGCGGAAGCCAGCATGTTTAATCACTATACCCGCAGCTACATGGATTTTTTTACCCATAACCCGATAGTGAGCATTTATAAACCGGTGATAGCGCCGGACGGTAAATTAAAAGGGACGCTGGCTTTTCACCTTGATCTGGCCTCAATGGGTTTCACCCTGCGCACCATGCAACCCCCGATGCCTGGCGAATTCTTCGTTATCGACGGCGAAGGCAAAGCGATGCTACACCCGGACACTGGCGCGTTATTCAAAACACTCGTCAGCCCGACAATACTCGCAGCGATGACCAGTGCTGAAGGCGCGCTTTTCGATGAAAAAAATGCGTGCTGGTATTACTACTACGCCTTCACCAACCCGGAATGGTTTGTGATCTATAAAGTATCCGCCAGCACACTGGATAAACGCGTTCACCATCAGCTTCAGCTTGTCGGTTGGGGATTCACCACGGCGGCAGTGTTTATCATTCTGTTTGGCCTCTATTTACGCCACAGCTCGCGCACGGTGCTGCTCAACATAATCGATGCGATAAAAACCGGTGATGTAACCCGCGCCCCACGGCTCGAAGCGATGTTGAGTAAAGCGATTGAAAGCAGTAAAGAGCGGGAACAAACGTGGGTGCGGCAGGCGACCATGGATGCGCTGACCAATTGTAAAAATCGCCGCGCCTTTGATGCCGATATTGCCGCGCTGATGAACGATCATCAGCCGTTTGCTCTGGCGCTGGTGGATATCGATAATTTCAAATCCATTAACGACACCTGGGGACATTTGAATGGCGACATCGTGCTGCGCAACGTGGCGCGCGAAGGCATTCAGATCTTGCAGCCGCAGGGGATTTCGCTCTATCGCTACGGTGGCGAAGAGTTCGCGGTGATTTTCCCACATGCGCATATCGATAACGCGCAGGCGCTACTGGAGCAGTGGCGGGTGAAAGTGGAGAACCGTACATGGCGCGAGAAAGAGCTGTCGGTCACGTTTAGCGCTGGTTTGGGTGAGTGGAACATGGAACCGCTGAACCAGCTGGTCGGCCGTGTGGATGAAGCGCTTTATAAAGCGAAGCAGCAAGGTAAGAACCGAATTCTACTGGTGAATCACCCATAGCCAGGCGGCGCGTCGCAAGGTTGCAACCGGTTTCATGTTATGCAGGGATTCTTTGTGATGCCCTACACACAATCGCGGTAAAGCGGTTGTTGAACCCAACAGCGCGGGATAATTATCACCTATCCCATCAACACCGAGGCTGACTATGAAAAACATCGTTTTATGCTGTGCAGCGGGTATGTCCACCAGCATGTTGGTGCAACGCATGAAAGACGCGGCGCAGAAAAAAGGCGTCGAGGTCACTATCAAAGCGGTTCCTGTTGCGGAATTTAAAGATGAAATTGCAACAGCGGATATCGTGTTGCTGGGGCCGCAGGTGAAATACGAGCAGGCAAAATTGCAGGCGCAGGCGGAACCGCTGGGCAAGAAAGTGGCGGTGATCGATATGATGGATTACGGCATGATGAAAGGCGATGTCGTTCTGGAAAAAGCCCTTAAGCTACTGGAGTGAATGCGTGGAAGATTTAGAAACCATCATTATGGAGTTGTTGGTTAACGCGGGCGCGGCGCGTAGCCAGGCATTAACCGCGTTACAAATGGCGCGTAAAGGCGATTTTGCTGAAGCAGAAAAAGCGATGGAAGAGTCGCGCGAATTCGTGAAAGCCGCGCATAAAATTCAAACCCAGCTTATCGGGCTCGATGAAGGCACCGGTAAGCTGCCGGTGAATTTGATCACCGTTCATTCGCAGGATCACCTGATGAACGCAATGGTGATTCAGGATCTGGCGACCGATATGATCGAGCTTTACCGCCGCCTGCCGCCGCGAGATTAAGACATCGTTTCCCTTCGACTACTATGCCCGCTCTGGCGGGCTTTTTTTCGCGCAGCGAAAAGTCGTGACGTGTTTTCCCCATGTAATTGCACAACATGTCATTCGGGATGGTGCAGAGAAATGCCGCTGTCCGGCGCCTATACAACCCGTCCTGCTACGCGATCGCGGTCTTAAGCCGCGGATTTCAGACGAAAAAAAACCCGCCGAAGCGGGTTTTTTATTACGCGAAACGATTACTCGTTGTCGGAACCACCCAGACCTGCGTTCAGCAGTTCTGCCAGGCTCGCGGACGCGTCTTCCGCAGTCACCTGCGGTGCTGCCGGCAGTTCGCCAGCGGCGCGACGGCGCATACGATCCTGGTGGTACGCATAACCAGTACCGGCCGGGATCAGACGACCCACGATGACGTTCTCTTTCAGACCGCGCAGTTCGTCGCGTTTGCCCGCAACGGCTGCTTCGGTAAGCACACGAGTGGTCTCCTGGAACGATGCCGCGGAGATGAAGGACTCGGTTGCCAGAGACGCTTTGGTGATACCCAGCAGATCGCGTGCATAGGTTGCACCGATTTTGCCTGCTGCTTCCAGCTCGCGGTTAGCGATCTTGACGCGAGAGTATTCAACCTGCTCACCTTCCAGGAAGTCGGAGCTTCCTGCGTTAACGATGGTGGCTTTACGCAGCATCTGACGAACGATAACTTCGATGTGCTTATCGTTGATCTTAACGCCCTGCAGACGGTAAACGTCCTGTACTTCGTTGGTGATATAACGCGTTACCGCGTGTACGCCACGAAGACGCAGAATGTCATGCGGTGCTTCCGGACCGTCGGAAACCACGTCACCACGTTCTACACGTTCACCTTCAAACACGTTGAGCTGACGCCATTTCGGAATCATCTCTTCGTACGGATCGCTACCGTCAACCGGCGTGATCACCAGACGGCGTTTACCTTTGGTCTCTTTACCGAAGGAGATGATACCGCTGATTTCCGCCAGGATTGCCGGCTCTTTCGGACGACGTGCTTCGAACAGATCCGCAACGCGCGGCAGACCACCGGTAATATCCTTGGTACCGCCGGATTCCTGCGGAATACGCGCCAGGGTGTCACCGGAGCTGATCTGAACGCCATCTTCCAGCTGAACAATCGCTTTACCCGGCAGGAAGTACTGGGCAGGCATATCGGTGCCCGGGATCAGTACGTCGTTGCCATTAGCGTCAACGATTTTCAGTGCCGGACGCAGGTCTTTACCGCCAGAGGTACGCTCTGCAGAGTCCAGAACCACCAGCGAAGAGAGACCGGTCAGTTCGTCGGTCTGACGAGTAATCGTCTGGCCGTCGATCATATCGGTGAAGCGGATGAAACCAGCCACTTCAGTGATAACCGGCATGGTGTGCGGATCCCAGTTTGCAACGGTTTCACCGCCGGCAACCTGCTCGCCATCACCCTTCGCCATTACCGCACCGTAAGGCACTTTATAGCTTTCTTTGGTACGACCGAATTCGTCGATCAGTTTCAGCTCAGTGTTACGGGAGGTGATAACCAGTTTGCCGCTGGAGTTCACAACCGTCTTCGCGTTGCTCAGGCGGATGCTACCTTTGTTTTTCACCTGGATGCTGGATTCAGCAGCCGCACGAGATGCCGCACCACCGATGTGGAACGTACGCATCGTCAGCTGTGTACCCGGCTCACCGATGGACTGTGCCGCGATAACGCCGATGGCTTCACCTTTGTTGATGATGTGGCCACGCGCCAGGTCACGACCATAGCAGTGGGCGCACACACCAAAGTCGGTGTCACACGATACAACGGAACGCACTTTCACTGAGTCAACAGAGTTCGCTTCCAGCAGATCACACCACTGTTCGTGCAGCAGCGTATTGCGCGGAACCAGAATATCTGCAGTACCCGGCTTCAGAATGTCTTCTGCGGTTACACGACCCAGAACGCGATCGCGCAGCGGCTCTTTAACATCGCCACCTTCGATAACCGGCGTCATGGTGATGCCTTCCAGCGTGCCACAATCGTCTTCGGTTACGACCAGATCCTGTGCCACGTCTACCAGACGACGGGTCAGGTAACCGGAGTTCGCGGTTTTCAGTGCGGTATCCGCCAGACCTTTACGCGCACCGTGCGTGGAGATGAAGTACTGGAGTACGTTCAGACCTTCACGGAAGTTCGCGGTGATCGGCGTTTCGATGATGGAGCCATCCGGCTTCGCCATCAGACCACGCATACCAGCAAGCTGACGAATCTGGGCTGCAGAACCACGCGCACCGGAGTCGGCCATCATGTAGATGCTGTTAAAGGAAACCTGCTGCTCTTCAACGCCGTCACGGTTAATAACGGTTTCAGTTTGCAGGTTATCCATCATCGCTTTGGATACGCGATCGTTCGCCGCGGCCCAAATATCGATAACTTTGTTATAGCGTTCGCCAGCGGTCACCAGACCAGACTGGAACTGCTCCTGGATCTCAGCAACTTCGGCTTCCGCTTCGCTGATGATCTCGTGTTTTTTCGCCGGGATGACCATGTCATCGATACCAACGGATGCACCTGAACGCGCTGCATATGCAAAGCCGGTGTACATCGTCTGGTCAGCAAAAATAACGGTCGGCTTCAGGCCCAGAATGCGGTAACAGGTGTTCAGCATTTTGGAGATAGCCTTCTTGCCCAGCGCCTGGTTGACGATGGAGAAAGGCAGACCTTTCGGAACGATCATCCACAGAATCGCACGGCCAACGGTCGTGTCTTTCAGGCTGGTTTTCGCTACGAATTCGCCATTAGCGTCTTTTTCGTACTCGGTGATACGCACTTTAACGCGCGCATGCAGAGAGGCCAGGCCAGCGCGGTAAATACGCTCAGCTTCTTTCGGGCCAGTCAGCACCATGCCTTCGCCTTTGGCGTTAACACAGTCACGGGTCATGTAGTACAGACCCAGTACAACGTCCTGAGACGGAACGATGATAGGTTCGCCGTTCGCCGGAGACAGAATGTTGTTGGTGGACATCATCAGCGCACGCGCTTCCAACTGGGCTTCCAGCGTCAGCGGTACGTGAACAGCCATCTGGTCACCATCGAAGTCGGCGTTATATGCCGCACAGACCAGCGGGTGCAGCTGGATAGCTTTACCTTCGATCAGTACCGGTTCAAACGCCTGGATACCCAGACGGTGCAGTGTTGGTGCACGGTTCAGCAGTACCGGGTGTTCGCGGATAACTTCGTCCAGGATATCCCAAACGACAGCTTCTTCGCGCTCAACCATTTTCTTCGCGGCTTTGATGGTGGTGGCGAGGCCACGCAGTTCCAGCTTGCCGTAGATGAACGGTTTGAACAGCTCCAGTGCCATTTTCTTCGGCAGACCGCACTGATGCAGACGCAGGTATGGACCTACGGTGATTACAGAACGACCGGAATAGTCAACACGCTTACCGAGCAGGTTCTGACGGAAACGACCCTGTTTACCTTTGATCATATCGGCCAAAGATTTCAGCGGACGTTTGTTGGAACCGGTGATCGCACGACCGCGACGGCCGTTATCCAGCAGGGCGTCAACCGCTTCCTGCAGCATACGTTTTTCGTTGCGTACGATGATATCCGGCGCCGCCAGATCCAGCAGGCGTTTCAGACGGTTGTTACGGTTGATCACGCGACGGTACAGATCGTTCAGATCCGACGTTGCGAAACGACCACCATCCAGCGGAACCAGCGGACGCAGATCCGGCGGCAGCACTGGCAGAACAGTCAGGATCATCCACTCCGGTTTGTTACCAGACTGTACGAACGCTTCCAGCAGTTTGATACGCTTGGTCAGCTTCTTACGTTTGGTTTCAGAGTTGGTTTCGTTCAGCTCTTCGCGCAGCTGTTCGCACTCTTGCTCCAGATCCATGCTTTTCAGCAGGGCCTGAATAGCTTCGGCGCCCATTTTCGCGTCGAATTCGTCACCGAACTCTTCCAGCGCGTCCAAGTACTGTTCTTCGGTCAGGATCTGGTTACGTTCCAGATTGGTCATACCGCCTTCGATAACCACATAGGATTCGAAGTACAGAACACGTTCGATATCGCGCAGCGGCATATCCAGCAGCAGGCCGATACGGGACGGCAGAGATTTCAGGAACCAAATGTGGGCGGTCGGAGACGCCAGCTCGATGTGGCCCATGCGCTCACGACGCACTTTCGTCTGGGTCACTTCAACGCCGCACTTCTCACAGATCACACCACGGTGTTTCAGGCGCTTGTACTTACCGCACAGGCACTCGTAATCTTTTACTGGCCCGAAAATACGCGCACAGAAAAGGCCGTCACGCTCAGGTTTGAACGTACGGTAGTTGATGGTTTCCGGCTTCTTAACTTCACCAAAAGACCATGAACGGATCATGTCTGGCGATGCCAGAGCAATTTTGATCGCATCAAACTCTTCGGTTTTAGTTTGCGCTTTCAGAAACTTTAATAAGTCTTTCACGGATTTGCTCCCGTCGGAGTTAGCACAATCTGGTGCCGGGGATTAACCCGGCACCAGTGACCTGTTTGAGCGAGAGTTACTCGTCTTCCAGCTCGATGTTGATACCCAGCGAACGAATCTCTTTCAACAGTACGTTGAAGGACTCAGGCATACCCGGTTCCATCTGATGGTTGCCGTCCACGATGTTTTTATACATCTTGGTACGACCGTTCACGTCATCAGACTTAACGGTGAGCATTTCCTGCAGGGTGTATGCCGCGCCGTATGCTTCCAGCGCCCACACTTCCATCTCCCCGAAGCGCTGACCACCGAACTGCGCCTTACCACCCAGCGGCTGCTGAGTAACCAGGCTGTAAGAACCGGTAGAACGCGCATGCATCTTGTCATCAACCAGGTGGTTCAGTTTCAGCATGTACATGTAGCCAACGGTAACCTGGCGCTCGAATTGCTCACCGGTACGACCGTCGAACAGTGTGATCTGACCGGAAGTCGGCAGGCCACCCAGCTGTAACAGTTCCTTGATTTCAGACTCTTTCGCACCGTCGAAGACCGGCGTTGCGATCGGCATACCTTTGCGCAGGTTTTCTGCCAGACGCAGAACTTCCTCATCGCTGAAGGTGCTCAGGTCGACTTTCTGACGAACGTCAGCGCCCAGATCGTATGCACGCTGGATGAATTCGCGCAGTTTCGCGACTTCTTGCTGCTGTTTCAGCATGGCGTTGATCTTGTCGCCGATACCTTTCGCAGCCATACCCAGGTGAGTTTCAAGGATCTGACCGATGTTCATACGAGACGGTACGCCCAGCGGGTTCAGTACGATGTCAACCGGCGTGCCGTTTTCATCGTATGGCATATCTTCGATCGGGTTGATCTTGGAGATAACACCCTTGTTACCGTGACGACCTGCCATTTTGTCACCAGGCTGGATCTGACGTTTAACGGCCAGATAAACCTTAACGATTTTCAGCACGCCCGGTGCCAGATCGTCGCCCTGAGTGATTTTGCGGCGTTTCGCTTCGAGTTTTTTCTCGAACTCGTGTTTCAGTTCGTCATACTGCTCAGCCAGCTGTTCCAGCTGATTTTGTTTCTCTTCGTCGGTCAGGCCGAGTTCCAGCCAGCGGTCGCGCGGCAGCTTGTCGAGCTTGTCAGCTTCAACGCCGCCGGAAACCAGCACGCTGTGGATACGGCTAAACAGGCCAGCTTCGAGGATCTGCAGTTCTTCAGACAGGTCTTTCTTCGCCTGTTTGAGCTGCATTTCTTCGATTTCCAGCGCACGTTTGTCTTTTTCCACGCCATCGCGGGTAAAGACCTGAACGTCGATAACGGTACCGGAAACACCGTTCGGTACGCGCAAAGAAGAGTCTTTAACGTCAGACGCTTTCTCACCGAAGATCGCGCGCAGCAGTTTCTCTTCTGGCGTCAGCTGGGTTTCACCTTTCGGCGTTACCTTACCAACCAGAATGTCGCCGCCGGTCACTTCCGCACCGATGTAAACGATACCGGATTCATCCAGTTTGGAGAGCGCGGCTTCACCCACGTTCGGGATGTCTGCGGTGATCTCTTCTGGCCCCAGCTTGGTGTCACGAGACACACACGCCAGTTCCTGGATGTGAATCGTGGTGAAACGATCTTCCTGAACCACACGCTCGGAGACGAGGATGGAGTCTTCGAAGTTGTAACCGTTCCACGGCATGAACGCTACGCGCATGTTCTGGCCGAGCGCCAGTTCACCGAGGTCGGTGGACGGGCCGTCTGCCAGCACGTCGCCGCGCTCAATTGGCTCACCCAGATAAACACACGGCATCTGGTTGATGCAGGTGTTCTGGTTAGAACGGGTGTATTTGGTCAGGTTATAGATGTCGATACCTGCTTCGCCCGGGTACATCTCATCTTCGTTAACTTTGATAACGATACGAGAGGCATCCACGTACTGAACAGTACCGCCACGTTTAGCAACTGCGGTTACACCGGAGTCAACAGCAACAGCACGTTCCATACCGGTACCAACCAGCGGCTTGTCAGCGCGCAGAGTCGGAACCGCCTGACGTTGCATGTTCGCACCCATCAATGCACGGTTGGCGTCATCGTGTTCCAGGAACGGGATCAGGGACGCACCGACAGAAACCACCTGTTGGGTGGAAACGTCCATGTAGTCAACCTGGTCTGCGCTGAAGAGGCTGGATTCGCCTTTGCTGCGGCAGGTTACCAGATCGTCTACGAAACGACCTTCTTCCGTCAGGTTGGTGTTCGCCTGAGCGATAACGTAGTTACCTTCTTCGATAGCAGAAAGGTAATGGATCTCGTCAGTCACAACGCCGTCGGTCACTTTACGGTACGGCGTTTCCAGGAAGCCGTATTCGTTAGTCTGTGCGTACACGGACAAGGAGTTGATCAGACCGATGTTCGGACCTTCAGGCGTTTCGATCGGACATACGCGACCGTAGTGGGTCGGGTGTACGTCTCGAACTTCAAAGCCTGCGCGCTCACGGGTTAGACCGCCTGGGCCGAGTGCAGAGATACGACGTTTGTGCGTAATCTCGGACAGCGGGTTGTTCTGGTCCATAAACTGTGACAGCTGGCTGGAACCGAAGAACTCTTTAACGGCTGCAGAGATAGGCTTCGCGTTGATCATGTCCTGCGGCATCAGGGTATCCAGATCGCCCAGAGACAGACGCTCTTTCACCGCACGTTCTACACGAACCAGGCCAACGCGGAATTGGTTTTCCGCCATTTCGCCTACGGAACGGATACGACGGTTGCCGAGGTGGTCGATATCATCCACTTCACCGATGCCGTTACGGATACCGATGAGCTTTTTCATCACTTCGATGATGTCTTCTTTGCTCAGGATACCGGAACCTTCGATGCTGTCGCGCAGCAGAGAACGGTTGAACTTCATGCGACCAACCGCAGAGAGATCGTAGCGGTCTTCAGAGAAGAACAGGTTCTCGAACAGGCTTTCCGCAGCTTCGCGAGTCGGCGGCTCACCAGGGCGCATCATGCGGTAGATTTCTACCAGCGCGCTCAGACGATCGTTGGTCGGGTCGACACGTACGGTCTCAGAGATGTACGGACCGTGGTCCAGATCGTTGGTGAACAGGGTTTCGATACGTTTGTGACCAGACTGGCTCAGCTTCGCCAGCAGATCGAGCGACAGCTCCATGTTTGCCGGGCAGATCAGCTCGCCAGTGGATTCGTCAACGTAGTCTTTAGCTGCAACTTTGCCTGCGATGTACTCAACCGGTACTTCAATGTGTTGAATTTCGTCTTTTTCCAGCTGACGAATATGGCGCGCGGTAATACGGCGGCCTTTTTCAACATACATTTTGCCGTTTGCTTCGATATCGAAGGATGCAGTTTCGCCACGCAGGCGTTCCGGCACCAGTTCCATCTGCAACTTGTTGTCGCGGATTTCAAAGACAACTTTTTCAAAGAACAGATCGAGAATCTGCTCAGTGGTGTAGTTCAGCGCGCGCAGAATAATGGTCGCCGGCAGTTTGCGGCGGCGGTCGATACGCACGAAGAGGTTATCTTTCGGGTCGAACTCGAAGTCCAGCCATGACCCACGGTAAGGAATAATACGTGCGTTATAAAGCACCTTACCAGATGAGTGGGTTTTACCCTTATCGCTGTCGAAGAAGACGCCAGGACTACGGTGCAGCTGAGAAACGATAACACGCTCAGTACCGTTGATAACAAAGGTACCGTTGTCGGTCATGAGCGGAATTTCGCCCATGTAGACTTCTTGTTCTTTAATGTCTTTAACGGTGCCTTCCGGCGCTTCGCGCTCGTAGATCACCAGACGCAGTTTTACGCGCAGCGGAGCGGAATACGTTACGCCACGGATCTGACATTCTTTAACGTCAAAAACAGGTTCGCCAAGACGGTAGCTGACGTATTGCAGTTCCGAATTGCCGCTGTAGCTCTTAATCGGGAACACGGAGCGGAACGCCGCTTCCAGACCGTACTGCCCTTCAGGATCTTGCTCGATAAACTTCTGGAACGAGTCAAGCTGGATAGAAAGGAGATATGGGACATCCAGTACTTGTGGACGTTTACCAAAATCCTTACGAATACGTTTTTTCTCGGTATAGGAGTAAACCATAGGGTTCCTCAGCTCGCTGACAAGTCGACCCACTCTGTCCGTCGAAAGGGACAGTTTATGCAACACTATTTTTTTAGACCGGAAAGTGGAGCACTTCCCGCAATGCTTGTTGCTATCACGCTTAAATCATTTCATTGCGATTTACACAGAAAGAATTTTCTGTCGCAGTATATTAAGTCGTCGATAGAAACAAGCATTGTAAAGGCTACTGGCAGTCAAACAGTGTGAAACGCTACCGGTACCTTCTACAGCGCAAAAAGGCTGGTGACCAAAAAGTCACCAGCCATCAGCCTAATTTCTCAGGCTGCAACCGGAAGGGTTGGCTTATTTAACTTCAACTTCAGCGCCAGCTTCTTCCAGAGATTTTTTCAGAGCTTCAGCGTCATCTTTGCTCACGCCTTCTTTCAGAGCGGCCGGAGCAGATTCTACCAGGTCTTTAGCTTCTTTCAGACCCAGGCCAGTTGCGCCACGTACTGCTTTGATAACAGCAACTTTGTTAGCGCCAGCGGCTTTCAGAATTACGTCGAACTCAGTTTTTTCTTCAGCAGCATCAGCAGCCGGGCCAGCAGCAACAGCTACAGCAGCAGCAGCAGAAACACCGAATTTTTCTTCCATTGCAGAGATCAGTTCTACAACGTCCATTACGGACATAGCGGCAACTGCTTCAATGATTTGATCTTTAGTGATAGACATTTAAATTGTTCCTGAATATCAGAATAAGTTTATACGTAAGCAAATGCTTTATAAAGAAAACTGCGATTAAGCAGCTTCTTTCGCATCGCGTACAGCAGCCAGAGTACGAACCAGTTTGCCAGCAGAGGCTTCTTTCATGGTTGCCATCAGGCGTGCAATTGCTTCTTCGTAGGTCGGCAGGGTTGCCAGGCGATCGATCTGGGACGCCGGGATCAACTCACCTTCAAAGGCAGCGGCTTTGACCTCAAATTTTGCATTCGCTTTCGCGAACTCTTTGAACAGACGAGCAGCAGCGCCCGGGTGTTCCATAGAGTATGCAATCAGGGTCGGACCAACGAACGCGTCTTTCAGGCACTCAAACTGAGTACCCTCAACAACACGGCGCAGCAGGGTGTTGCGAACAACACGCATGTAAACGCCGGCTTCGCGACCTGCTTTACGCAGTTCGGTCATTTTATCTACGGTAACGCCACGGGAATCCGCAACAACCGCAGACAGCGCGCCTTTGGCTACTTCGCTGACTTCAGCAACAATCGCTTGTTTGTCTTGAAGATTTAAAGCCATTAGCTTTGCTCCTGGATGTTTGCCAGGGCTCATGCCCTGGAACTCACTTCACTCTTCTCAATGAAAAGAGCGTCTTAATACGGTGAGCAGAAACAAGCCAAAGAGTACTTTAAAAATAATCTTTAGGTTCTGTCACCGTCTACGCAGGGAATTAAGCTTCTTACGAAACACCTGCGGTCTTCGACGGAGGCCTGGATTAGGCCAGGCTCCAACGAACAAATCTGTTTGTTTGCTAACTTACGCTAGCAAAACGTGGGGGTAAGATTGTAGACAAATCCACCACCCACGTAAAGGCGAATATTAGTTCGCTACTGCGTTCAGACCAGCCTGGTCTACCGCAACACCCGCACCCATGGTGGTGGAGATGCTAATTTTCTTGATGTACACGCCTTTCGCCTGAGACGGTTTTGCTTTTTTCAGCGCAACCAGCAGAGATTCCAGGTTTTCTTTCAATTTGTCAGCGTCAAAATCCACTTTACCGATGGTGGTATGGATGATGCCGTTTTTGTCGTTACGGTAACGAACCTGACCGGCTTTAGCGTTTTTAACCGCTTCAGCAACGTTCGGCGTTACGGTACCAACTTTCGGGTTTGGCATCAGGCCACGCGGACCCAGAACCTGGCCCAGCTGGCCAACAACGCGCATTGCATCCGGAGAAGCAATAACTACGTCGAAGTTCATTTCGCCTTTTTTGATCTGCTCAGCCAGATCTTCCATACCTACCAGCTCAGCGCCAGCTGCTTTAGCAGCTTCAGCGTTCGGGCCCTGGGTAAATACGGCTACGCGAACAGAACGGCCAGTACCGTGCGGCAGTACAGTTGCACCACGTACGTTCTGGTCAGATTTACGCGCGTCGATGCCGAGGTTAACAGCAACGTCTACGCTTTCTACGAATTTAGCAGTGGCCAGCTCTTTCAGCAGAGCAATGGCTTCGTTGATGTCGTACTGTTTGGTCGCATCAACTTTGTCACGGATCACGCGCATGCGCTTGGTCAGTTTAGCCATTTCTTAATCCTCCACTACCAGGCCCATGGAACGCGCAGTACCTTCGATTGAGCGAGTCATCGCTTCAATGTCAGCACCGGTCATGTCCGCGGCTTTAGTCTGAGCAATTTCCTGCACCTGAGCGCGGGTTACTTTGCCCACTTTGTCTTTGTTCGGCTTGCCGGAACCAGACTTGATACCAGCCGCTTTCTTCAGCAGAACTGCTGCCGGAGGCGTTTTGGTAACGAAAGTGAAGGAGCGGTCAGCGTAAACGGTAATAACAACCGGAATTGGCAGACCTTTTTCGATGGAATCAGTTTTGGCGTTAAACGCTTTACAGAATTCCATGATGTTAACACCCTGCTGACCCAGAGCCGGACCAACCGGTGGGCTCGGGTTTGCCATGCCAGCTGCAACCTGCAGCTTGACGTAGGCCTGGACTTTCTTAGCCATTGAAATTTCCTCGTTTGGGTATAGCGCCCCGAAAGGCTCCCCGTGTTTGAATACGTTTTACGGATACGAGACCCATAAAAACAAAAGGCGCGAAATTGTATGTCAATTTCGCGCCCTGTGCAACGTTTGATCGCCGAATATTTAGGCTTTTTCGACCTGGCTGAAATCCAGTTCTACCGGGGTCGCACGACCGAAGATAGAAACAGACACTTTAAGGCGAGACTTCTCATAGTCCACCTCTTCAACCACACCGTTAAAGTCGGCAAACGGACCGTCGCTAACGCGGACCATTTCACCCGGTTCAAACAGCGTTTTCGGACGCGGCTTATCACCAACCTGTTGCAGGCGGTTCATGATCGCATCCACTTCTTTATCGCTAATCGGCGCCGGACGATCGGACGTGCCGCCGATGAAGCCCATTACGCGCGGAACGCTGCGTACCAGGTGCCAGCTGGCGTCATTCATCACCATCTGGACAAGGACGTAGCCCGGGAAGAATTTGCGTTCGCTTTTGCGACGCTGGCCACCACGGATTTCGACCACTTCTTCAGTCGGCACCATGACTTCGCCAAACAACTCTTCCATATTGTGTAATTTGATATGCTCGCGCAGCGAAGTTGCTACGCGGCCTTCAAAACCGGAAAACGCCTGAACGACGTACCAGCGCTTTTTAGGAGCTTCAGACATCTCAGAACCTCAGGCCAGTGATAAAGGAAACCAGGCGGACCAGAATACCATCCAGTCCCCACAGGATCAGTGACATGACTGCAGTTACGGCAGCCACGATCAATGTGGTGTGCAATGTTTCCTGACGAGTGGGCCAAATCACTTTACGTACTTCGGTTCTCGCTTCACGGGCAAAAGCAACGGTCGCTTTACCCTTCGTCGTCAACAGCGCGACACCACCTGCTGCAGCAATCAGAATAACAACTGCCAGCGCGCGGAGCGGCAGCATCATGTCACGATAAAGATAGTTGCCAACGATAGCCACGAGCAGCAGTACTGCAACAACAACCCACTTCATCGCTTCCAGGCCGCGCCCGCTCCCTTGAGCTTCGGTATTCGCACTCATAAACCAACCTGTCACAAGAATTCAGACAAACATTTTTGCCCCGCATAAGCGAGGCAACCAAACCGAAATGCTCTGGCGAGATTCGGACTAACGCCCTCTTCAGAGCCTGTCTCAGCAATGATTATGACAAATAAAATCACTGATGAGCCAGGTTCTGGTTCGAAAGCGTACAAAAAGGGCATCAAATGATGCCCTCTTCTTGCGCATTGCGTCAAATGTTATCAGCGATTAGCTGAGAACTTTTGCTACAACGCCCGCGCCAACGGTACGGCCGCCTTCACGGATTGCGAAACGCAGACCATCGTCCATCGCAATCGGGTGAATCAGGGTAACAACCATTTTGATGTTGTCGCCCGGCATTACCATCTCTACGCCTTCCGGCAGTTCGATGGTGCCAGTCACGTCAGTTGTACGGAAGTAGAACTGCGGACGGTAGCCTTTGAAGAACGGAGTGTGACGGCCGCCTTCATCTTTGGACAGAATGTACACTTCAGATTCGAATTTGGTGTGCGGCTTGATGGAACCCGGCTTAGCCAGTACCTGACCACGTTCGATTTCTTCACGTTTGATACCACGCAGCAGAACACCTACGTTCTCACCAGCACGGCCTTCGTCCAGCAGTTTGCGGAACATTTCAACGCCGGTACAGGTCGATTTCGCGGTGTCTTTGATACCAACGATTTCAACTTCTTCACCCACTTTGATGATACCGCGCTCTACACGACCGGTAACAACGGTACCACGACCGGAGATGGAGAATACGTCTTCGATCGGCAGCAGGAACGGCTTGTCAATCGCACGCTCTGGTTCCGGAATGTAGGAATCCAGGAAGCCAGCCAGTTCGATGATTTTCGCTTCCCACTCTGCTTCGCCTTCCAGCGCTTTCAGAGCAGAACCACGAACGATCGGCGTGTCGTCGCCCGGGAAATCGTACTGAGACAGCAGTTCACGAACTTCCATCTCTACCAGTTCCAGCAGCTCTTCGTCATCAACCATGTCGCATTTGTTCAGGAACACGATGATGTACGGAACGCCTACCTGACGACCCAGCAGGATGTGCTCACGGGTCTGCGGCATCGGGCCGTCAGTCGCAGCAACAACCAGGATCGCGCCGTCCATCTGCGCAGCACCGGTGATCATGTTTTTAACATAGTCGGCGTGGCCCGGGCAGTCTACGTGTGCGTAGTGGCGAGTCGGGGTGTCATATTCAACGTGAGACGTGTTGATGGTGATACCACGAGCTTTTTCTTCCGGCGCGTTATCGATCTGGTCGAATGCGCGAGCAGAACCACCGTAGGTTTTAGCCAGAACGGTAGTGATTGCAGCAGTCAGCGTTGTTTTACCATGGTCAACGTGGCCGATAGTACCGACGTTAACGTGCGGTTTTGTACGTTCAAACTTTTCTTTAGACATCGATTGTCCCTCTAAGACACGGATAAATCGGTGATATCACCACATCAACCAGGCAACATGCCCGACTCGTTGAATGCTAATAACAGAAGAGAAACCAGGGAGGAGAAGTGAAGTGGTGCTGATACCCAGAGTCGAACTGGGGACCTCACCCTTACCAAGGGTGCGCTCTACCAACTGAGCCATATCAGCACGTCTTGGAGCGGGCAGCGGGAATCGAACCCGCATCATCAGCTTGGAAGGCTGAGGTAATAGCCATTATACGATGCCCGCATCCTGAAACTCGGCTACCCAGTACTTTCTGTATTATCGGGAGAAGACACTCTCCCAAAGAGCTGATTCACTACTGACACCAACTCAGGTTACGTTTTAGCGTAACCGAAAATGGTGGTGGGGGAAGGATTCGAACCTTCGAAGTCTGTGACGGCAGATTTACAGTCTGCTCCCTTTGGCCGCTCGGGAACCCCACCGGACTTGATGGTGCCGACTACCGGAATCGAACTGGTGACCTACTGATTACAAGTCAGTTGCTCTACCTACTGAGCTAAGTCGGCATCAAGTAGCGCGCATTCTAGGGAGACAGAGGGATTGATGCAACTAAAAAATTGCACAAAACGTTCTATCGCTCACATTTTGCGCGACAAGCCGAAGAAATGCTGTAATTTCATGCAACACCGTGGAAAAAACCACCATTTTTCACGATTCATTCCCATCTATTCTCTCGCCACCCTTCTCTGCTCAATACCGGGCAGACCTTTGCCAGTGCAGTTGCGTTATCGTGGTGCAAATAAAAACTCGCTCAACGCCGATTCCTCAGCGCTAGTGTGGGATCGTGAAGTGGATCACTAATTGCATCTCCGCTATCACACCCCAGCGGAGGCATCATCATGAAGATTGTTTTGTTAAATGCAGCCACGTTGCCCGTCTATTGCCCGGAACTTGCTCAATTGCTACTGGACGCATTGCACAGCGGCGCATCCGTGGGGTATCAACGTTCGATCAGCCAACAGGAAGCTGAAAGTAGCTTTTACCGTTTACGCAGTGAACTAGAAAAAGGCGAGCGACTCATCTGGATTGCGCGGGATGAACAGGGCGTTTCGGGCAGCGTCAGTTTGCAACTCAACATGCAACCTGAAGCCCTTAACCGGGGACATATCAAACTTCTGCTGGTACATCGCCGCGCCCGCCGCACAGGTGTTGGCAAGAGACTCATTGCTGAACTTGAGAGAGTAGCATGTGCTCGCCAGCGCGGTTTGCTATCGCTTGAAGTGCTGGCGGGTTCTGCCGGAGAAGCATTCTATCGCTCACAGGGATACCGCTGCCTTGGTGAAGTGCCAGATTTTCTCTGCTCTGCAGATGGTTATTACCACCCGGCAGCCATTTATTTTAAACGCTTATTTGCTGTAAATCAGATGGTTCGTTCTATTGCCAGCTAAAGTGAAGCGCGTGATGCTTTCTACTGAAAGCATCACCTCAACGCGATTTTTCATATTATTCCCTGTCATCTGGTGTTAACCTCCTGCCCATTGATCCCACTTATTTCAATAACGTCGTGCCATAGCATTATCTATAGAGTCTCTCTCTTACTGCGCGCAGGAAGCCAACGCAGCGAGTGATAATGGCAGGCTAATAAAAGCTTATGAGTAAAAAAGAGCAAACGTTAATGACGCCTTACTTACAGTTTAATCGCAGCCAGTGGGCTGCGCTTCGCGACTCTGTCCCTATGACCTTAACCGAAGGCGAGATCGCGAGATTAAAAGGCATTAATGAAGACCTTTCTTTGGAAGAAGTTGCGGAAATATATCTTCCACTTTCCCGTTTACTCAATTTCTACATCAGTTCGAACTTACGCCGTCAGGCCGTTCTTGAACAATTTCTCGGCACTAACGGGCAGCGTATTCCTTATATCATCAGCATTGCGGGTAGCGTTGCCGTAGGCAAAAGCACCACCGCTCGCGTCTTGCAGGCACTGCTGAGCCGCTGGCCAGAGCATCGCCGTGTAGAACTCATTACGACCGATGGTTTTTTGCACCCAAACCAGGTGCTGAAAGACCGCGGCTTGATGAAGAAAAAAGGGTTTCCGCAATCTTATGATATGCACCGCCTTGTGCAGTTTGTTTCAGATATTAAATCGGGTGTGACTAACATCACCGCGCCGGTTTATTCACATCTTATTTATGATGTGATCCCCGATGGGGATAAAACGATCTCGCAACCGGATATTTTAATTCTCGAAGGGTTAAATGTTTTACAAAGCGGGATGGATTACCCACACGATCCACATCATGTATTTGTTTCCGACTTTGTTGATTTCTCGATTTATGTGGATGCGCCAGAAGATCTCTTGCAAACCTGGTATATCAACCGTTTCCTGAAGTTCCGCGAAGGGGCATTTACCAATCCTGATTCTTATTTCCACAACTATGCCAAATTGTCGGAAGCCGAGGCGATTGAGATTGCTATGTCATTGTGGAAAGAAATTAACGGTCTAAATCTTAAAGAAAACATCCTGCCAACCCGCGAGCGCGCAAGCCTGATAATGACAAAAAGCGCCAACCATGCCGTGGAACAAGTACGACTACGCAAATAAATAAAAAGGGAGCATGAATGCTCCCTTTTTATTATTCCGCGCTACGAAGCGATATTTCTCCACCCACCCAGGGTTTAATAACGCCGTCCTGCTCAAGTAGCAAAGCACCTTGTGAATCAATCCCGCGGGAAATGCCAAAGATCTCTTTTTCACCAATAATCAATTTCACAGGACGATTAATGAAATTATCCAGCACTTCCCAGCGAGAGAGGAAAGGCGTTAACCCCTCTTGTTCAAATTGCTGTAAGGCAGTGCGAAGTTCAATGATCAAGCGTGACGCCAGTTGGTTGCGATCAATGCGCACACCAGCCTCCTGCAGATTAATCCAGCTCTGACTGATATCTTCTGCCTGTGTTTTTCGCATTACAAGATTGACGCCAGCGCCAATGACAATTTGCGCCGCATCGCCGGTTTTCCCCGTTAATTCGACGAGGATCCCCGCGAGTTTACGATCCTGTAGATAAAGATCATTTGGCCATTTGACGCGAACTTGCTCAGCGCCTAAATCGCGCAACACCTCGGCCATAACGATCCCAATGACCAGGCTCAGACCAATTGCAGCCGCCGGCCCCTGCTCAAGCCGCCAGTACATGGAAATATAGAGGTTGGCACCAAACGGAGATACCCATTTGCGCCCACGCCGCCCACGACCAGCCTGTTGATATTCGGCAACACAGGCGTCACCGGAGCGTAAGTCACTTAAGCGATCCAACAGGTACTGGTTGGTTGAATCGATCACCGGTAGCACCGCAACAGAGCCCTGTGCGACCTGGCTACTGATAAAGGCTTCATCCAGTAGTTGAATAGGTTCTGGCAAGCTATAGCCTTTTCCCGGCACGGTGAAAACATCTATACCCCAGTCACGTAGCGTCTGGATATGTTTGTTGATAGCAGCACGGCTCATGCCTAAACGCTCACCAAGCTGCTCGCCAGAATGGAATTCGCCATCCGCCAGAATCGAAATCAGCGTTAATGGAACGGTATTGTCTTTCACGCAATAGCCTCCACCGCATTCACCTCGCCAGAAGATCCTATAAAGCGCACTTCCGGTTCCAGCCAGATATCAAATTTATCGCCTACACTCTGCCGAACAAAATGTGCAAGACGCACCACATCTTCGCTCGTTGCGTGCCCGGTGTTAATCAACACTAAAGCTTGTAAGTGATGGACCGCAGCGCCCCCTAATGAGGTTCCTTTCAACTGGCATTGATCGATCAACCAGCCTGCGGCCAGCTTCACTGAACCATCTTCCTGTGGGTAATGCGGAGCATGAGGAAAACGTGCGAGCAGTATGCGAGCTTGCTCAGCCGTGATCACCGGGTTTTTGAAGAAGCTACCCGCATTCCCGTTCACTTTAGGATCCGGCAACTTGCTGGTACGCATCTGGCAAACAGAATCGAAAACTTGTTGAGGCGTTACAGTCGCGGGATCCAGACGGGTTAAATCACCGTAGGTCAACACAGGCTGCCAGGATTTTGCCAATCGCAGCCCAACAGCGGTAATCGCGTAACGGTCCTGATATTCATGCTTAAAGATGCTGTCACGGTAGCCAAAGCGGCAGGCCTCTGCAGATAAACGCAGCGACTTACCGCTACTGAGCTCCATGCAATCTACATAACTGCAGACACGTTGTAACTCAACGCCATAGGCACCGATGTTCTGGATAGGAGAGGAGCCCACACAGCCTGGAATTAACGCCAGATTTTCCAGTCCCGGCATGCCTTGCTCAAGTGTGCACCGTACAAGATTATGCCAGTTCTCTCCCGCACCAACATGCAAAAGCCATGCGTCCGCCTCTTCGTGAACGTCAATTCCTTTAATACGATTGATAATGACCGTGCCGACAAAATCTTCCAGAAACAATACGTTGCTTCCTTCGCCGAGGATCAATACGGGTTGCTGGCTTTGTACTGCAGACTGCCAGGCATTGAGCAGTTGCTGCGTACTTTCGACACAAACAATTTGGTGAGCCTGGCGATCAATACCAAAGGTATTCCAGGGCTTAAGGGAGAGATTCATTAGCGCTATCCTGATGCAAAAACACGGCTAGTTTACCGCATCCGCAGGATGAGCGCTTGTGCTGTTTCGCAGCGCAGAAACGCAAAAAGGCCATCCGTCAGGATGGCCTCTTCACTTAATTAATGCCTGGCAGTTCCCTACTCTCGCATGGGGAGACCCCACACTACCATCGGCGCTACGGCGTTTCACTTCTGAGTTCGGCATGGGGTCAGGTGGGACCACCGCGCTACTGCCGCCAGGCAAATTCTGTTGTCAGACCGTTCTCACGCCCTGACATAATCTGTATCTCGCTGAAAATCTTCTCTGTCTCTCACGCCAAAACATCTTCGGCGTTGTAAGGTTAAGCCTCACGGTTCATTAGTACCGGTTAGCTCAACGCATCGCTGCGCTTACACACCCGGCCTATCAACGTCGTCGTCTTCAACGTTCCTTCAGGAGACTCAAGGTCTCAGGGAGAACTCATCTCGGGGCAAGTTTCGTGCTTAGATGCTTTCAGCACTTATCTCTTCCGCATTTAGCTACCGGGCAGTGCCATTGGCATGACAACCCGAACACCAGTGATGCGTCCACTCCGGTCCTCTCGTACTAGGAGCAGCCCCCCTCAATTCTCCAGCGCCCACGGCAGATAGGGACCGAACTGTCTCACGACGTTCTAAACCCAGCTCGCGTACCACTTTAAATGGCGAACAGCCATACCCTTGGGACCTACTTCAGCCCCAGGATGTGATGAGCCGACATCGAGGTGCCAAACACCGCCGTCGATATGAACTCTTGGGCGGTATCAGCCTGTTATCCCCGGAGTACCTTTTATCCGTTGAGCGATGGCCCTTCCATTCAGAACCACCGGATCACTATGACCTGCTTTCGCACCTGCTCGCGCCGTCACGCTCGCAGTCAAGCCAGCTTATGCCATTGCACTAACCTCCTGATGTCCGACCAGGATTAGCTGACCTTCGTGCTCCTCCGTTACGCTTTAGGAGGAGACCGCCCCAGTCAAACTACCCACCAGACACTGTCCGCAACCCGGATTACGGGTCCACGTTAGAACACCAGCCATTAAAGGGTGGTATTTCAAGGGCGGCTCCACGCAGACTGGCGTCCACGCTTCAAAGCCTCCCACCTATCCTACACATCAAGGACCAGTGTTCAGTGTCAAGCTATAGTAAAGGTTCACGGGGTCTTTCCGTCTTGCCGCGGGTACACTGCATCTTCACAGCGAGTTCAATTTCACTGAGTCTCGGGTGGAGACAGCCTGGCCATCATTACGCCATTCGTGCAGGTCGGAACTTACCCGACAAGGAATTTCGCTACCTTAGGACCGTTATAGTTACGGCCGCCGTTTACCGGGGCTTCGATCAAGAGCTTCTCCTTACGGATGACCCCATCAATTAACCTTCCGGCACCGGGCAGGCGTCACACCGTATACGTCCACTTTCGTGTTTGCACAGTGCTGTGTTTTTAATAAACAGTTGCAGCCAGCTGGTATCTTCGACTGATTTCAGCTCCATCCGCGAGGGACTTCACCTACATATCAGCGTGCCTTCTCCCGAAGTTACGGCACCATTTTGCCTAGTTCCTTCACCCGAGTTCTCTCAAGCGCCTTGGTATTCTCTACCTGACCACCTGTGTCGGTTTGGGGTACGATTTCGTGTTACCTGGAGCTTAGAGGCTTTTCCTGGAAGCAGGGCATTTGTTACTTCAGCACCGTAGTGCCTCGTCATCACGCCTCAGTGTTAAAGTGCTCCGGATTTGCCTGGAGCACACACCTTCACGCTTAAACCGGGACAACCGTCGCCCGGCTAACATAGCCTTCTCCGTCCCCCCTTCGCAGTAACACCAAGTACAGGAATATTAACCTGTTTCCCATCGACTACGCCTTTCGGCCTCGCCTTAGGGGTCGACTCACCCTGCCCCGATTAACGTTGGACAGGAACCCTTGGTCTTCCGGCGAGCGGGCTTTTCACCCGCTTTATCGTTACTTATGTCAGCATTCGCACTTCTGATACCTCCAGCATGCCTCACAGCACACCTTCGCAGGCTTACAGAACGCTCCCCTACCCAACAACGCATAAGCGTCGCTGCCGCAGCTTCGGTGCATGGTTTAGCCCCGTTACATCTTCCGCGCAGGCCGACTCGACCAGTGAGCTATTACGCTTTCTTTAAATGATGGCTGCTTCTAAGCCAACATCCTGGCTGTCTGGGCCTTCCCACATCGTTTCCCACTTAACCATGACTTTGGGACCTTAGCTGGCGGTCTGGGTTGTTTCCCTCTTCACGACGGACGTTAGCACCCGCCGTGTGTCTCCCGTGATAACATTCTCCGGTATTCGTAGTTTGCATCGGGTTGGTAAGCCGGGATGGCCCCCTAGCCGAAACAGTGCTCTACCCCCGGAGATGAATTCGTCATCCCCACCCTTCCTCCAGTTTATCACTGGCAGTCTCCTTTGAGTTCCCGGCCTAACCGCTGGCAACAAAGGATAAGGGTTGCGCTCGTTGCGGGACTTAACCCAACATTTCACAACACGAGCTGACGACAGCCATGCAGCACCTGTCTCACAGTTCCCGAAGGCACCAATCCATCTCTGGAAAGTTCTGTGGATGTCAAGACCAGGTAAGGTTCTTCGCGTTGCATCGAATTAAACCACATGCTCCACCGCTTGTGCGGGCCCCCGTCAATTCATTTGAGTTTTAACCTTGCGGCCGTACTCCCCAGGCGGTCTATTTAACGCGTTAGCTCCGGAAGCCACGCCTCAAGGGCACAACCTCCAAATAGACATCGTTTACGGCGTGGACTACCAGGGTATCTAATCCTGTTTGCTCCCCACGCTTTCGCACCTGAGCGTCAGTCTTCGTCCAGGAGGCCGCCTTCGCCACCGGTATTCCTCCAGATCTCTACGCATTTCACCGCTACACCTGGAATTCTACCTCCCTCTACGAGACTCAAGCCTGCCAGTTTCGGATGCAGTTCCCAGGTTGAGCCCGGGGATTTCACATCCGACTTGACAGACCGCCTGCGTGCGCTTTACGCCCAGTAATTCCGATTAACGCTTGCACCCTCCGTATTACCGCGGCTGCTGGCACGGAGTTAGCCGGTGCTTCTTCTGCGGGTAACGTCAATGAGCAAGGTTATTAACCTTACTCCCTTCCTCCCCGCTGAAAGTACTTTACAACCCGAAGGCCTTCTTCATACACGCGGCATGGCTGCATCAGGCTTGCGCCCATTGTGCAATATTCCCCACTGCTGCCTCCCGTAGGAGTCTGGACCGTGTCTCAGTTCCAGTGTGGCTGGTCATCCTCTCAGACCAGCTAGGGATCGTCGCCTAGGTGAGCCGTTACCCCACCTACTAGCTAATCCCATCTGGGCACATCTGATGGCAAGAGGCCCGAAGGTCCCCCTCTTTGGTCTTGCGACGTTATGCGGTATTAGCTACCGTTTCCAGTAGTTATCCCCCTCCATCAGGCAGTTTCCCAGACATTACTCACCCGTCCGCCACTCGTCACCCGAGAGCAAGCTCTCTGTGCTACCGTTCGACTTGCATGTGTTAGGCCTGCCGCCAGCGTTCAATCTGAGCCATGATCAAACTCTTCAATTTAAAAGTTTGATGCTCAATGAATTAAACTTCGTAATGAATTACGTGTTCACTCGTTGAGACTTGGTATTCATTTTTCGTCTTGCGACGTCAAGAATCCAGTCACCCTGAGTGCCCACACAGATTGTCTGATAAATTGTTAAAGAGCGGTGCCGCCTCGCTTTTTTTTTGCTGCGGCGCGGGTTGCGTATACTACGCTTTCCCGCCGTGAAGTCAACTGTTTATTTTCAGGTTTCTTCACCTGACAGGCCGGTGTGTTTGCCGTTGTGCCGTGTCAGTGGAGGCGCATTATAGGGAGTTAATTCCCGCTGACAAGCATAAATTTAAAAAAAGTTTTCGTTCGCTTAATTTTCAGTCGCAACGGCTTCGCCGAGGATCAATACGGGTTGCTGGCTTTGTACTGCAGACTGCCAGGCATTGAGCAGTTGCTGCGTACTTTCGACACAAACAATTTGGTGAGCCTGGCGATCAATACCAAAGGTATTCCAGGGCTTAAGGGAGAGATTCATTAGCGCTATCCTGATGCAAAAACACGGCTAGTTTACCGCATCCGCAGGATGAGCGCTTGTGCTGTTTCGCAGCGCAGAAACGCAAAAAGGCCATCCGTCAGGATGGCCTCTTCACTTAATTAATGCCTGGCAGTTCCCTACTCTCGCATGGGGAGACCCCACACTACCATCGGCGCTACGGCGTTTCACTTCTGAGTTCGGCATGGGGTCAGGTGGGACCACCGCGCTACTGCCGCCAGGCAAATTCTGTTGTCAGACCGTTCTCACGCCCTGACATAATCTGTATCTCGCTGAAAATCTTCTCTGTCTCTCACGCCAAAACATCTTCGGCGTTGTAAGGTTAAGCCTCACGGTTCATTAGTACCGGTTAGCTCAACGCATCGCTGCGCTTACACACCCGGCCTATCAACGTCGTCGTCTTCAACGTTCCTTCAGGAGACTCAAGGTCTCAGGGAGAACTCATCTCGGGGCAAGTTTCGTGCTTAGATGCTTTCAGCACTTATCTCTTCCGCATTTAGCTACCGGGCAGTGCCATTGGCATGACAACCCGAACACCAGTGATGCGTCCACTCCGGTCCTCTCGTACTAGGAGCAGCCCCCCTCAATTCTCCAGCGCCCACGGCAGATAGGGACCGAACTGTCTCACGACGTTCTAAACCCAGCTCGCGTACCACTTTAAATGGCGAACAGCCATACCCTTGGGACCTACTTCAGCCCCAGGATGTGATGAGCCGACATCGAGGTGCCAAACACCGCCGTCGATATGAACTCTTGGGCGGTATCAGCCTGTTATCCCCGGAGTACCTTTTATCCGTTGAGCGATGGCCCTTCCATTCAGAACCACCGGATCACTATGACCTGCTTTCGCACCTGCTCGCGCCGTCACGCTCGCAGTCAAGCCAGCTTATGCCATTGCACTAACCTCCTGATGTCCGACCAGGATTAGCTGACCTTCGTGCTCCTCCGTTACGCTTTAGGAGGAGACCGCCCCAGTCAAACTACCCACCAGACACTGTCCGCAACCCGGATTACGGGTCCACGTTAGAACACCAGCCATTAAAGGGTGGTATTTCAAGGGCGGCTCCACGCAGACTGGCGTCCACGCTTCAAAGCCTCCCACCTATCCTACACATCAAGGACCAGTGTTCAGTGTCAAGCTATAGTAAAGGTTCACGGGGTCTTTCCGTCTTGCCGCGGGTACACTGCATCTTCACAGCGAGTTCAATTTCACTGAGTCTCGGGTGGAGACAGCCTGGCCATCATTACGCCATTCGTGCAGGTCGGAACTTACCCGACAAGGAATTTCGCTACCTTAGGACCGTTATAGTTACGGCCGCCGTTTACCGGGGCTTCGATCAAGAGCTTCTCCTTACGGATGACCCCATCAATTAACCTTCCGGCACCGGGCAGGCGTCACACCGTATACGTCCACTTTCGTGTTTGCACAGTGCTGTGTTTTTAATAAACAGTTGCAGCCAGCTGGTATCTTCGACTGATTTCAGCTCCATCCGCGAGGGACTTCACCTACATATCAGCGTGCCTTCTCCCGAAGTTACGGCACCATTTTGCCTAGTTCCTTCACCCGAGTTCTCTCAAGCGCCTTGGTATTCTCTACCTGACCACCTGTGTCGGTTTGGGGTACGATTTCGTGTTACCTGGAGCTTAGAGGCTTTTCCTGGAAGCAGGGCATTTGTTACTTCAGCACCGTAGTGCCTCGTCATCACGCCTCAGTGTTAAAGTGCTCCGGATTTGCCTGGAGCACACACCTTCACGCTTAAACCGGGACAACCGTCGCCCGGCTAACATAGCCTTCTCCGTCCCCCCTTCGCAGTAACACCAAGTACAGGAATATTAACCTGTTTCCCATCGACTACGCCTTTCGGCCTCGCCTTAGGGGTCGACTCACCCTGCCCCGATTAACGTTGGACAGGAACCCTTGGTCTTCCGGCGAGCGGGCTTTTCACCCGCTTTATCGTTACTTATGTCAGCATTCGCACTTCTGATACCTCCAGCATGCCTCACAGCACACCTTCGCAGGCTTACAGAACGCTCCCCTACCCAACAACGCATAAGCGTCGCTGCCGCAGCTTCGGTGCATGGTTTAGCCCCGTTACATCTTCCGCGCAGGCCGACTCGACCAGTGAGCTATTACGCTTTCTTTAAATGATGGCTGCTTCTAAGCCAACATCCTGGCTGTCTGGGCCTTCCCACATCGTTTCCCACTTAACCATGACTTTGGGACCTTAGCTGGCGGTCTGGGTTGTTTCCCTCTTCACGACGGACGTTAGCACCCGCCGTGTGTCTCCCGTGATAACATTCTCCGGTATTCGTAGTTTGCATCGGGTTGGTAAGCCGGGATGGCCCCCTAGCCGAAACAGTGCTCTACCCCCGGAGATGAATTCACGAGGCGCTACCTAAATAGCTTTCGGGGAGAACCAGCTATCTCCCGGTTTGATTGGCCTTTCACCCCCAGCCACAAGTCATCCGCTAATTTTTCAACATTAGTCGGTTCGGTCCTCCAGTTAGTGTTACCCAACCTTCAACCTGCCCATGGCTAGATCACCGGGTTTCGGGTCTATACCCTGCAACTTAACGCCCAGTTAAGACTCGGTTTCCCTTCGGCTCCCCTATTCGGTTAACCTTGCTACAGAATATAAGTCGCTGACCCATTATACAAAAGGTACGCAGTCACACCCGAAGGTGCTCCCACTGCTTGTACGTACACGGTTTCAGGTTCTTTTTCACTCCCCTCGCCGGGGTTCTTTTCGCCTTTCCCTCACGGTACTGGTTCACTATCGGTCAGTCAGGAGTATTTAGCCTTGGAGGATGGTCCCCCCATATTCAGACAGGATACCACGTGTCCCGCCCTACTCATCGAGCTCACAGCCTGTGTGCTTTTGTGTACGGGGCTGTCACCCTGTATCGCGCGACTTTCCAGACGCTTCCACTAACACACAAGCTGATTCAGGCTCTGGGCTGCTCCCCGTTCGCTCGCCGCTACTGGGGGAATCTCGGTTGATTTCTTTTCCTCGGGGTACTTAGATGTTTCAGTTCCCCCGGTTCGCCTCATTAACCTATGGATTCAGTTAATGATAGTGTGACGAATCACACTGGGTTTCCCCATTCGGACATCGCCGGCTATAACGGTTCATATCACCTTACCGGCGCTTTTCGCAGATTAGCACGTCCTTCATCGCCTCTGACTGCCAGGGCATCCACCGTGTACGCTTAGTCGCTTAACCTCACAACCCGAAGATGTTTCGTGAACATCCGCGTGTCGCGAAAATTTGAGAGACTCACAGAACAGTTCGCACTGTTCAGTGTTTCAATTTTCAGCTTGATCCAGATTTTTAAAGAGCAAATATCTCAAACATGACTCGTGAGTCAGTTTTGAGATACGGTGGCAACGCCTTTCACACATTCCCGCGCAAGTGGCGTCCCCTAGGGGATTCGAACCCCTGTTACCGCCGTGAAAGGGCGGTGTCCTGGGCCTCTAGACGAAGGGGACGTAAAGTCTCGCTCGCAAGACGCCTTGCTATTCACTTTTCATCAGACAATCTGTGTGGACACTGCAGGGGCAGGTTCTTTAAGGTAAGGAGGTGATCCAACCGCAGGTTCCCCTACGGTTACCTTGTTACGACTTCACCCCAGTCATGAATCACAAAGTGGTAAGCGCCCTCCCGAAGGTTAAGCTACCTACTTCTTTTGCAACCCACTCCCATGGTGTGACGGGCGGTGTGTACAAGGCCCGGGAACGTATTCACCGTGGCATTCTGATCCACGATTACTAGCGATTCCGACTTCATGGAGTCGAGTTGCAGACTCCAATCCGGACTACGACGCACTTTATGAGGTCCGCTTGCTCTCGCGAGGTCGCTTCTCTTTGTATGCGCCATTGTAGCACGTGTGTAGCCCTGGTCGTAAGGGCCATGATGACTTGACGTCATCCCCACCTTCCTCCAGTTTATCACTGGCAGTCTCCTTTGAGTTCCCGGCCTAACCGCTGGCAACAAAGGATAAGGGTTGCGCTCGTTGCGGGACTTAACCCAACATTTCACAACACGAGCTGACGACAGCCATGCAGCACCTGTCTCACAGTTCCCGAAGGCACCAATCCATCTCTGGAAAGTTCTGTGGATGTCAAGACCAGGTAAGGTTCTTCGCGTTGCATCGAATTAAACCACATGCTCCACCGCTTGTGCGGGCCCCCGTCAATTCATTTGAGTTTTAACCTTGCGGCCGTACTCCCCAGGCGGTCTATTTAACGCGTTAGCTCCGGAAGCCACGCCTCAAGGGCACAACCTCCAAATAGACATCGTTTACGGCGTGGACTACCAGGGTATCTAATCCTGTTTGCTCCCCACGCTTTCGCACCTGAGCGTCAGTCTTCGTCCAGGAGGCCGCCTTCGCCACCGGTATTCCTCCAGATCTCTACGCATTTCACCGCTACACCTGGAATTCTACCTCCCTCTACGAGACTCAAGCCTGCCAGTTTCGGATGCAGTTCCCAGGTTGAGCCCGGGGATTTCACATCCGACTTGACAGACCGCCTGCGTGCGCTTTACGCCCAGTAATTCCGATTAACGCTTGCACCCTCCGTATTACCGCGGCTGCTGGCACGGAGTTAGCCGGTGCTTCTTCTGCGGGTAACGTCAATGAGCAAGGTTATTAACCTTACTCCCTTCCTCCCCGCTGAAAGTACTTTACAACCCGAAGGCCTTCTTCATACACGCGGCATGGCTGCATCAGGCTTGCGCCCATTGTGCAATATTCCCCACTGCTGCCTCCCGTAGGAGTCTGGACCGTGTCTCAGTTCCAGTGTGGCTGGTCATCCTCTCAGACCAGCTAGGGATCGTCGCCTAGGTGAGCCGTTACCCCACCTACTAGCTAATCCCATCTGGGCACATCTGATGGCAAGAGGCCCGAAGGTCCCCCTCTTTGGTCTTGCGACGTTATGCGGTATTAGCTACCGTTTCCAGTAGTTATCCCCCTCCATCAGGCAGTTTCCCAGACATTACTCACCCGTCCGCCACTCGTCACCCGAGAGCAAGCTCTCTGTGCTACCGTTCGACTTGCATGTGTTAGGCCTGCCGCCAGCGTTCAATCTGAGCCATGATCAAACTCTTCAATTTAAAAGTTTGATGCTCAATGAATTAAACTTCGTAATGAATTACGTGTTCACTCGTTGAGACTTGGTATTCATTTTTCGTCTTGCGACGTCAAGAATCCAGTCACCCTGAGTGCCCACACAGATTGTCTGATAAATTGTTAAAGAGCGGTGCCGCCTCGCTTTTTTTTTGCTGCGGCGCGGGTTGCGTATACTACGCTTTCCCGCCGTGAAGTCAACTGTTTATTTTCAGGTTTCTTCACCTGACAGGCCGGTGTGTTTGCCGTTGTGCCGTGTCAGTGGAGGCGCATTATAGGGAGTTAATTCCCGCTGACAAGCATAAATTTAAAAAAAGTTTTCGTTCGCTTAATTTTCAGTCGCAACGGCCGCTAATCGGTCGATTTGCACTTTAATTGAGCGATTTCGCGGGCAAAACTCGCCACATGCTGCCAGTTGGTATAGACAACTTCCTTAGTCGGATCCGTTTCGCCACCGGTCATCTTCATAATCAGTTGAATCATCAAGCGGTCATACCAACGATAATGTGGATAACGCAACGCACCGGCAAATACCGCGCACTGATCTGGCTGCCACGGTGAAGAGAGCAAAAATTTACGGGTATAGTTATTGGTTTGCGGAGAGCTTTTCTCAGGCTTACGCGCAACAAGGTTAACGGAGTAGAACGCGCTCGGTAGCGCATTCAGCTGCTGCAGGTGCTTTTTCACGAAGCTCGCCAGCGCCGGGTGGAAATGGCCGTATCGGATAGATGCACCAATCACCACGCGCTCGTAGTTATCCCATTCAATATCTGGCGTACGGTTCAGGTTCACCACATCAGCATAGACACCAAGCTCTTTCAGCTCGGACGCCAGATAAGAGGCGATTTCCCGCGTTTGCCCATCCCGGGTCGAAAATAGAATCAATGTTTTCACGTCACACTCCCTTATTCGCGCCAGAAAGTTGGGGTAAACAGTACCAACAATGTGAAGACTTCAAGGCGACCAAACAGCATATTCGCGATGAGGATCCACTTCGCCACCGGGTTCATGCTCGCGAAATTATCAGCAACTACGCCCAGCCCTGGCCCCAGGTTATTCAGCGTGGCGACAACGGAAGCAAAAGCAGAAAAGTCATCCACGCCTGTGGCGATAATCGCCAGCATGCTGACAATAAACACCAGCGCATAAGCAGAGAAGAATCCCCACACTGCTTCAAGAATACGTTCCGGCAAAGCGCGATTCCCCAGCTTAATGCTGTAAACCGCATTCGGGTGCACCAGACGTTTCAGCTCGCGGTTACCCTGCTTGAACAGCAGCAATATACGGATCACTTTCAAACCACCACCGGTAGAACCCGCACAGCCACCAATAAACGCCGAACACAGTAGCAGCACCGGCAAGAACAGCGGCCAACGCGCAATACTGTCAGTGGTAAACCCGGCAGTGGTCGCCATCGACACCACCTGAAAGAAAGCCTGGTTCACCGTCGTTACCGCAGAGCTGTAAACATCGTGGAACCACAGCACCACGGTGCAGATCACCACCAGCGTCAGTTGCACGCCGATAAACATTCTGAATTCAGGATCGCGCCAGTAAACTTTCAGGCTGCGCCCGCTCAGCAAAGAGAAGTGCAGGCCGTAATTACAGCCGGAGATCAATAAGAAGATAGCAATGATGGTGTTAATGGTTGGGCTATTGAAGTAACCCACGCTGGCATCATGTGTCGAGAAGCCGCCAATGGCGATGGTCGCAAAGCTATGGCCGATGGCATCAAAAGCGGGCATCCCGGCAAACCACAGCGCCAGCGCGCACGCTACGGTCAGCAACACATAAATAAGCCACAGCGTTTTTGCCGTTTCGGCAATACGCGGGCGCATTTTGTTATCTTTCAGTGGTCCTGGCATCTCCGCGCGGTAAAGCTGCATCCCCCCCACGCCAAGAATCGGCAGTATCGCGACCGCCAGGACAATGATCCCCATCCCACCAAACCATTGCAGCATCTGGCGGTAGAAGAGGATGGCATGCGGCAACGAATCCAGCCCCACCAGCGTGGTGGCCCCGGTTGTCGTCAGGCCAGAGAAGGATTCAAAAAAGGCGTCGGTCACCGTCAGGTTCGGGCTTTCCGAGAAAATAAACGGCAGCGCACCCACACTCCCCAGCACGGTCCAGAACAGCACGACGATCAAAAAGCCTTCGCGGGATTTCAGTTCCTTTTTCTCCCGACGGTTTGGCCACCACAGGATGGAGCCAATTACCAACGCAGCGAAAAAGGTCTGGGTAAATGCACGACCCGCACCATCGCGGTAAATAAGGGCTACCAGTCCGGGTAAGATCATCGTTCCGGAAAAGAGGATAACCAGCAGTCCAACGATTCGGGTTATGGCGCGAAATTGCATCTCTGCCGCTTCCTTAGGTGTTCAGAAAATCAGGTGGGGGATTATTCTTCAGTTTTTAACAATTGCAATGCGCCACGACTAAAATCCGCAAGCCTTGCTGAAAATGCGTCCAGTCTGCTGTGAGGAAGCGCCACTCGCAGATGCACGGAGGCCTGATACTCGCTTGCGACAATTTTCCCCTCAAATTGCCCAAGCAGCGTTTCAACTCCGGCGAGCTGTGCGTAATCGCACCACAAAGTATATTCGGTTAATGGCATTTTGCGGACGGTGGTTAACAGGCTTAACGCCTGCTGCACCCCGCCGCCATAAGCTTTCACCAGCCCACCGGTTCCCAGCAGCACGCCGCCATAATATCGCACAACTACGGCGGTAATTTCGCCGATACCGCTGCCCATTAACTGCGAGAGTATCGGTTTACCCGCCGTGCCTGCCGGTTCGCCATCGTCAGAAAAGCCTAACTGCTGCGAATCATCCGGCGCGCCAGCGACCCACGCTACACAGTGATGACGCGCGTCCGGATGTTCCGCCCGAACCGCGTCAACAAACGCTTTTGCTGCGTCAACACCGTCCGTATGCGCCAGCAGCGTAATAAAGCGGCTCTTTTTGATCTCCTCGCTAAAGGTGACCGGTGCCGCCGGGATCAGCCAGCTCTCCATTACGCCAGCTTCTGGTCCCGCGTCATGTTTTCAATACCGTTTTCGTGGATAACCACGTTATCTTCAATACGAATGCCGCCAAACGGTTTCAGCGCATCAATCTTCTGCCAGTTAAAATGCTTGCTGAGCGGGCCTTCACGCCACGGCGCTAACAGCGACTCAATAAAGTAAATACCCGGCTCGATGGTCAGCACCATGCGCGGTTCCATCACACGCGTGCAGCGCAGATACGGGTATTTCGATGGCGCAGCCAGATGCGTACCGCTGTCGTCTTGCATAAAACCAGCGACATCATGCACTTGCAAGCCAAGCGGGTGACCAATACCGTGCGGCATAAACGGCCCGGTAATGTCCTCCTCAACCATGGCTTCTTCACTGATATCGGTGATGATTTGGTGGCGACGCAGCAACTTCGCGATGCGCTGATGGAACTGCACATGGTACTCCACGTAATTGACACCCGCTTTCATGGTGGCAATCAGCGCCAGTTGTTCATCATTAACGTCTTTCACCAGTTGCGCGTAATCGGTGTCGCTGTTCGCCGCCCAGGTACGGGTCAGGTCAGCGGCATAGCCGTTGTACTCCGCGCCTGCATCCAGCAAGAAACTGCGCATTTCCGCCGGTGCGCGATGGTCGAGCTTGGTGTAATGCAGCACAGCGGCGTGTTCGTTCAGCGCAACAATGTTGCCATAAGGCACGTCAGTATCGCGATGGCCGGTGGCGGTCAGATAGGCGAGATTGATGTCGAACTCACTCATGCCAGACTGGAACGCCTCATGCGCTGCGCGATGACCAATCACCGCCGTCTTCTGCGCTTCACGCATGCACGCCAGTTCATAATCGGTTTTATACGCGCGGTAATAATGCAGATAATCGATCACCCCTTTCGGGTTGATATTGCTTGCCGCGATATCAAGGCTCAACGCGCGTTCCGCAACAGGCCCAATATAAGCGATGTTGCCGCGTGCGGCTGGCAGTTGGTTGCCAATACCGTCCGCTTTTGGCAACGCAATAACGTCAATCTCTTCGGTCCAGAAACTGGTCGGCAACGGCTCTACGTTGTGCCAGTAGTCCACCGGCAAGTAGAACCACAGCTTCGGTTTATTCACGCCATCAACCAGCAGCCAGCAGTTCGGCACCTGCGTTACCGGCACCCAGGCTTTAAATTGCGGATTCACTTTAAACGGATAAGGGTGGTCATCAAGAAAGACGTTAAACAACTCGCCGGAGTGAATAAGTAATGCGTCGAGTTTAAACCGCGCCAGCACATCACGGGTGCGTTCCTGTAAAGTAACAATATGATTTTTATAAAGTTCAGCCAGTGAGTCCATCGTTTTTCCTTCTGTTTCTTGTGACCTCAAGTTTTCGCATCTTAGCACACCTGCCCGCAACTGAGTGATTTCCGCCGAGCGTGATCGGCGCTGCATTTTTTTAATGAGTTGTTTGCATTTTATTAACATAAAAACCACACTCCGCTTCATCTGGTACGACCAGATCACCGCTGGATTCAGGAGACTGACATGCTCTACAAAGGCAATAACCTGTACCTCGACTGGCTGGAAGACGGCATCGCCGAACTGGTGTTCGATGCGCCTGGCTCAGTTAACAAGCTTGATACCGCTACCGTCGCCAGCCTTGGCGAAGCGTTGGGCGTGCTGGAAAAGCAATCAGATTTAAAAGGGCTGCTGCTGCGCTCGGAAAAAGCGGCCTTTATTGTCGGTGCCGATATCACCGAATTCCTCTCCCTGTTCCTGGTTCCGGAAGAACAGTTGAGCCAATGGCTGCACTTCGCCAACAGCGTCTTTAATCGTCTGGAAGATCTGCCCGTTCCGACGATCTCCGCTGTAAATGGCTATGCCCTCGGTGGCGGCTGCGAATGTGTGCTGGCGACAGACTACCGCTTAGCCACGCCGGATCTGCGCATTGGCCTGCCGGAAACCAAACTCGGCATTATGCCGGGCTTTGGCGGATCGGTGCGCATGCCACGTTTGCTGGGTGCCGATAGCGCACTGGAGATCATCGCCGCCGGGAAAGATGTCGGCGCGGAACAAGCGCTGAAAATCGGCCTGGTCGATGGCATCGTCAAACCGGAGAAATTGCGCGATGGCGCGGTGGCGATCCTGCGTCAGGCGATTAATGGCGATCTCGACTGGAAAGCCAAACGCCAGCCGAAACTGGAGCCGTTGAAGCTGAGTAAAATCGAAGCCGCCATGAGCTTTACCATCGCCAAAGGCATGGTGATGCAAACCGCCGGAAAACATTACCCGGCGCCGATCACTGCGGTTAAAACCATTGAAGCCGCCGCCAGATTTGGCCGCGAAGAAGCGCTGAAGCTGGAAAACCAGAGTTTTGTTCCGCTCGCACATACCAACGAAGCCCGCGCGCTGGTCGGCATTTTCCTCAATGACCAGTATGTAAAAGGCAAAGCGAAGAAACTCACCAAAGATACTGAAACGCCAAAACATGCTGCTGTGCTGGGTGCTGGCATTATGGGCGGCGGTATCGCTTACCAGTCGGCCTGGAAAGGCGTGCCGGTATTAATGAAAGATATCAATGAGAAATCCCTCGCGCTTGGCATTAATGAAGCTGGTAAGTTGCTGAATAAGCAGCTTGAACGCGGCAAGATCGATGGCCTGAAGCTGGCGAACGTGATTGCCACTATTCAGCCAACGCTGGAATACGCTGGTATTGAGCGTGTCGATGTGGTGGTTGAAGCAGTGGTAGAAAACCCGAAAGTGAAAAAAGCGGTGCTGGCGGAAACAGAAGACAAGGTTCGCCCGGATACCGTTTTGGCCTCCAACACCTCCACCATTCCCATCAGCGAACTGGCAAGTGTGCTGAAGCGGCCGGAAAATTTCTGCGGCATGCACTTCTTCAACCCGGTGCACCGTATGCCACTGGTTGAGGTCATTCGCGGCGAGAAAACCTCTGACGACACCATCGCGAAAGTGGTGGCCTGGGCGAGCAAAATGGGCAAAACGCCGATTGTGGTCAACGACTGCCCAGGTTTCTTTGTGAACCGCGTGCTGTTCCCCTACTTTGCCGGTTTCAGCCAGTTGCTGCGCGACGGCGCGGATTTCCGCAAAGTCGACAAAGTGATGGAAAAACAGTTCGGCTGGCCGATGGGCCCGGCTTATCTGCTGGATGTCGTTGGCATTGACACCGCACATCACGCGCAGGCAGTAATGGCGGCTGGATTCCCGCAGCGGATGCAGAAAGATTATCGCGATGCGATTGACGCGCTATTCGACGCTAACCGCTTTGGACAGAAAAATGGCCTCGGTTTCTGGCGCTATAAAGAAGACAGCAAAGGCAAACCGAAGAAAGAAGAAGACAGCGCCGTGGACGGTATGCTGGCGGAAATCAGCAAAGGCAAACAGGATTTCAGCGACGACGACATTATCGCGCGCATGATGATCCCGATGGTCAACGAAGTGGTGCGTTGCCTTGAAGAAGGCATTATCGCCAGCCCCGCAGAAGCAGATATGGCGCTGGTTTACGGCCTGGGCTTCCCTCCGTTCCACGGCGGTGCGTTCCGCTGGCTGGATACGCTCGGCAGCGCGAAATACCTCGATATGGCGCAGCATTATCAGCACCTTGGCCCGCTGTATGAAGTGCCGGCCGGGCTGCGTGAAAAAGCGCGCCACAATGAACCTTACTATCCTGCGGTTGAACCTGCGCGCCCGGTGGGCGATTTGAAAACGGCTTAAGGAGTCACAATGGAACACGTTGTCATTGTCGATGCGATTCGCACCCCGATGGGCCGTTCAAAAGGCGGCGCATTTCGCAATGTGCGGGCGGAAGATCTTTCCGCTCACCTGATGCGTAGCCTGCTGGCGCGTAACCCGGCGCTGGACGCCACCGCCATCGACGACATTTACTGGGGTTGTGTGCAGCAGACGCTGGAACAGGGCTTCAACATTGCCCGTAACGCCGCGCTGCTGGCTGAGATCCCACATTCTGTACCCGCCGTAACGGTTAACCGTCTTTGCGGCTCCTCAATGCAGGCCTTACACGATGCCGCGCGTATGATCATGACCGGCGATGCGCAGGTTTGTATGGTCGGCGGCGTGGAACATATGGGCCATGTACCGATGAGTCACGGCGTTGATTTTCATCCGGGCATGAGCCGTAACGTCGCGAAAGCGGCGGGAATGATGGGGCTTACCGCGGAAATGTTATCGCGCATGCACGGCATCAGCCGTGAAATGCAGGATGCCTTTGCCGCTCGCTCCCATGCCCGCGCCTGGGCCGCGACGCAATCTGGTGCGTTTAAAAATGAGTTAATCCCTACCGGCGGCCACGATGCGGACGGCGTACTGAAACAGTTTACCTATGACGAAGTGATCCGCCCGGAAACCACGGTCGAAGCACTGTCAACGCTGCGCCCGGCCTTTGATCCGGTAAGCGGCACCGTTACCGCTGGCACCTCTTCCGCGTTGTCAGACGGTGCATCAGCCATGCTGGTGATGAGCGAGAGCCGCGCCCGTGAGCTAGGTCTGAAGCCGCGCGCGCGCATTCGTTCGATGGCGGTGGTTGGCTGCGATCCGTCGATCATGGGCTATGGCCCGGTTCCGGCCTCTCAACTGGCGCTGAAAAAAGCCGGATTGACCGCCAGCGATATCGACCTGTTTGAGATGAATGAAGCGTTTGCCGCGCAGATCCTGCCGTGTATTAAAGATCTGGGCCTTATGGAGCAGATCGATGAGAAGATCAACCTCAACGGCGGCGCGATTGCGCTTGGTCACCCGCTGGGCTGCTCAGGAACACGTATCAGCACCACGCTGCTGAACCTGATGGAACGTAAAGACGCACAATTTGGTCTGGCGACCATGTGCATCGGGTTAGGTCAGGGGATCGCTACGGTGTTTGAACGCGTTTAGCGCTTCAGGCAGGAAAAGTGCTATCTCAATACCATGAACGCCAGAGCAAGGCAGCAACAGAGCGGATCCCCGGCACGCAGCCGGGGTGAGCAAAAGCAGCCAGCAGTGCGGATGGCGATTAGGGCAAAGAGAAAAGGTCTGTCAAGCCATTGGTGCCAGAGCAAGACGGCAACTGAGTGAATACCCGGCAGCATAGTGGTATGTAACCGGGGTGAGCGAAAGTAGCCAACACGCGATGGCGTCAAGGGTAAAGAGAAGGTTTAGTTGCCGTTCTTCCCGCCTGTCAGGGGCGGGTTTTTTATTTCTGTTATCCGGCAGGCAACCACCGCATAGAGTAAAGAGAAAAGGCGATATCAAAGCTGCTGGCGGCAGATCAGGGCAGGAATAAATCATTCCCCGGCAGCATAGTGAACTATGTGACCGGGGAAAGCGAAGGCAGCCAGCGCGGCCAGAGTGACAAAGGTGAAGACAGGCTTAGATAAACGCAAACGCATCGCCAAACAGGCGATCTTCACGCGCACCGCGCTCATTACAGAACAGATCGCGGGCAATTTTCGCCATCTCGAAACGGCCTGCAATATAGATATCGTGCTCGGCCAGCGAACCGAAATCCTGCAATACCGCAGCCAGCACGGTGCCAGAGCGGCCGCGCCAGCCCGCTTCCGGCTGCTCAACGACGGGCACAACACGCAGATTCGGATGATCTACCGACAACGCTTCCAGCTCGCTTAAATCGTAGAGATGTTTCTCTTCGCGACCACCCCAGTAAATGGTGATGTCACGATTCGGGTTTTGCGCCAGAGAAGTCAGCAAAATAGAGCGGACATAGGAGAAGCCGGTACCACCGGCAATCAGCACCATCGGACGCTCTTCATCGTCACGCAGCCAGGCCTCGCCGTGCGGAATATCGATAACGATTTCCCGATCTTTCAGAATGCGATCCATCACCGCCATCGCGTAGAGATTCAGCTCAGACGCGCCAATATGCAGTTCGATAAAATCATGCTGATCCGGCGTCGAGGCCATCGAGAACGGGCGCTTGTCTCGCTCATCCATCACCACCATCAGATACTGGCCCGCGCGGAACGAAAAAGCCGCCTCCGGCACTAAACGGACACGATATACGGTATCAGTGATGGCCTCTACCGAGGTCACTTTACAGCTTAAGGTTGTCATGCGCTCTCTCTGTCGGGTCTATTTTCGTCGTTCAGTATGGCCAGTTCATCCCAGATGGCGTCGATTCTTGCCGTAACTTCCGGGTCTTTCTTGATGGGGCGGCCCCATTCACGCTGGGTCTCGCCCGGCCATTTATTGGTGGCATCCAGTCCCATTTTGGAGCCCAGTCCGGAAACCGGCGAGGCAAAATCCAGATAATCAATCGGCGTGTTTTCCACCAGAACCGTATCCCTCGCAGGATCCATTCGGGTGGTAATCGCCCAAATAACGTCATTCCAGTCGCGGGCGTTCACATCGTCATCGCACACGATCACAAATTTGGTGTACATAAACTGACGCAGGAAAGACCAGACGCCCATCATCACGCGCTTGGCGTGACCGGGGTACTGTTTCTTCATGGTGACTACCGCCAGGCGATAGGAGCACCCTTCCGGCGGCAGGTAAAAATCAACGATTTCCGGGAACTGCTTTTGCAGGATCGGCACGAACACTTCGTTTAGTGCCACGCCCAGCACTGCCGGCTCATCTGGCGGACGGCCAGTATAAGTGGAGTGGTAAATCGCATCTTCGCGCTGCGTAATATGGGTAACCGTAAACACCGGGAAATTATCAACTTCGTTGTAATAACCGGTGTGATCGCCATACGGCCCTTCCGGCGCCATCTCACCTGGCTCAATATAGCCTTCCAGCACGATTTCTGCACTGGCGGGAACTTCAAGATCGCTGGATACGCACTTCACCACTTCGGTTTTTGTGCCGCGCAGAAGCCCGGCGAAAGCATATTCAGAAAGCGTATCCGGCACCGGCGTTACTGCACCAAGGATGGTTGCCGGATCGGCGCCCAGCGCCACAGCAACCGGGAAACGTTCGCCAGGATGCGCTGCCTGCCACTCCTGGAAATCGAGCGCACCGCCGCGATGGGAAAGCCAGCGCATGATTAATTTGTTTTTACCGATCAGCTGTTGGCGATAAATACCCAGGTTCTGCCGCTCTTTGTGCGGGCCACGCGTCACGGTCAGCCCCCAGGTGATCAGCGGCGCGGCGTCTTCGGGCCAGCACTGCATAATCGGGATGTTGCGCAGATCCACGTCATCACCCTGCACTACTTTTTGCTGGCAAGGAGCACCGCGCAGACGCTTTGTCGGCATGTTAAGCACTTGCTTAAACTGCGGCAGTTTATCAAAGAGATCGCGAAAACCTTTTGGCGGCTCCGGTTCTTTGAGAAACGCCAGCAGTTTGCCCACGTCCCGCAACGCGCTGACATCCTCTTGCCCCATGCCCAGCGCTACGCGGCGCGGCGTGCCAAATAAGTTGCACAGCACCGGCATGGTGTAACCTTTGGGATTTTCAAATAACAACGCCGGGCCACCCGCACGTAGCGTGCGATCGGCTATTTCCGTCATTTCCAGATAAGGGTCAACCGGAAGAGTGATGCGTTTCAGCTCGCCCTGCTGCTCAAGCAGGGTCAGGAAGTCGCGTAGGTCGTTGTATTTCATGCGGTCTATTATCGCCTCCAGGTAAGGGGCATATTATACGGTGTTCGCCCGGCGGTTGCTGTATTTTTGTTAAATCTGCGTGAATTACAACGACATCTTTTGGCGCAGGTTATAATCAACTTAGCCATCATGCTGCGGTTTTGATATTCTTGCGCCCGAACTTACGGAAAAGAGTCATTATGCGATCCTGGTATCTACTTTACTGCAAACGTGGCCAGCTCCAGCGCGCCCAGGAACACTTAGAACGCCAGGCGGTCAGCTGTCTGACGCCTATGATTGCACTGGAAAAAATGGTGCGCGGCAAACGCACAACAGTGAACGAACCTCTTTTCCCGAACTATTTGTTTGTGGAGTTTGATCCTGAGGTGATTCATACCACCACGATCAACGCCACGCGCGGCGTCAGCCATTTCGTCCGCTTTGGTATGCATCCGGCAACCGTTCCGCAATCCGTCATTCAGCAACTTTCGCTCTATCAGCCAGAAGGGATTACCGACCCTGACACGCCTTATCCAGGCGATGATGTGGTGATCACCGAGGGTGCACTCGAAGGTTTACAGGCAATCTTTAAAGAGCCGGACGGCGAGGCGCGCTCCATGCTCTTACTCCACCTGCTTAACAAGCAGGTACTGCAAAGCGTCAAGAACACCGATTTTCGCAAGGCGTGAGCGTCGCGTTAAAAATCCACGCCGAATAACCGTCGCACGTTTTGATCCGTTACTGAACCCAGCCACTGAACCTCTTCCCCACGAAGCACGGCAACTGTGGCAAGAATATGCCCCAGCAGTGCCGGTTCATTACGCCGCGACGCAGGCTTTGGTTTAAGATCGCGCGGCAACAAGTAGGGCGCATCGGTTTCAATCAATAGCTGCCCGGCGGGGATCAGCGGAACCACTTCACGTAATTCCAACCCGCGACGTTCATCGCACACCCAGCCGGTAATGCCTAAGTAGATGCCGCGATCGAGACACTCTCGTGCTTCCTGCGCCGAACCGGTGAAACAGTGCAGCACCGCACCAGGCAACTTATCCAGCCACGGATCCAGCAGCGCCAGGAACCGTTCATGCGCATCGCGGCAGTGCAGAAACACCGGCATGTTTAGCTCGGCGGCCAGCGACAGCTGCGCACCGAAAGCGTACTCCTGCTCCTGCGGCGTCGAAAAATTGCGGTTGAAATCCAGCCCACATTCACCCACGGCAACGACTTCCGCTGTAGCGGCCAGCGTGCGGATCGTCTCTGCGGTTTCATCGGTCCAGCCACTACTGTCATGCGGATGCACACCGGCAGTGGACCAGCAATGACGATAGCGTTGAGCAAGTTGCTGTGCCTGCTGGCTTTCATGCAGGTTAGTTCCGGTAATGAGCATACCCGCCACACCCGCCGCTTGCGCCCGTGCCACGATCTCATCCCGGTCTTTTGCAAACTGGCTGCTGGTTAAATTCACACCGATATCAAACATGTTTTTTCCCATACAACAACCGCCCTGACGGGCGGCTGGTAATTACTCTTCGCTGGTTTCTGTTTCGTTCTCTTCATCCGGAATGCGGCGCTTACCGACGTAGAAGCGAGCAAAAAAGACGCCGACTTCGAACAGGCAATACATCGGTATTGCCAGTAAGGTCTGCGAGAAGACATCCGGTGGCGTTAGCAACATACCAATAACGAACGCGCCAACCAAAACGTACGGACGTTTTTGCCGCAAGTCCGCAGGCGTGGTCACGCCCATCCAGCACAGCAGCACGATAGCAACCGGCACTTCAAACGAGACGCCGAAAGCCATAAACAGCGCCATCACGAAGCTAAGATAACTGGCAATATCGGTAGAAACCTGCACGCCTTCCGGCGCGGTGTGTGTCAGGAAACCGAAGGCCAGCGGGAACACTACGAAATAGGCGAATGCCATGCCGATGTAAAACAGCAACGAACTGGAAACCAGCAGTGGCACCACCAGACGACGTTCATGCTTGTATAACGCCGGAGCGACAAACGCCCAGACCTGATACAAAATGACCGGCGCGGAAAGGATCAGCGACACCATAAAGGTCAGTTTGATCGGCGTAAAAAACGGCGAGGCCACGTCGGTGGCGATCATCGTCGCGCCCAATGGCATCTGCTTGATGAGCGGTGCGGAAACCAGTTGGTAAATATCATTCGCGAAGTAAACCAGCGCGAGGAAAATCACGATAACAGCGATAATGCAGTTCAGCAGACGCTTACGCAGCTCAATAAGGTGTGCGATCAGCGGTTGGGTATCGTCTACAGCCATGTTCAGGATTTATCACTTGAAGAAGGTGTGGAGTCGGAAACCGGCGAGGCCGTTTGCACCGTGGTAGTCACCTGCGGCACTTTTTTCGTTTCTGCAGCATCGGGGACTTGCTGTGGCGAACTGGCCTGATTTTCAGCGGCGGCAGGCGTAACGCCTTCATGCTGCGCGTCGTTATCTTTCACCACCGGGTTATGGATGGTATGAGCTTCATCACTGGCTTTTTCGGCATCGTTAGCGCTATAGGAGCGCTTCATTGATTCCGCCGCCTGGCGCAGCTCATCCATCGACTGCTTTAACTCTGGCGTCAGGTTTTCCAGGCTCGCTTTTTCCACCTTTTTCAGGCTGTCCTGGAACTCCTGCAGCTTCAGTTCCTGCGTCAGTTCATTCTGCACCGTCGTTGCCAGCGAGCGCAGCGCGCGGACCCAGCCCGCTACAGTGCGCACAGCCACAGGTAGCCGTTGCGGCCCTAATACCACGAGGCCAATGATGAAAACGAGTAACAGTTCGCCAAAACCTATATCGAACACGAATTACACCTGCTCTTTGTCGTGACGTTTTTCGTCTTTTTTAGCGTCGTCGGATGTCTTGCTGTCGGAAAGAGACGTTGCCGTAAAATCCGCATCTTGTGCCGATTTATCCTGCTTTTCCTCTTTATCGTCATCACCCATAGCCTTTTTGAAGCCTTTGATGGATGCGCCAAGGTCTGAACCTATAGAACCGAGCTTTTTGGTGCCAAACAGCAGCACCACGATGACCGCAATAATCAACAACTGCCAAATGCTGATACCACCCATACATAGTCCTCTGTAACAGATGATGTTAAAAACAGGCCCCAGTATACACTTTATCCATTAAGCTGCCTCTTTGTTGACAGCTTCTGTGCACCAGGCCCAACCGGGCGGCGTTTCGCTTAACGTGTTTTATACCAACCCACAAACCAGGCCAGAACGCCACCTACCATTAGCCATGCAGGCGTTAAACCCCACTCTGGTCGATTAATCAGTAACAGCGTACCGCTCAGTAAGAGCGTCGCGCCAATACCAAACAGATAGCGTGATTGCCCCTGGCGCACATGGTTTGCCTGTAATTCACTGGCTATCTTATCCACGCTTTGCTGCAAATGCTTGCCTTGCTGCAACCCGTTGTAGATCAGTTCAGGAATTTCCGGCATTTTCTCGATCCAGAATGGGCCTTTCTCTTTCAACGCTCTGACCAGCGCCGGAATACCCACCTGATCTTTGATCCACGTTTCAAGGAAAGGTTTCGCGGTTTTCCATAAATCCAGTTGCGGATAGAGCTGACGGCCGACACCTTCGATATAGAGCAATGTTTTCTGCAACAGGACCAGTTGCGGCTGCACTTCCATATTAAAGCGACGTGCCGTATTGAAGAGGTTGAGCAGCACATGCCCAAAGGAGATTTCCGCCAGCGGCTTTTCAAAGATCGGCTCACACACGGTGCGAATGGCAAACTCAAACTCTTCTACATTGGTATCCGGCGGAACCCAGCCTGAATCCACATGCAGCTCCGCCACTTTGCGATAGTCGCGGTTAAAGAAGGCAATAAAGTTTTCCGCCAGGTAGCGCTTATCTTCTTTGTTCAGCGAACCGACAATACCGCAGTCAATACCGATATATTGCGGATCTTCCGGGTGATCGTAGCTGACGAAAATATTGCCAGGGTGCATGTCGGCATGGAAAAAGCTGTCGCGGAAAACCTGGGTGAAAAAGACCTGCACACCGCGTTCGGCCAGCAATTTTAAATTGGTGCCGTTTTTCTCCAGCGCCGCCACATCGGAAACCGGAATGCCATAAATACGCTCCATTACCAGCATATTTTGGCTGCAATAATCCGAGTAGATTTCCGGCACGTACAGCATTGGGCTGTTTTCAAAGTTGCGGCGCAACTGGATCGCGTTAGCGGCTTCACGCAGCAGATCCAGCTCATCAATCAGCGTCTTCTCATACTCGCGCACCACTTCACGCGGGCGCAGACGACGACCGTCCGGTAACAGGCGTGGAACCCAGCCCGCCAGGCGGTAAATCAGTTTCAAATCCGCTTTGATCACCGGCAGGATGTCCGGGCGGATGACCTTAATCACCACCTCTTTGCCACTCTCTTTCAACCGTGCTGTATGCACCTGCGCAATGGACGCAGAGGCCAGCGGTTCGATGGCGAAGTCATCAAACCAGGTTTCCACCGGCAGATCACCCATCGCTTTTTCAATCTGCTTTTTGGCGAGATGACCATCGAAAGGCGCAACGCGGTCCTGCAACATTGCCAGTTGATCGGCAATCAGCGGCGGGAATAAATCGCGGCGAGTAGACAACATTTGCCCGAACTTAATCCACACCGGCCCCAGTTCCTGCAAGGCAAGACGCAGGCGTTCCCCAAGCAATTTTTCTTTGTGCCGGTTCGGCATCCAGAACAGCGTCCGCCGCCATAACCGCAGCGGCAGAGTGATACGCATTTTGGGAATGAGCTCATCAAGCCCGTAACTTAAAAAGGTTTGGATGATGAAATAGAGGCGCCGTAATTCTCCAGGCGTCATTTGCCCTCCAGTTTATCCAGGCGTTTGGCTAAGGCATCCGCAGCCCTTTCCACAGCAGCCGTTTCTTCAGCAAACCAGGCAACTTCCAGTGCGCCCGGCGCAAGGCGCCACTCTTCCGTCAGCACTTCAGCGACATAGCGTTGCTGGCGTTGAAAACCGTGTTGCAGAAAGCGTGCCCCGCCGCGCAGGAATTTACTGATCCCCTCAGCGGCGATATCGCCTGTCCATGGTGCGAGGATCTCGGCAGGATCGAATTCCGCCAAATCCATCAGCGAAACCAGGTTTTGCACCACCTGGATATCGCCCTGCACTTCCAGCTCGCCGCTGCGAATAAGCGCAGTCAGCTGCTGGCGGTCACGCAGCTTCGGCAGTACCCGCAGTTGCGTAATCACGGAACAGTCGGCCTCACCTTCCCACTCGCCTAATACATCAATCTGGCGCTCACTGAACACCAGCACAAAGGGGGAAGAGAACTCTTGCAGCACTACGCGCAACACCTTGCCATGCAAACGCTGGCGCGCGGGTTTCAGCGCGCCTTCACGGTATAAAAACGTATTCAATACACGTTCAATTCCGGCGGCAACCATCGGCTTAAAAGGCATACGCACTCCTGTCAGAATTTGTAGCCACGGTGCAGAGCAACGATACCGGCCGTCATGTTGTAGTAATCGACGTTTTCGAAACCGGCGTCCTGCATCATCGCTTTCAGGGTGTCCTGATCGGGGTGCATACGGATGGATTCAGCAAGATAGCGATAGCTTTCCGCGTCGTTTGCTACCAGTTGACCAATACGCGGCAGGACGTGGAAAGAGTAAGCGTCATAGGCTTTGCTCAGCGGTTCAATAATTGGCTTGGAAAATTCGAGCACCAGCAGGCGACCGCCCGGTTTCAAAACGCGGAACATGGAGCGCAGCGCTTTCTCTTTTTCCGTCACGTTACGCAGACCAAACGAGATGGTGATGCAGTCGAAAGTATTGTCCGGGAACGGCAAGGCTTCAGCATTTGCCTGCACATACTCTACGTTACCGATCACACCGAGGTTGCGCAGTTTCTCGCGCCCCATTTTCAGCATCGAGTCGTTAATATCTGCCAGCACAACCTGGCCGGTTTCACCCACCAGGCGGGAGAACTTCGCCGTCAGATCGCCCGTACCACCGGCCAGATCGAGAACTTTCTGCCCGCGACGCACGCCGCTGCAATCAATGGTAAAGCGCTTCCATAAACGGTGAATGCCCATCGACATCAGATCGTTCATGACGTCATATTTTGAAGCGACCGAATGGAAGACATGCGCCACCATGTCGGCTTTGTTTTCTTTGGCGACGGTCTGAAAACCAAAGTGTGTTGTCTCTTTTGAATCTTCCGCCATCTTAGTGCCTGCTATTCAAGAAATTGTTTGTGAAGTGTATCAGATTGGAGGCGATTGCCCTACGATTCAACCACCCGAAGAAGCCTTCGATTCGGGCTCCTCGTCCGCGGCCATGCTCTCTAATGCATTGTCTTCAAAGCAATCGAGGGAATCGTTTTGCCCGGAACGCAAACGAAACTCTTCGTCCTGATCCTGTGCTTGCGCCGCCAATTCCGGATTAATCTCGCGTTTGATTTCGACACCGAGCCCGCGAAACGCCTCGGCCTGGGCCAGCAGATTGCCGCGCCCGGAACTCAGTTTTTTCATCGCCTGACGGTAATTGTCCTGCGCTTTATCCAGACTCTGGCCAATGGATGACATATCGTCAACGAACAGGCGCATTTTGTCATACAGGCGGCTCGCCCGCTCCGCGATCTGCTGCGCATTGCGGCTTTGGTGTTCATACCGCCACAGGTTGGCGATGGTGCGTAGCGCCACCAGCAGTGTCGTCGGGCTGACCAGCATAATGTTATTTTTCAGCGCTTCGGTGATCAGTTCGGGCTGCCTGTCCAGCGCAATCAAAAAGGCCGGCTCCACCGGGATAAACATCAACACATAATCCAGGCTGCGCAACCCCGGCAGTTGCTGATAATCCTTACGACCAAGCAGACGAATATGGTTGCGTACCGAGGCGATATGTTCCTGTAACGCGCCTTCGCGCGTAAAGTCGTCGTCGGCATTGAAGTAACGTTCATAGGCGACCAGCGTCATTTTGGCGTCGATTACCACGTCTTTGCCCTGCGGCAGACGCACGATCACATCCGGCTGCATTCGCGCGCGATGGTCATTTTCAATACTGACCTGGGTTTCGTATTCATAACCTTCACGCAGACCAGAGGCTTCCAGCACGCGGGTCAGCACCACTTCCCCCCAGTTACCCTGGGTTTTGTTATCGCCTTTCAGCGCGCGCGTCAGGTTAATCGCTTCCTGCGCCATCTGGGCATTGAGCTGTTGCAGGTTGCGAATTTCATGCGCCAGCGTATGCCGTTCACGCGCTTCCTGACCAAAACTCTCCTGCACCTGGCGACGAAAGCCATCAAGCTGCTCGCGCAGCGGCGTTAGCAGACCGTTCAGACTTTGTCGGTTTTGTTCATCGACGCGGCGATTGCTCTGCTCAAAGATGCGGTTAGCGAGATTTTCGAACTGCTCGCTCAAGCGCTGCTCGCTGCTGTGCATCTGGCGCAGCTTCTCTTCGGCATGTAACTGGGTAGCTTCCAGTCGGGTCGTCACTTCGCGCAAATCAGCTTCCAGCGAGCTATTGATATGTTGCAGGCTGCGCAGCTCGTTATTGAGCAGCTCGCACTCTTCGCGCCAGTGTTCGTTTTGGGTTATCTGCTGCCGGGCGGCGCTCAGTTCGCTAAAGACATCTCGCTGCTCCGCGAGCAGATCCGCCTGCTGTTGCGCCCCGCGCCAGCTTGCTGCCAGCCAGCCGACCAGTAAACCCGCCAGCGCAACGGCTGCCATGACGATGATTGAAGTGTCCACCACGTCCCCTTAGTGATAACGCATATAGCGGAGGATTGTGCTGTATAAACGTCCAGTTTGGAAGGGGTTTTCCTGCGAAGCAGTACGCAAAAAGAAAAGGCCGAACGCGTCGGCCTTAGCAAACGGGGAGGTGAATTACAGAAGACGACGCGCCGCTTCCACCACGATTTTCACCGCGTGACTTTCGGTCTGCTTCATGGTTTCCGCATTCGGGATCTCTTGCTGGGTGCGGTTTACAATCACACCGGCAACCATACCGGCACGCAGCCCCTGGCTCGCGCACATGGTCAGCAGCGTGGCGGATTCCATTTCATAGTTCATTACGCCCATGGATTGCCACTCTTCCATGGAACCTTTAAAGCGGCTCACCACGCGGCCAGAGAAGGTGTCGTAACGCTCCTGGCCTGGGTAGAAGGTGTCAGAAGAGGCAGTCACGCCGATATGTTTCGTTGCGCCAATCGCATCCGCTGCGGCAACCAGCGCGGTAGTGCACTCAAAATCCGCCACCGCCGGGTACTCCATCGGCGCAAAGTGCAGGCTCGCGCCATCAAGGCGCACGGACGCGGTGGTGATCAGCACGTCGCCAACATTGATGTGCGGCTGAATCGCACCGGTGGTGCCCACACGCAGGAAAGTGCGGATGCCAAGCTGCGCCAGTTCTTCTACGGCGATAGAGGTTGACGGGCCGCCGATGCCGGTGGAACAAACGATAACCGGTTTGCCATCCAGCTCTGCGCGCCAGCTGGTGAATTCGCGGTGGGATGCCAGTTTGACCGGCTTATCCATCAGCGCGGCGATCTTTTCCACACGCTCCGGATCGCCAGGGACGATGGCCAGCGTAGCCCCTTGTAAATCGTTTTTGGTGAGGCCGAGATGAAAAACATCAGACTTGGACATAACAGACTCCTCTGTGGTCGGTTTTATCAGTAGAGGCAAAAAGATACTTTACAGAAGGCACGGACATAATTTCGTGACTGATATCACCATGAATTAAACTGATTGCAGTTCATTTCCATAAATTAGTGACTTACATCACACTAACATGACACATCCCACAACTCAGCAGCAAAGATAGTCTACGGCACGGTGATTTGCGCGCGCGGCAGGCCTTCCCGTCTATAGTTATTGAAGCGCTAAAAAAGGTATGGAGAATGCCATGACAACCAACAACACACCAGGCTTTGCACCTGCGGCTTCACCCCTTGCTTCAACCGTTGTTCATACGTCGGAAGACGCCTTAATCGCAGGCGAAACGTCTATTCCGACACAGGGCGAAAATATGCCCGCTTTTCATGCCCGGCCGAAAAATGCAGAAGGTCCCTTGCCGATTGTCATTGTGGTACAGGAAATTTTCGGCGTGCATGAACATATTCGCGATCTGTGCCGCCGTCTGGCGCTGGAGGGCTATCTCGCCATCGCGCCGGAGCTCTACTTCCGTCAGGGCGATCCGAATGATTTTGCCGATATTCAAACCCTGCTGAGCGGCCTGGTAAGCAAAGTACCGGACGCGCAAGTGCTTGCCGATTTGGATCACGTCGCCAGCTGGGCGGCGCGTAACGGCGGGAACGCTCACCAACTCTTAGTGACCGGTTTTTGCTGGGGCGGGCGTATCGCCTGGCTGTATGCCGCGCACAATCCGCAGTTGAAAGCCGCCGTCGCCTGGTATGGCAAGCTGGTGGGGGAAAAATCACTTAATTCTCCGCGCCATCCGGTGGATATTGCCACTGAACTTACCGCGCCAGTGCTCGGTTTATATGGCGCGCAGGATACCGGCATTCCGCTGGAGAGCGTGGAAACCATGCGCCAGGCGCTGAGAGCCGCGAACGCCAAAGCGGAAATCATCGTCTACCCCGAAGCGGGCCACGCGTTTAATGCGGACTATCGTCCGAGCTATCACGCAGAATCCGCCGCTGATGGCTGGCAGCGGATGCTGGCATGGTTTGCGCAGTACAGTAAAAAGTGACGGTGTGCGCCGGAGTAAATGCCCGGCGCACCTCATGCTGTTTCGAGACGCCAGCCCTGGGTCAAACGTACCGCCACGATCTGTTTGCATTGCAGCGGTGCATGATGAAAGGCACTCAGCGTTTGCCCATCGCGCAGGCGTAAATCAAGCAAATAGCGCTCGCCCTGATAAATGCAGCTTTGTACCTCAGCGCTCAGACCCTCACTCGCTACCTGCACATGCTCGGGGCGAACCAGCACCGGCTGGTGAAGATCCGCGCCAGTATGCGCCAGCCCAGCATGCATTTGCGCGCCATCCAGTTGCTGTACCCCGGCGGGCGTCGCCAGCATCAGCACACTCCCCTTACCAATAAAACGCGCCACCCAGCCATTCTGCGGCTGCTGATACAGCGCCTGCGGTGCGCCCCACTGCATCAGTTCGCCCTGGTGCATCACCGCGATATGGCTGGCGAGCGCCATCGCTTCCGCCTGATCATGGGTGACATAGACAAACGTTGCACCAGTGCGGCGATGAAAATCACGGAAAGTCTGTTCCATGGTGGCACGCAGATGGCGATCGAGGTTTGCCAGCGGTTCATCAAGCAACACCACTTGTGGCTCCGCGACCAGGCAGCGCGCCAGCGCCACGCGTTGACGCTGACCACCGCTTAACTCTTGCGGCGAACGTGCGGCGTAAGCACCCAGTTCAACCACCTCCAGCGCGTCCATCACCTGCTTGTGACGCGCAGCGCCGTGCACATTGCGCAGCTTTAGCGGGTAGCCCACGTTCCCGGCAACCGTCATATGCGGCCACAGCGCATAAGACTGAAAGACCATCCCCATATCGCGCTGCTCCGGCGGAGTGTGCAGCGTTTTATCTGCCAGCAGACGATCGCCCAGCCATAAGCGCCCTTCGCTCAAGGTCTCAAGCCCCGCAAGAATACGCAGCGTGGTGGTTTTGCCGCAGCCACTTGGCCCCAACAGGGCGGTAAACGCCCCCTGCGGAATGGTCAGATTGATATCCCGCACCACGGTCTGGCCGGCAAATGCTTTGCTTAGATGTTCCAGTCTCAGCTCTGCCAAGGGATCACTCCTTTCGGTAAATAGCGGCCAAGCGCGCTGAGCAACAGCATCACCAGCGCCACCAGAATGACAACCAGCACGGAAAGCGCCGATGCCAGCACCTTATCGCCGCTCTCATCAAGGTTAAAAATCACCACGCCCAGCGTCTCTTTCCCGGCGCTCCACAGCAGCGCCGAGACAGTGAGTTCATTCACCGCTGTGAGGAATACCAGCAACGCCCCGGCAAACGCCGCCGGTGCCAGCAACGGCAGGACGATATGGCGCAGTCGCCGGGAGAAGTTCGCCCCAGCCAGGCTGGCCGCTTCTTCCATTGCGGGATCCAGTTGCAGCATGCTGCTGTGCACCGGCTTCAGGCAAACCGTGAGGAAACGTGCGAGATAGGCGAAAAAGATAATGCCCAGCGTGCCGCTAAGGCTGATATCGATCAGCGGCAATGGGCGAGCAAACAGCAGAATACAGGCAATCGCCAGCACCACGCCGGGCAAGGTATAGGGGATGTCGATAATTAAATACAGCCAGCGCAACGGCCGGTTCGGGTAGCGCACCAGCAGCCACGCTAGCGGCAGGCTGAGCAACATCAACACCACAGCCGCCGAGATCGATAAAAACAGGCTGTTGCTGAGCGCGCGTAACGTGGCGCTTTGCGCATCAAAGATCCCTCGCCAGGCGGCAAAGGTAAGCGTTTCACTATTCAGCGCGACGCCAAGCGTCGGCACCAGCGAGGTGGTAATCAGCGCCACTAGCGGCGCGAGCAGGATGGCACACAGCACCGCCGCCAATAATAACTCGACCGCCAGCCGCCATTTGCCGAGGGTGAAACCCAGCGCGCGCCCCGCCATGCCAATCAGCGGCAGCGCATAACGCCGCTGCATGTGGCCTTGCAGCGTGACAATGCCAATTGCCAGCATCCCCATCAGCACCGACAGCGCCGCCACGTCGTTCAGCATCGCCGGGCCAAAGCTGGAAAGCGTCTGATAGATATACACAGGGAGTACAAAGTAGGAAATCGGGATGCCCAGCATCGCCGGAATACCAAAATTACCGAGCGCCGAAACAAACGCGATCGCCGCCCCGGCCCACAATGCAGTACGGCACAGCGGCAACACAATGTCGAAGAACACCCGCCACAACGATGCGCCGTGTAATCGTGCGGCTTCAATATGCTCTTTTGGCAAACACTGTAGCTGGGTGCGCAGCGCCAGAAACACCAGCGGCGCATGCTGAATACCGAGCAGCAATGCGATGCCTTCTGCCGAATAGAGCGGGTTGCTGCTGCCAAACCCTGGCGCAAGACCAATGCTATTGAGCAAGATGCTGCCCGGCCCCAAAAGTTGCAGCCAGCTTAACGCGGTGACCTGCGGCGGGATCATCATCGGCAGCATAAACAGAAATACCCACAGCTGTTTGAGGCGGATATTGGTCAGCGCCAGGCAAAAAGCGAACAGGCTACCCAGCAGCAGTGACAGCAGCATGCCCAGCCCACTGGTATACAGGCTGTGCCACAGCGCAAGCCAGGTGGAAGGGTTGCTCATCACACGCCACAAACTGCTGTCGCTGCCGTGGCGCCCGTCAACCAGCGCAGAGACCAGCAACCGCAGGCTGGGCAGCAGGCTCAGTAGCGCAACAAGAAATAATAACAGCCAGAGCAGCCCTTTTGCCGGGCCGCCGCTGGCGTGCTGGCGCAGCGTCATACTGGTCATCAATTAGCGGTTTCCGAACAGGTCGGCAAAGCGCTTTTTATTGGCTTCCGTCTCGGCCAACGCTTTTGCTGCATCAAACGGCATCAGCTTGATGCTGTCGCGCGGCGGGAACCCGGCCGGAACCGGCAAGGTGGCGTCGGCGGGCAGATAGCCCTGCTGGAGCACCAGTTTTTGCCCCTCATCCGAGAGCACAAAGTCGATAAACGCTTTCGCCGCCTGCGGGTTTTTCGCGTTTTTCATCATCGCTACCGGCTCGGTAACAATGCTGACGCCCTCTTTCGGGAAGACGAACTCAATCGGTGCGCCTTTGGCTTTTTCGCGGATCGCCATGTAATCCACCAGCACGCCATAGGCTTTGCTGCCGGACGCAATCGCGCTCATCACCGCGCCGTTACCGCTTTGCGGCATCGCACCGTTCTCTTTTAGTTTCTCGTAGTATTGCCAGCCGAGCGCCGGATCGTTCATCAGCGTCGCCTGGTGGATTTGCGCCGCGCCGGAATAGAGCGGGCTTGGCAGGGTGGTCATGTTTTTCAGCTCCGGTTTGAGCAGATCCTGCCAGGAGCTTGGCTTAACGGGGGCTTTGCTGTGATAAGCAATACCGGTGGTGATCAGTTTGGTGCCGTAGTAGTAGCCCTCTTTGTCATACAACTGCGCATCAAAACGCGTCGCTTGCGGTGATTTATACGCCGCCAGTAGATTTTGCTGTTTCAGGGATTCCATGGTCACGCTGTCGGCAATCAGCAGCACGTCCGGGGCGGCGCCACCGGCGGCTAACTCTGCCTGCAAACGCGCGGTCAGCTTGGTAGTTCCGTCGCGGATCCATTTCACTTCAATGTCCGGGTGCGCTTTTTCAAAGGCGCTGACGGTCATTTGCGCATCTTCATTGGGCTGGCTGGTATAGAGCGTCAGAGTGGATTTGGCGAAAGCTGACGTACTGATGATGGCCAGCAGTACCGCTGCCAGCACACTTTTCTTACTCATGGTTCAGTCCCCTGTGTTTTCGTTGCGACGATTTAAACAAGGGAGTTTGACAAAAATGTTACCGAAGCGATGTTGGCTTGTTACAGAGGAATGACGCGCCGCCGGTTTCACACCGGGCGGCGCGGTAAGACTTACTGCTGACGCAGGTTCTGCGCGGCTTTCACCATGTTCGCCAGCGCGCTACGGGTTTCCGGCCAGCCGCGGGTTTTCAGGCCGCAGTCCGGGTTCACCCACAAACGTTGTGCCGGGATACGCTGCGCGGCTTTTTGCAGCAGTGCTTCGATCCACTCGACACTCGGTACGTTCGGCGAGTGAATATCGTACACACCCGGGCCGATTTCGTTCGGGTACTCAAACTCTTCGAACGACTCCAGCAGTTCCATATCCGATCGCGAGGTTTCAATGGTAATCACATCGGCATCCAGCGCGGCGATGGAATCCATGATGTCGTTAAACTCGCAGTAACACATATGGGTATGGATCTGCGTGTCATCTTTCGCCACCGCCGCGTTGATGCGAAAAGCCTCCACGCCCCAGGCCAGATAGGCGTCCCAGTCGCTGCGACGCAGCGGCAAACCTTCGCGCAGTGCCGGTTCATCAATCTGGATAATGCCAATCCCTGCCGCTTCCAGATCCGCCACTTCATCACGCAGTGCCAGCGCAATCTGTTTGGCGATGGTTTCGCGGCTCACGTCTTCACGCGGGAACGACCAGCAAAGAATGGTCACCGGGCCGGTCAGCATCCCTTTCACCGGTTTATCGGTCAGCGACTGCGCATACTTCGCCCACTCGACGGTAATCGCTTCCGGGCGGCTGACGTCGCCGATAACCACTGGTGGTTTTACGCAGCGGGAGCCGTAGCTCTGCACCCAGCCGTTTTGTGTAAAGACGAAGCCATCCAGGTTTTCACCGAAGTACTCCACCATGTCATTACGCTCGGCTTCGCCATGCACCAGCACGTCTAAGCCCAGACGCTCCTGCTCGACAATCGCCTGTTTGATATGTTCGGCGATACCAGTGCGGTAATTACCCGCGTCGAGATTGCCTTTTTTGAAATCCAGCCGCAGGCCGCGAATCTCGGTAGTCTGCGGGAAAGAGCCGATAGTGGTGGTCGGCCAGGCAGGCAGCTTAAAGCGCTCGCGCTGGGCTTTCGCGCGCTCGGCGTACGGGCTGTTACGCTGGCTGTCCTGCGCGGTGATCGCCGCCAGACGCTGCGCTACTGCCGTGTTGTGAACGCGCGTAGAGTGGCGACGCGCCTGAATCGGGGCGCTCCATTCCACCAGTTTTTCCGTATTACCGCTGTTCAGCGCATCGCGCAGCAGCGCCAGTTCCTGGCATTTTTGCAGGGCGAAGGCGAACCAGCTTTTCACTTCCGCATCCAGACGCGTTTCAACACTCAGATCGATCGGGCTGTGCAGCAAAGAACACGAAGAGGCAACCCACAGCGGACGTTTACCGACCACTTCGTTGATTTGCGCATATTTCTCGGTGAGATCGGCGCGCCAGACGTTACGACCATTCACCAGACCGGCAGAAAGCAGCCAGTCAGCAGGCAGACGCGAGTGCAGCTCGGCCACGTTGTCCTTGCCGTGTACTAAATCAACGTGCAGCCCCTGCACCGGCAGCGCGGTGATCACATCAAGGTTCGGCGTCACACCTTCAAAATAGGTGGTCAGCAGCAGCTTTAGCTGGCCGGAAAGCGCGTCGTAAGCTGGTTTAAACGCATCCAGCCAGGCTTGTGGCAACTCCAGCACCAGCGCCGGTTCGTCGATTTGTACCCACTCAATACCGCGTTTTGCCAGCTCGCCTAGCACCTGTTTGTAGACCGACAGAATGTCGTTCAGCAGGCTTAAACGATCAAACTGTTCGCCTTTCACTTTGCCCAGCCACAGGTAAGTGACCGGGCCCAGCAGCACAGGTTTCACCTTATGGCCGAGCGCCAGCGCTTCGTCTACTTCGTCCAGCAGTTGCGTCCAGGTCAGTTTGAACTGCTGGCCTTTGCTGAACTCCGGCACCATGTAGTGGTAGTTGGTGTTGAACCATTTGGTCATTTCCGCCGCTGCCGCCGGTTCGCCGGTTGGCGCGCGGCCACGACCAATGCGGAACAGGGTGTCGATATCGACGGAACCGTCGTTGTTCTGATGACGAGCCGGCACATTGCCCAGCAGCAAGCTGGTGGTCAGAACATGGTCGTACCAGGCGAAATCGCCCACCGGCAGCAGATCGATACCGGCCTCTTTTTGCTGCTCCCAGTGGCGGGCGCGCAACTCGCGCCCTACCGCCAGCAGCTCTTCACGGGTGGAGTTACCCGCCCAGTAGCTCTCTTGCGCTTTTTTCAGCTCGCGGCGCAGGCCAACGCGAGGGAAACCGAGGGTGTGATTAAGAATTGTCATTTTTAGCCTCTTCAATTGGGTTAATCCAAAGGATTTCGGATTAAGGGAAGGCGGCAAGTTCATGAATCCCCAGGAGCTTACTGAAGTAAGTGACTGGGGTGAAAGAGCGCAGCCAACGCACCATTAATTCGAAAGACACAGGATTTTTAGACGTCCAGATGTTTACACATCCATATTGTGTAGGTACTGTATATTCCTCAAGCGCAAAATGTTCATGCCGGAGTGAAGGACTTTCATGATCGAAATTAAACACCTGAAAACGCTACAGGCGTTACGAAACAGCGGGTCGCTGGCGGCAGCGGCGGCAACGCTGCATCAAACGCAGTCCGCGCTTTCCCACCAGTTCAGCGATCTGGAACAGCGCCTTGGCTTTCGTCTGTTTGTGCGGAAAAGCCAGCCGCTGCGCTTTACGCCGCAGGGTGAAATTCTGCTGCAACTGGCAAATCAGGTGCTGCCGCAGATTAGCCGCGCGCTGCAGGCCTGCAATGAGCCGCAGCAAGCCACGCTGCGCATCGCTATTGAGTGCCATAGCTGTATTCAGTGGCTGACACCTGCGCTTGAGAACTTCCGCCAGAACTGGCCGCAAGTGGAGATGGATTTCAAATCCGGCGTCACGTTTGATCCGCAACCTGCGCTGCAACAGGGCGAGCTGGATCTGGTCATGACCTCCGACATTCTGCCGCGCAGCGGTCTGCACTATTCGCCGATGTTTGATTTTGAAGTGCGTCTGGTGCTCGCCCCCGATCATCCGCTGGCGGCGAAAGCGCGCATCACGCCGGACGATATCGCCAGCGAAACGCTGCTGATTTACCCCGTACAGCGCAGCCGCCTGGATATCTGGCGTCACTTCCTGCAACCGGCGGGCGTGAGCCCGTCGCTGAAAAGCGTTGATAATACGCTGCTGCTGATTCAGATGGTTGCCGCGCGGATGGGCATTGCGGCGCTGCCGCACTGGGTGGTGGAGAGTTTTGAGCGCCAGGGTCTGATAGTGACCAAAACCCTGGGCGAAGGATTGTGGAGCCGGCTGTACGCCGCCGTGCGCGACGGCGAGCAGCGTCAGCCGGTAACGGAAGCGTTTATTCGCTCAGCGCGGAACCACGCTTGCGACCATCTGCCTTTTGTGCGGAGCGCGGAGCGACCCAACGGCGATGCACCCACAGCGAGGCCATTATCACCGCACCACCAATAATAAAGCTCGGCCAGTGCGGTTGTTCCTGCCAGATCGCGAGGTTAACTAGTAACCCGGCGGGAACATGCACATTGTTCATGATGCCGAGCGTCCCGGCATCCACCTGCGTGGCGCCGTAGTTCCACATAAAATAACCCAACCCGGATGCCACCACGCCAAGCCACACCAGCACGCTCCATTGCAGCGTCGTGGTCGGCAATTTCTGCGGATTACCCATCACAAACCACGCCACAACGGCGACCACGAATGCGCCAAGATAAAACCAGGCGAACGCGTTGTGTTGCGGCATCGGGCGCGTCTCCATCAGGCGTTTGTAGCCGACCATACCAATGGCAAAGCTGATATTCGCCAGTTGCACCAGAATCAGACCAATCCAGAAGTGATCGCTCACTTTGTCGTAGCGAATAATCGCCGCGCCAATTACCGCCAGCCCGGCGCTCAGCGCGTAGCTCCAGCGCAGCCCGCGCTTACTGAGCAGATCGTAAATCAGGGTGACATACAGCGGTGTGAAAACGGTAAACAACAGGAATTCAGACACCGTCAGGTAGAGATACGCCTGGAAGCTGAACAGGTACATAATGCCCAGTTGCAGCGCGCCCACCAGCATGTACAGGCCAATGGTCTTGAGGTTATGCCCACGCGCACGCAGAAACGGTAAAAAGACCAGCGCCGCCAGCCCCACGCGCATCAGCACGGAGAAGTAGCTGTCGACATGGCCCGCAAGGTATTCGCCAATCAGGCTAAAAGAGAAAGCCCACAAAATAGTGGTGATGATGAGTAACGCCACAATGAATGTCTCTTCGATGAGTGGACAGGCATTGTAGCGAACTCAGTTGCGCAAAGTTTGAGTATTTAGTTGACGAGCGGTTAATTTAAAACCACTCGTCAATCTTATTCGAGGAACAGCTTACGCAGGTAATGCGGTACGGCGTTATCGGCGTTGGTGCCAATCACTTCCAGCTCCGGGTGCAGTTCTTTCAGGCGCTGGTGAGCGTTACCCATAATGCAACCTTTGCCCGCCATCGACAGCATTTCCGCGTCGTTCATGCCGTCACCAAAGGCGATGCACTCTTTCAGGCTATAACCCAGCGCGCCGGCGACCGCTTCCAGCGCATGGCCTTTCGACACGCCGCCCGCCATCACTTCCAGGCAGGTTAAGGTAGAGAAACTGACGTTCACGCGATCGCCCCAGCGGGCGTTGATGGCCTGCTCGAGCGGCAGCAGTTTTTCATGACTTTCACATGTGAAGAAGACTTTGCTGATCCCTTCCGGCTCAAGCAAACCCGGTTCATACAGCGAATACTGGAACACCGCTTCTTTAAAGAAACGCATCTCATCCGGGCGGTGGCGGTTCATGAACCACTCATCGTTGCGGTAGACGTTGGTAATGATATCCGGCTCGTTATGCACCACGCCGAACAGATCGGTGGCGATATCGCGATCCAGGTTATGGGTGAACACCAGATTGCCATCGGTGTCGTGTACCCGCGCACCGTTGGAGGTGATCATATAGGCTTTAATGCCCAGATTGTCGCGGATTTGCCCGACATCCACATGGTGGCGGCCGGTGGCGAAGACGAAGTTGACGCCGCGCGCGGTAAGCAGTTTTAACGTTTCTTTGGCAAAGGGCGACAGTGTGTGGTCGGGGGAGAGCAATGTGCCATCTAAATCAGATGCAACAACCTGGTACATAAGAAAATTTAACCTCAATAATTCATCAGTTATGCCGGTCGAAGAATTCGACGATGGCGTTGAGCGCGACCGAGCGCATGGCGTCCTTTTCAAAAAGGATCTCATGGTACGCGCCTTGTATGACCAGCGGTTTCCCCCCTTCACAAGGGTGGCCCGCTGCGGCGCGTCGTTCACAGAAGCGTTGATGCATGCGGTTATCCACCACATGCTCCTCTTCTGCCTGAATAATCAATGTCGGCGTGGCGTCTTTTTCCGCCCCCGCCAGCGCGTGTTCACCGGCGAGGATCCCTTCGCGTACCCAGTGCCAGGTGGGCCCGCCAACGCGAAGCTGCGGTTCATCGGCATAAAAACGCAAATTACGGCGATAGCGCTCGCGGCTGTGGGTTAACACGTTTATCGCGAACGGCAACGGGCGCCAGCTCCCGGTGCCAATGGCGTAACCCTCACGAAGACTCGGGTAACTTTCAGCCCAGTCCAGCAACGGGCGCACCATCCATTCAGGCAGGCGAATGATAATGCCGAACATGGGCGCGCACAGGGCAATCGCATCGCAGGCTTGCGGATAGCGCTGTAAAAACAGGGTGGAAATGGCACCACCCATCGAATGGGCAAGGATATAGCGTTTGCGCCACGGCCCGCTGGCCACTTCCTGATCCCAAAACGCCGCCAGATCGTCGACATAATCGCTGAATTTCACCACATGGCCACGATGCGTGTCCGGCAACATTCGCCCGGAACGCCCCTGGCCGCGATGATCAATAATCAACACGTCATAACCGAGGTGGAACAGGTCATACGCCAGCTCTGCGTATTTTACGTAGCTTTCGATGCGGCCGGGACAAATCACAATAACGCGGTCGTTACTTTGCGCGCGAAAACGGACAAAACTGACCGGCACATCGTCCACGCCGGTAAAGACCGCTTCTTCCCGCGAACGCCAGAAATCCATCAGCGGTCCCATGGTAAAAGCCGCGAACGCTTTTTCTCTGGTTTCCCATGTCGATTTGTGCCGAAACATTGGGATTTCGCCCCTTTTAGCCATGTAAAATCGTTTTTTTGTGACCCATAGCAAATTCCGCTGCCAATAGCGTATTGTGGCATAAAAACCGATATCCAGGGAGTTTCTCATGACCTTCGAATGGTGGTTCGCCTACCTGCTGACATCCTTAATCCTGAGCCTGTCCCCCGGCTCCGGCGCGATTAACACCATGTCCACGTCCATCAGCCACGGTTATCGCGGCGCGGCGGCGTCGATTGCCGGGCTACAAACCGGTTTAGCCATTCACATCGTGCTGGTCGGTGTCGGTTTAGGCACATTATTTTCACGCTCGGTGCTGGCCTTTGAAGTGCTGAAATGGGCGGGCGCGGCTTATCTGATTTGGCTTGGCATCCAGCAGTGGCGCGCTGCGGGCGCTATCGATCTCAATACGCTGGCAAAAACTCAAACGCGCGGGCGTTTGTTTAAACGCGCCGTATTCGTCAACCTGACCAATCCGAAGAGCATTGTTTTTCTCGCCGCACTGTTCCCGCAATTTATCGTCCCGCATCAACCGCAAGTGATGCAGTACGTGGTGCTCGGCGTCACCACCATCGTGGTGGATATCATTGTGATGATTGGCTACGCCACGCTGGCGCAGCGCATTGCGGCATGGATCAAAGGCCCGCATCAGATGAAAGCGTTGAACAAAGTGTTTGGTTCGTTGTTTATGCTGGTCGGCGCGCTGCTGGCATCGGCAAGACACGCCTGAAAAGAGAGCCGGATAGCGGCTATCCGGCGTTTATCGCTTAGCGGGAAATAATCAGGTGGATACCAAAACCGGCGAACAGTGCGCCAGCAAAACCATCAATCCACTTCGCCAAACGCTGATAACCCCGACGGATTTGCGGTAAGGCGAACAGGCTGGCGACCACGGTAAACCAGGCAAAGGTTTCCACCGCAATCAGCATAAAAATACCCCAGCGCGCGCCAGCGCCCACGCTATCTCCAACAAACAGTGAAAACACTGAGCCAAAGTAAATGATCGCTTTCGGGTTAGCGAGATTGGTCAGTAACCCTTTGATAAAGCTGCGTCCGCTGGCGGCCAGCTCAACCTGCGGCGCATCGCTGCTTTGCGGCCCTTTCTTCAGCGCGCCGCGCAACATCTGGTAGCCCATCCAGCATAAATACAGGCCGCCGCCGACCATAATGATGTTATGCAGCCACGCCATTTTTGCGAGGATCAGGTTCAGGCCGAGCAGTGCCACGCCGGCCCAAATCATGACGCCGGTGGTGATACCGAGCACGCCCATCATCGCTTCTTTGCGCGAGCGGCTGACGGCGGTTTGTGAAACGAAGAAGAAATCGGGGCCGGGGCTCATCAGTGCGACGATATGCACCAGCGCCACGGTGAGAAATAACATCAACATAGATAACTCGCGGGAAAATAGTTCAGGGGGAAACCATCCTCCCATTTTTTTCGCAGGCTGACTACTCTTCTTCGCCGTCAACATGCGCGCGAATCAACGCCATGAACTCCTGGCCGAAGCGTTCAAGTTTGCGCGTCCCCACCCCGTTGACGCTGAGCATCTCACCGGGAGAGAGCGGCATCTGTTCGGCCATTTCAATCAGTGTGGCGTCGTTAAAGACCACGTACGGCGGAATGTTCTCTTCATCGGCAATCGCTTTACGCAACTTGCGCAGCTTGGCGAACAGCTTGCGGTCGTAATTGCCAACCGCCGCTTTCTGCATCACTTTTGGTTTCAGCGCCACCATACGCGGCACCGCCAGCATCAACGGGACTTCACCGCGCAGCAGCGAACGCGCCGCTTCGGTGAGTTGCAATGCCGAGTGCTGAGCAATGTTTTGTGTGGCGAAGCCTAAGTGAATCAGTTGGCGGATCACGCTCACCCAATGTTCGTGGCTCTGCTCGCGACCAATTCCATACACCGGTAATTTGTCGTGACCAAACTCGCGGATGCGCTGATTGTTCGCCCCGCGCAGCACTTCCACCACATAGCCCATACCGAAACGCTGATTCACGCGGTAAATAGCCGACAGCGCTTTTTGCGCGTCCTGCAATCCGTCGTACTGGCGCGGCGGATCGAGGCAAATATCGCAGTTACCGCAGGGCTCCTGGCGACCTTCGCCAAAGTAGTTCAGCAGCACCAGACGGCGGCAGGTTTGCGCTTCGGCAAAGGCGCCCATCGCATTGAGCTTGTGTCGTTCGATATCCTGCAACGGCCCGGCGGGCTTCTCTTCCAGGCAGCGGCGCAGCCACGCCATATCCGCCGGATCGTAAAACAGCATCGCTTCCGCAGGCAGGCCGTCACGCCCGGCGCGACCGGTTTCCTGATAATAGGATTCGATATTGCGCGGAATGTCGAAATGCACCACGAAGCGCACGTTGGGCTTATTGATGCCCATACCAAACGCCACCGTCGCCACGACAATTTGCAGGTCGTCGCGCTGGAACTGTTCCTGTACGCGCGCCCGCACCTCGTTTTCCAGCCCGGCATGGTAAGCCGCCGCGCTAAAACCACGGCTTTGCAAACGGGCGGCGGTGTCTTCCACTTTCGCCCGGCTGTTGCAATACACGATGCCGCACTTGCCGCGCTGCTCCTGCACATAACGCAGTAGCTGATCGAGCGGCTTAAATTTTTCCATCAGCATGTAGCGAATGTTCGGGCGGTCAAAGCTGCTGACCTGAATCAGCGGATCGTGAAGCCCCAGCAAACGCTCGATATCGCGGCGGGTTGTGTCATCGGCGGTGGCGGTAAGCGCCATAAACGGCACGGAAGGCAGCATCTGGCGTAACTGGCCCAGCGCGGCGTATTCCGGGCGGAAATCATGGCCCCACTGGGAAATACAGTGCGCTTCGTCCACGGCCAGCAGCACCGGATTCCACTGGCGCAGCTGATCGAGGAAGTTGTCGAGCATCAGGCGCTCGGGAGCGATATAAAGCAGGCGAATCTGGCCGTTGCGACAGCCGTTGATCACCTCAAACTGCTGTTCGCGGCTCTGGGTAGAGTTCAGGCATGCTGCTGCAACACCGTTTGCCAGTAGCTGATCGACCTGATCTTTCATCAGCGAGATAAGCGGTGAAACCACCACCGTCAGGCCATCTAATACCAGCGCCGGAATTTGGTAACACAGGGATTTCCCGCCGCCGGTCGGCATCACCACCAGGCAGTCGCGGCCGCTGAGCACGGTGTCGATAATATCCTGCTGGCCCGGGCGGAATTGCTGGTAGCCGAAGGTCTCTTGCAAAACCTGTTTCGCCAGCGATTCCTGATTCAATACTTCCGCCTGTGCCACTCTGACCCCATTTGCCTGAAATAAAAACAGGCGCTATTTTCAGCGCCTGAGAGAGAAACTGCAACGCTTAAAACAGATCGTTAAGCATCACGCCCACGCCGACACGTGTCTGATTGAAATTGTAGTCAATCAACGATTCGCCGTACCCGCTGTAGACCTGCGTATAAAGACGTACGTGTTTAGTCACTGGGTAGCTTAGACCGAGTTCCGCGCCGCCGTAACCGGTATTCCAGTTATATTGTCCTTTTGCGCTGAGGATCGCATCGCCCAGCTGGTAGCCAATTTTCAGCTGGTAATAACCCATATATTTGGTGATATCCGGGTTGTCATCAACCGATCCCACCACATACCAGGGTTTGACTTCCACCAACCAGTTGCCGCTTTGCGCCATTAAGCGCGTATAGGCGCGGTTCCAGCTGCGTGAAGTCGGGTCGGAACGTCCGTTCGAATCGTGGTTAAAGCCAAATTCCACGTCGCGCAGCGTCCAGCCAGCAAATTCGTAATCGGTGGCGAAACCAAGGAACAGTTGCGGTTCGTAGTTGGTTTCACGGAATGGAGAAGACTCTCCGCTGTTTGACAACTGCCACCAGGATTTTTGCGTGTAGGAACCACCGAACACCGAGTTTGGCCCCAGAATCCCGCGCCAGAGAGGGAACGCCAGGCTGAGCTGGAACTTCACTTCATCTTTGCGCGCATTATCCGCCCAGTTATAGGAGCGAATCGCTTCTTTGTTCAGATCGCTGGTATCGGTGTAGATAACGTAGTTGGATTCATAAGGGTAGAGCGTGAACGGATTGTCGTGCTCCTGCAATAAATTGGCGATGATGCTGCCGCGCACGGCAGGTGCATCATGAACTTCTTTTACCGTCGCTTCTTGTGCGTAAGCCATAAACGGCAGTGCAAGCACTGCGAAAAACCAACCCAGAGAGGTCCGCATCGGTTTGCTGCTCCAAATCATATTGTTGAATTGACGAATTTCCCCGCAAGTATTCTACATATTTATTGAGTCACTGCTCATGTATCGGTTCCGAAAGTGGAAATCAACAATCGATAAGCATAAAATCAACATTTCATTAACTCATCGGATCAGATAGCCATGTCAGTTGTTCTCACAGCGGAAGAAGTCCTGAAAACGGTCGGCGAGATATTCGTGTACCACATGCCGTTTAATCGTGCGTTAGGGCTGGAGCTGGAGCGCTATGAAAAAGAGTACGCGCAGCTGAGTTTCACTAACCAGCCTATGATGGTCGGCAACTGGGCGCAAAGCATTTTACACGGCGGCGTGATTGCCTCCGCGCTGGATGTCGCCGCGGGTCTGGTTTGCGTGGGCAGCACGTTAACCCGCCATGAAACCATTAGCGAAGAGGAGCTGCGCCAGCGTTTAGCACGGATGGGCACGATCGATTTACGCGTCGATTACCTGCGACCGGGTCGCGGCACGCGCTTTACCGCCAGTAGCAGCTTGCTGCGCGCGGGTAATAAAGTTGCCGTCGCGCGCGTAGAGCTGCACAACGAAGAACAGCTCTACATCGCCAGCGCGACCGCCACCTATATGGTGGGGTGAGCCGGTCAGAAAAATCGGGTACCATGAGGATTCATTTCAGCTACGAGCTTTCCCGATGGATGCAAAACAGACGCGGCTGGGCGTGCTTCTTGCCCTGGCCGCATATTTTATTTGGGGCGTTGCCCCGGCTTACTTCAAAACGATCTGGTTCGTTCCGGCCGACGAAATTCTTACACATCGCGTGATCTGGTCCTTCTTCTTTATGCTGGCGTTGATTAGCGTTAGCCGCCAGTGGAGCAGCGTGAAAGCCCTGCTGCAAACGCCGAAAAAGATCCTGCTGCTGGCGCTCTCTGCGGTACTGGTAGGGGGAAACTGGTTGTTGTTTATCTGGGCGGTAAACCATAACCATATGCTGGAAGCGAGCCTGGGCTACTTTATTAACCCGCTGGTGAATATTCTGCTGGGGATGCTGTTTTTGGGCGAACGTTTTCGCCGCATGCAGTGGCTGGCGGTGCTGCTGGCGGCGATCGGTGTGCTGGTACAACTGTGGACATTTGGTTCGCTGCCGATAATCGCGCTTGGCCTGGCCTTCAGCTTTGCTTTTTACGGCCTGCTGCGCAAAAAGATTGCGGTGGAGGCACAAACCGGCATGTTGATAGAAACGCTGTGGCTGCTGCCGGTAGCGGCGATTTGGTTGTTCGGCATTACCGACAGCCCGACCAGCCATATGGGGCAAAACAGTCTGTCGCTTAATCTGCTTTTAATGGCCGCAGGTGTCGTAACCACGGTGCCGCTACTCTGTTTTACCGGTGCGGCAACGCGTCTGCGCCTGTCGACGCTCGGCTTCTTCCAGTACATCGGCCCGACATTGATGTTCGTGCTGGCGGTGCTTTTTTACGGCGAGCATCCCGGTGCGGATAAAATGGTGACCTTCGGCTTTATCTGGGTTGCGCTGGCTATCTTTGTCCTCGACGCGGTTTATACGCAGCGCGGGTTACGCAAAAAAGCCTGATTAAACACATGGGCGGAATAGCCGCCCAATACCTACAAAAATTTAGAGGTAAGGATTTACCCAATCGCGTAATGCGCAATGGAATGCTATGTTTGCCCCTTCGTCATTACGTTATTCAGGATGAATCAGCGATGATCCGCAGGATTTTTTTGCCATCGGGCAAAACGTGCCTCGCGCGTGGGCCGTATATCCTTATATTTTTACTTCTGCATATTCTCTTTTTAGTTGTCGCCTTTAATGTGGCCGAACTGCCTGTTCTGCCACTGGTGTGCTTTCTGCTTTACACCTATTTAAAGCTAAATATTAACGCGCAACGCTGCAGAGATAGCGGTGCCAAAGGCCGCTATGTGGTCATTTTTTCATTGCTGGTCTACCTGGCCTCGCTGGCGGTTGCCGCCACCGGTGTTGTCAGCGATGTAGAGTGCGTGAGCTTAGGTATCAGAATCTATTTCGGTTACGACGTGCTGGTATTTTTCGTCTTTATGCTCGCACCGACGCAGTTAAAGCAACAAATTAATTCGACGGACCACGTGTCTATTTCAGGAGGGGAAAATGAGTAACATCAACACTTATGATTATAAAAGCGACCATTCATTAAGCGACAAATGGAAGTATCGTTTCGCATTCTATGAGAAGAATGGCTACCCCTCTTTTTGGGGGATGAGCCCGGCATGGAAAAACGCCTATAAAGAAATGACTTTCGGGCAGAAGATAAAAGTCTCTTTCAATTTCTTCGCCTGGTTTTTTTCTATTATCTATTTGCTGATCCTTGGTTTATGGAAGAAAGCCCTGTTAGTTTTAGTTATCAACATAGTCGTTATCGTGGTTGCGGTTATTTTTAACATTGGCTTCCTGGGTTATATGGTCAACGCCATCATCGCCTGTCGGGCCAACATTTGGTATTACGATCTAAAAGTGAAGGGCAAACAGGACTGGAGCCTGTAATAAAAAAGGTTCAGCGTGATGCTGAACCTTTTTATTTTATAGCCAGTTACGGCGCTTGAAGTAGAGATAAGGCGCGAGCCCCGCGAGGATCATAAAGATGATTGCGCCAGGGTAGCCAAAGCTCCAGTGCAGTTCGGGCATAAATTCAAAGTTCATGCCGTAACTGGAAGCCACCAGCGTCGGCGGCAGGAACACGACCGATACCACCGAGAAGATCTTGATGATGCGGTTCTGCTCGATATTGATAAAGCCCATCGCCGCTTGCATCAGGAAGTTCACTTTCTGGAACAACGATTCGTTGTGCGGCAGCAGGGATTCGATATCGCGCAGGATCTCGCGCGCCTGCTCAAGCTGACCGGCCGGTAAACGCGCCTTACGCACCAGGAAGTTCAACGCGCGCTGGGTATCCATCAGACACAGGCGCACCTTCCAGCCGATATCTTCCTGTTCCGCCAGCGTCGAGAGCGCGTCGTCATACTCGTCGCCCTGCTGGCCTTCCATAATGACGCGGCTCAGCTTTTCCAGATCGCTGTAAATGTTTTCGATTTCATCCGCCAGTTGCTCAATTTTGGTTTCGAACAGATCCAGCAGCAGTTCATAAGCGTTACCGTCGACCATCTCCTGGCTGCGGGCGCGCATACGGTACAGGCGAAACGCAGGCAGCTCGCGCTCACGCAGGGTGAACAGGCGACCTTCGCGGATGGTAAATGCTACGGTTGAGTTGCCTGCATGATCTTCAGCATCTTCAAAAAAGAAGAAGGAGTGGATGTGCAGGCCGTCTTCGTCTTCAAAAAAACGCGCCGACGCCTCAATGTCTTCCAGTTCAGGTCGGGTGGCCAGGTTCTGGCCCAATTCCGTTTGCACGCGGGTACGTTCTTCATCGTCCGGCTCGACCAAATCAACCCAAACAGAGCTGGCGAGATGTTTGATTTCGTCAGCCTCAAGGCGGGTTAAACGATTGTTTTCCAGTTGAAATGCGCTCAGCATAGCCGGGACTCCCAATGCAAAAAATATCGGACAGTTCGGTGGGCACACAGAGAAACAAATTGGGTTTCAGACCATTAAACAGCCTGACTCAGCGCGACGGGGAATACAGCGGGTCGCTGACAACCTCTAAGGCCATCAGCATGAGGAGATAGCCTTAGGAGTTGTTCCTGAAAACCAGGAAATTGAGCCAGTATCTACTGGGTGTGTCCAAGGCGAATGTCCTCTTAGCGTGATCGTGCGCGCATGTTACGCCAGCACTCAGAAGGCGTCAACACGCAACGAAACGCTAAAGAGCAATATTTGCCCTTCAGCGTATAAGGCTAGCAGAATATTACAAAATAATGATATTTTTCTGAAAGTTACACGGTTTCGAGCTTGGCGTAAGCCGCCACCAGCCATTTAATACCTTGCCCCTGGAAAGCCACCTGCAAACGGCTGTGCTCACCGCTGCCTTCCATGTTCACCACCGTGCCTTCGCCAAATTTGGCATGGCGCACGCGCTGGCCAAGTTTATAGCCGGTATCGCTTTGCGCCACCGGCGTACCCATGCGTTGATGGCTAACCGGGCGGCTGATGCTGGCGCGCAAACGTACCTCTTCAACACACTCTTCAGGCAACTCGCCAATAAAGCGCGACGGGCGGTGATACACCTCTTTACCGTACAACCGACGTGTTTCCGCATAGGTTAAGGTCAGTTTTTGCATCGCGCGCGTCACGCCGACATACGCCAGACGGCGCTCCTCTTCCAGGCGGCCGCCTTCATCCAGCGACATCTGGCTGGGGAACATGCCCTCTTCCATGCCAACGATAAACACCTGCGGGAACTCCAGCCCTTTCGCCGAGTGCAGCGTCATTAACTGCACCGCATCCTGCCAGGTATCCGCCTGCCCTTCGCCCGCTTCCAGTGCGGCGTGGGAGAGAAATGCCTGCAGCGGCATTAAATCTTCGTCTTCTTCGTTGTAGCTGAACTGGCGCGTCGCGGTGACCAGTTCCTCTAAGTTCTCGATACGCGTCTGGCCTTTTTCGCCTTTTTCCTGCTCGTACATCATGCGCAGGCCGGAATCGCTGATCACCCGGTCGGTTTGCACATGCAACGGCATATCCGCCGTTTCCTGTGCCAGCGCGTCAATCAGTTCCAGGAAACGTTGCAGCGCGCTCGCCGCGCGGCCCGCCAGCGCTTTCTCCTGTAACAACTCACGCGTCGCCTGCCATAACGTCAACTGGCGATCGCGCGAGGTTTGGCGCACCACGTCCAGCGTACGGTCGCCGATGCCGCGCGTTGGCGTATTCACCACGCGCTCAAAAGCGGCATCATCGTTGCGGTTGGCGATCAGGCGCAGGTAGGAGAGCGCATCTTTAATTTCCTGACGTTCGAAGAATCGCATACCGCCATAAATCCGGTACGGCATGCTGGCTTGCAGCAGCGCCTCTTCCAGCACGCGCGACTGGGCGTTGCTGCGATAGAGAATGGCGCACTGCGAAAGCTGGCCGCCGTTATCCTGCCAGGCTTTGATACGGTTGACGACATAACGCGCTTCATCCAGTTCGTTAAAGGCGCAGTAGAGTGAAATCAGCTCGCCATCGACGCCATCGGTCCACAGTTTTTTACCCAGGCGCCCGTTGTTGTTCTCAATCAGGGCGTTCGCCGCGCTGAGAATATTGCTGGTCGAACGGTAGTTTTGCTCCAGGCGGATCGTCTGGGCGCCGGGGAAGTCTTTCAGGAAGCGCTGGATGTTTTCCACCTGCGCACCGCGCCAGCCGTAAATGGACTGATCATCGTCGCCGACGATCATCACTTTGCCGGTATCGCCCGCCAGCAGGCGGATCCACGCGTATTGAATGTTGTTGGTATCCTGGAATTCGTCCACCAGGATATTGGTAAAGCGTTCGCGGTAGTGCTGCAAAATATGCGGCTTGTTGAGCCACAACTCATGGGCGCGCAGCAGCAGCTCGGCGAAATCGACCAGCCCGGCGCGATCGCAGGCTTCCTGGTAGGCCTGGTAAACTTTCTGCCAGGTCTGTTCCACCGGGTTACCGAAACTTTGAATATGGTGCGGACGAATGCCTTCGTCTTTCTGGCCGTTGATGTACCACATCGCCTGGCGCGGCGACCATTGCTTCTCGTCGAGGTTCATCGCTTTGATCAGACGCTTGAGCAAACGCAGCTGATCTTCGCTGTCGAGGATCTGGAAATCCTGCGGCAGGTTGGCGTCCATATGGTGCGCGCGCAGCAAACGGTGCGCGAGGCCGTGGAACGTGCCAACCCACATCCCGCCCTGCGAAGTGCCCATCAACTGGCCGATACGGTGGCGCATTTCCGCCGCCGCTTTGTTGGTGAAAGTCACCGCCATAATGGAGTATGGCGAGCAGTTTTCCACGGTCATCAGCCAGGCGATACGGTGTACCAGTACGCGCGTCTTACCGCTCCCCGCCCCTGCCAGCACCAGCATATTGCTGCGCTCGGCGGCTACGGCGTCGCGCTGTTTGTCATTGAGGCTGTCGAGCAGATAAGAAACGTCCATTGGCACCGCCGCGAAATATTACTGGGAATTTATACAGAACAGCTGGTGATTATATCAGCGTAGTGAGGGATGCCAACCGCGAAATTTCCACATGCGGCAGTAACCGGCTGTCGCTGGCTTGCAGCAGATCTGCGCCTTCCGGTTTGATCCAACAAGCCTGCATGCCGCAGCGCACCGCGCCGGCAACGTCGGTGGTCAGATCATCACCCACATGCAGGATATCGCCAATCGCCACACCGAGACGCTCAGCCGCCAGATGATACATATCGCTAAAGGGTTTTGCGCGACCGTCCGGCCCGGCACGCAACACGAATTCAAAGTAGTCGCCCAGGCCGAACAACTCCGGTTGCGCGTTACCGTTGGTGATCGCCACCAGCGGCCACTTTTTGCCGAGCTTCGTCAATGTGTCGTGGGTTTCCTCTGGCACATCAATGCGGCTGCGCCATTTGGCAAAATTGACCATCGAAGCATTTGCACCGGCGGCGGCTTCTTCTACGGTCAGACCGGCATCCAGCATCGCGCGTTCAACGGAACGCCGGCGCCACTCGGTGACATCGTGGTAAATATCCGGTTCAGTTTCCCGCAGCGACTGGCGCAGACGATGGAATTCACTGTTTTCCAGATTGCTTAACGCCGGGTGATAACGCTGCACAAACGCCAGCGCTTCCTGTTCTGTGCGCTGGATAACCAACCGGTTGTCGTAAAGGGTGTCGTCCAGGTCGAAGGTGATCGCAGAGATCTGACCTAATGGGCGGTAAAAACGCATTATTTCCCCCGTTTGGCGCGCGGGTGCGCCGCATCGTATACCGAAGCAAGGTGTTGAAAATCAAGATGAGTATATATCTGAGTGGTGGACAGATTAGCGTGACCGAGCAGCTCCTGCACACCGCGCAGATCGCCGCTCGATTCGAGCATATGGGTGGCGAAAGAGTGGCGCAGCTTATGAGGATGCACGTGGCTGTTCAACCCTTGCTTAATGCCCCACTCAGCGAAGCGCTTTTGCACATTACGCGCGGAAATACGTTTGCCGAGCTTCGACAGAAACAGCGCATCGTCTTGTGCGCCGAACAGACCGCGTAAATCAAGCCAGTGCTCAATCCAGACGACCGCGTTGCGGCCAATCGGCAAACGACGTTCTTTACTGCCTTTGCCCAGCACCCACACTTCGCCGCTTTCCAGATCCAGATGTTTAATATCCAGATTCACCAGTTCAGACAAACGCAGACCCGCGCCATACATTACTTCAAGCATCGCGCGATCGCGCACGGCGAGCGGATCATTCAGATCGATATCCAGCAGCCGGTTAACATCATCAACGTCGATGTTTTTCGGCAAATGGCGTGGCGCTTTTGGCGCGGAAATGCCTTTTGCCGGGTTTGCGGGTAACTCGCCCTGGCTGACCATCCAGTCAAAGAAACTGCGCAGCGCCGAGAGCCGCAGCGCCAGGCTCGCGGCCCCCAGCCCTTTGCGTCGGCTGCGCACGGCAATGGCGCGCACCATCGCAGCATCACATTGTTGCCAGCTTTTCAGACCCGTTTCTTCGGTCAAAGCAATAATGGCATCAAGCTGACGCTGATAATTTAAAAGCGTGACAGGACTGAGCTGGCGTTCAACGCCCAGGTAGCGCAGAAAACGGGTGACGAACGAAAACAGCGGAGAATCGGTCATACGCGCTCAATCCAGCGCTCCAGCAGATCCGGCAGCATCTGCGCGATCTCTTCCAGCAACTGCGTGCCTTGTCCCTGTTGATAATGGTGAACGTCGCGACTGCTGAACAACACAACGCCCAGCGCGCCATCCTGCCCCATCAGCGACATCGCGACGGAGCCAATCGCTTTCGCTTCCGGCAACAGCAGCAGTAACTCCGGCCCGTTTAGCGGCCCAAGATAGTGATGCTGCTGGCCAAGGCGCTGGATACGCAGCGGTTCAAACGCCTGTCGGGAGAGCGCAAGATGGGTAAATTTCGACGGCGCGCCAAGACGCCAGCGATCGGGAAACAGGCGGATAGTGGCGCCAGCCAGCCCTAAATCACGCGCCCAGCGATGGAAACGGTTGAGCATTTCGTCAAGGCTCGGCGCAGACGCCAGCCGTCCCTGTAAACGCAGCAGACGATAAAACAGACCTTCGTTAGCGCTGGCCTGCTCCATCAACAGCGTCATGTTCTCTTCCAGCGCATTGATGTGATTGCGCGAACGCGCCATGTGCCATTCCACCAGTGAAACGGTGTCGCGCACCGCATGCGGTACGCGCATCTGTTCCACCAGCCGTGCATTGCGGATAAAGAAATCAGGGTTACGCAGCAGATAATCAACGACATCGCTGTCATCCAGCTGTGTAAAGGTGTCCTGTAGTTCTTCCCCTGGCTGCTTCATAACTGAATAAACCCGTCGTAGACATGTGCCGCCGGGCCAGTCATATACAGTGGTTGGCCCGGGCCTTTCCATGCGATATCAAGTCGACCGCCTGGTAATTCCACGCGAACATTTTCCGCCAGCAACCCCTGCGAGATACCGACAGCAACCGCTGCGCAAGCACCGCTGCCGCAGGCCTGGGTTTCCCCGGCGCCGCGCTCATAAACGCGCAGGCGAATGGTGTCCGGTTTAACGACTTGCATAAAGCCGATGTTCGCACGCTCAGGAAAACGTTCGTGGCTTTCCAGAACCGGCCCCAGCGTTTCAACGGGGGCAGTGTTGACGTCGTCCACCTGAATCACGCAGTGCGGGTTGCCCATTGAGACAACGCCGCACAATACTGTTTGCTCTGCCGCGCGCATAATATAGGTCTTTTCCGCTTTGTTGGCGCGAAATGGCACCTGCGACGGTTCAAAGTTCGGCTCACCCATATTCACGCGAACCAGCTCATCTTCCGTTACGCTCAATACCATACGACCGTTTGCCGTACTGACGCGGATATCACGTTTATTGGTCAACCCTTTCAGGCGAACAAAACGGGCGAAGCAGCGCGCGCCGTTGCCGCACTGCGACACTTCGCTGCCATCGGCATTAAAGATCCGATAGTGAAAATCAAGTTCAGGATCGTAGGGAGGCTCAACCACCAGCAACTGGTCGAACCCTACGCCAAGATGGCGATCCGCCAGACGACGGATCAGCTCCGGGGAAAAAAAGACATTCTGCGTTACCGCGTCGACGACCATAAAATCGTTGCCAAGGCCATGCATTTTTGAGAACTGCATCATCTACTCCATTTGCGCGGATACAGAACGGTAACGTCAGTAATTCACCTGCGTCGGCGAGCCGTCATCACCACGATCGTTTTTATCCGGCGTGGCCGGCTGAATCGTGCTGGTTTGCGTTTTGGTTGGCGGCGGCGCGTTTTTATCTGCGGGCGGGAAGTAGAGTGGGCCTTTCAGACCACAGCCCGTCAGGCTAAACAGAGTCAGCAGTACGGCCAGCGTGCGAAACACATCTTTCATTATAAGTTGCCTGTAAGTTCGTTCTTTCTGCTTTCTATCATCGCAGGAGAAGACACAAAAGCAAGAGTTTGCGCGTTTAGGGCATCGGGAAATGTTTCGCGTTATACTGCTGCCATCATAAAAAACGGGATAAGAGAATGAACGACAGTGAATTTCATCGCCTCGCAGACGGCCTGTGGCTGACCATCGAAGAACGCCTGGATGACTGGGACGGCGACAGTGATATCGACTGCGAGATCAACGGCGGCGTGCTGACCATCAGCTTTGAAAACGGCAGCAAAATCATTATTAACCGCCAGGAACCGCTACACCAGGTCTGGCTGGCAACCAAACAGGGCGGCTACCATTTTGACCTGAAAGGCGACGAATGGGTGTGCGACCGCAGCGGTGAGACGTTCTGGGATCTGCTGGAACAAGCGGCGAGCCAACAGGCGGGAGAAACCGTCAGCTTCCGCTGACATTCATTGCCCGGTAACATGCCGGGCAAATCGCTTAAGAGAAATACTGCTGCAACAACGGCGCATCGTTATCCTGATTTGCCGGCGTCGCGGTGCTAATCGCCTGATTACGGAACGGAATCACCTGCGCGCGACCTTCAACATTCACAATCTGGTAGAACTGCGGCAAGTTGAAGTTGATAAAGCTCGAACCGTAAGTAAAGCGATCGTGAGATGAAGAATAGAAACGGCTGACATCACGCACCAGCTCTTCTTTGCTGCCTTCGCAGTGGTGATAGACTTCCGCGCGGTTGCTCTCATCCAGAATATAGATGTTAAAGCCCTCTTCGCCGGTCTCTTCAAAGAAGAATTGAATAATCCCTTCGCTGGCAAAACCATCTACCACCGCAGGTAACTCAACGTGATTGGTTTCCACCTGCACCGAAAGGCCATGCAGCTTGTTGTGAGAAATCGCGCCGTAAAACTCAATCGCGTTTTCCAGTTTCTGCACCGAGACATTGAGGCGTTCAAAAAACAGCCCCCAGGTTTGCCCGGCAACACGCAACGCTTTGAAACGCCCGGTTTCCTGGCGCGTGCTGGAGAGGCGCAGCTCAACGCATTCTGACACCAGTTGCTGTACACGGGTGCGAATAAGACCACGTAAATGCTGGCTGTAGCAGAACACTTCAACGCTATCCGGCGGCGCGGCGTCCTGATGCATTTTACCCAGAATGGTTTTCAGCGCTTCGATCATCGCCTGCTCGCCGTTGAAATGCAGGGTTCGCACTTCATTCCACGAGTTACGATAGAGCAAATCTACGCTGCCAACGAGGCAATTTTGCTGTTCGCCGAAGCTGAACACATCAAGTTTGCGGAAATCAAAATGCACCACCTGGTTACGGAACGCCGCGGTTGGGTCGTACTCCAGGTTAACAATGATCGCCAGGTGACGGATTTCACAAGGGCTGTAGAGCGCTTTTGGCGTCGGGGCAGGCAGCCGCAGCGGGAAGTGGTGGGAAACATCCGCCACCATCTCCTGCAACTTCGGCAAATCAACAATGCCGTTGCCTTTAATAAACAGGTGCGTACGTGAAGTCAGCAGACCGTTAAACCACGCCCAGGCGACCAGCTTATTAAGGTAGCGGTTATATTCCAGCGGCTGATGGCTGACGATCGAATCCATATTTGGCGCGCGGTTGTAAAGATACCAACCTGTACGGTTGGCACGGCCCGGCGGCACATGAATAAAGGTTAAATTCGGTTCGGAGAGATCCGGTGAAATTTGCGGGTTCACCAGCGTTACTTTACCCGGCAGCGCTTCAAATGCCGCGTACAGTTTACGGGTTAATACGCCGATATCCTGCGGGCTGGCGGAAACGCTCAGATTGTTGCGACGCGCAAAGCGAATCAGGTTGCGGTAACTCTGCATCATCGCGTCGAGCAGTTCGTTGTGCGCTTCGCGTACCTGATCGATTTTCCAGTTTGCGCGGTTATCCAGCATCGCTACACGCGTGTCATCCCAGCCCCACTCTTTTACCAGCTGCGAAATCACTTCGCGACGCCAGCCAACGCAGGCGCGCTCGCGGCTCAGTTTCTCGCAGACTTTTAAATAGAAACATCGGCGAGCAAGATCGAGACGTGCGGTGTCTTCAATCGCGATCAGGTATTCCGTCACGCGCTCCAGCATCATGCAGTAGTGATCGAGACCAAACGAGACAATCTCGCCATCATGCAAACGCTGTTTGATATCTTTCGCCAACAGACGCGTGTTGGGGTATTCCCAGGAATAAGCTTCCAGCAGCAGCGTTTTCAACACTGCTTTGTACGGTGAATCAATACTTTTATAGAGCTGCCACAAGCTGGCACCGAAGTACTCTTCCGCCGAAAGCGAGCTCAGCCCCCCCAGATCCAGCCATTCGTTCGGCGTTAAAACGCCCTGCGCATAGAGCGTCATAACGTAGTCGTCGTAATGCTCTTCTTCGTCTCCCGGCACCATATTCCACAGAATACGTTTACCGGCCAGGCGTACGGCGGTGCGGTAAAATTCGTCAAGCAACAGGATATGCTGCGTTGAACCGCAGTCCTCACCACCGAGACTGCCGCTTTCATTGTGGCGGAAACGGTTTTCATCAATCAGGAAGAAGCTCACTTCCACGCCGAGCGAGGCCGCCCAGCTCTCCAGCAGGCTGCACTTACGTTGCAGCAGCTGGCGCTCTTCATTATCGAGCCAGGATTGATGGCAGACCCAGATATCCAGGTCCGAGGAACAGCTTTGCCCAACCGATGAGGTACTGCCCATAGAATAGACGCCAGTGATCGGCAGTTCGCCTTTTGGCGACGCCTGCGGCGGCATACCACGGTGCATCTCAAGTTCGTTCAGGTAGTGAAGTTGGTTTTCATCAGGCGTGTAAAAGCAAATGCCCTGGGGAACGTTACCTTCAAGGTAACCCGGCATCAGCGGATGGTGGTAATGCAACAATGTAGGCAGCAGACTGTAAACCTGCTGGAAAGCAGGCCCCATGGCAGCAAGCGCGCGATCCACACGCAATTGATTGATGGCATCCAGTCTCTGTTTCAGAGTCTCAATATAGAGGTACAAGACATATCGCCTGATGTTTACAGAAAATCCAAAATAACCGTCACCTTTTTTCGCCCTTTATCTTTATAGGGGGAGTGACGAAAAAATGGTCTAAAACGTGATCAATTTAACACCTTGCTGATTGACCGTAAAGAAAGATGCGCTACAAACCAGTGTAGCAGCAAACGCTCTCTGTAAAGTCCGAATTACAGCCCGGTTGCGCCTGCATTGCAGAGGTGTCGCCTTCTCGCACCCATGCAATCTACCGCGAGCACTGACACCCTAATGCAACAATGTTAGGATGGTCAACGGACGATAACGACGGTAACAAGCATGTTAGACAATGTTTTAAGAATTGCCACACGGCAAAGCCCTCTTGCGCTCTGGCAGGCACATTACGTTAAGGAACGCCTTGAGGCGAACCACCCTGGGCTAACAGTTGAACTGGTGCCGATGGTCACTCGCGGAGACGTGATCCTCGATACACCGCTGGCAAAAGTGGGCGGTAAAGGCCTGTTTGTCAAAGAACTCGAACTGGCACTGCTTGAAAACCGTGCCGATATCGCCGTGCATTCAATGAAAGATGTACCGGTCGATTTCCCGCAAGGGCTTGGCCTGGTGACCATCTGTGAGCGCGACGATCCACGCGACGCTTTTGTATCAAATCGCTATAACTCGCTGGATGAATTACCCGCTGGCAGCATTGTCGGCACCTCCAGCTTACGCCGCCAGTGTCAGTTAGCGGAGCATCGCCCGGACCTGGTGATCCGCTCCCTGCGCGGAAATGTCGGCACGCGTCTTAGCAAGCTCGACAACGGTGACTATGACGCGATTATTCTCGCGGTTGCCGGTCTTAATCGCCTTGGACTAGGTTCCCGCGTTCGCGCTGCGCTGCCGCCGGAAACCTCACTACCAGCTGTCGGCCAGGGCGCGGTAGGTGTTGAGTGTCGCCTGGACGATACGCGTACGCGCGCCCTGCTCGCGCCGCTCAACCACGACGACACCGCCGTTCGCGTGAAAGCCGAACGCGCCATGAATACGCGTCTTGAAGGCGGCTGCCAGGTGCCAATTGGCAGCTATGCTGAATTGATTGATGGCGGGATCTGGCTGCGCGGTCTGGTTGGCGCGCCAGATGGTTCCATCATGGTACGCGGCGAACGTCGCGGCCGTCTGGAGGATGCCGAGCAGCTTGGTATCTCACTGGCGGAAGAGTTACTCGATAATGGCGCACGCGCCATTCTGGCCGAAATTTATAACGGAGACGCCCCCGCATGAGCATTCTGGTCACCCGCCCGTCCCCCGCTGGGGAAGAATTAGTGAGCCGACTGCGCACACTGGGGCTGGTGGCCTGGAGCTTTCCGCTGATCGAATTCACGCCGGGTCGCGAGTTGAGTTCGCTCCCCGCCCGGCTTGCCGCGTTAACCGCAGACGACATGGTGTTCGCGCTGTCGCAACATGCCGTTTCCTTCGCTCACGCGCACCTGCAACAACAAGGTCTGCGCTTTCCGTGCGAACCGCAGTATTTCGCGATTGGTCGCACCACCGCACTGGCACTGCACACCGTTAGCGGGATTGACGTGCGCTATCCCCTCGATCGGGAAATCAGCGAAGTGTTGCTACAATTACCTGAATTACAAAGTGTTCAGGGCAAGCATGCGCTAATCTTACGAGGTAACGGCGGGCGCGAAGTGCTGGCGGAAACGCTGGCGGCGCGCGGCGCCGACGTTGAGTTTTGCGAGTGCTATCAACGCAGCGCGAAATGTTATGACGGCGCGGAAGAAGCGATGCGCTGGCACACACGCGGCGTGACCACGCTTGTGGTCACCAGCGGCGAAATGATGCAACAACTGTATTCACTTATTCCTCCCTGGTATCGGGAGAACTGGTTACTTCGCTGCCGCCTGGTGGTGGTAAGTGAACGTCTGGCGCACCTCGCCCGGGATCTGGGCTGGCAGGATATTCAGGTCGCTGACAATGCCGACAACGATGCGCTGCTTCGCGCATTACAATAACTCTCATAATGGGAAGCCATAATGACGGAACAACAACACTCCTCCGCTGAGGTTGAAGAGACCAAAGCGGCTGACGGCGCAACGCCGCCGCCGGAGAAAGCAGAGAAAAATGCACGCGCTAACAGGACCAGCCTTGCACTCAGCGCGATCGCCATCGCGATTGCACTGGCATCTGGCGCAGGGCTTTATGGCTGGGTGAAACAGCAGACCGCAACCCTGAACAACAACAATGGCGAACTCGCCGACCAGGTGATTGCACTACAGCAATCGCAGGATAAGCAGCGTGCGGAGCTGGAAGGCGTAATCAAGCAGCAATCCAGTGAGCTTGCAGCGGCCAAACACCAGAATGACGTGCTGGCAAAAGAGCTGAATGAAGTGCAGCAGAAAGTGGCGACCATTTCCGGTTCCGACGCCAAAACCTGGCAGTTGGCTCAGGCTGATTTTCTGGTGAAACTGGCCGGTCGCAAACTGTGGAGCGATCAGGATGTCACCACCGCGGCGGCACTGCTGAAAAGCGCCGATGCCAGCCTCGCGGATATGAACGATCCGAGCCTTATCACTGCCCGCCGCGCAATCACAGACGATATCGCCAGCCTTTCCGCTATCACCCAGGTGGATTACGACGGTGCCATTCTGAAGTTAAATCAGCTTTCCAACCAGATTGATAACCTGCGTCTGGCGGACAATAACGATGATGACTCCCCGATGGACGCTGACAGCAGTGAACTGTCTGGCTCCATCAGCGAATGGCGGGTAAACCTGCAAAAAAGCTGGCAGAATTTTATGGACAGCTTTATTACCATTCGCCGTCGTGATGAAACAGCCGTACCGCTGCTCGCGCCGAATCAGGATATCTATCTGCGTGAGAACATCCGTTCGCGCCTGCTGGTTGCCGCGCAGGCCGTTCCGCGCCACCAGGAAGAGACTTACAAGCAAGCGCTGGATAATGTCTCCACCTGGGTGCGGGCCTACTACGATACCGATGATGCCGCGACCAAAGCGTTTCTTGAGGAAGTGGACAAGCTGAGCCAGCAAACCATCGCCATGGATTTGCCGGAATCACTGCAAAGCCAGCCGATTCTGGAAAAACTGATGCAGACGCGCGTACGTAATCTGATGGCTCAGCCAGCGCCAGCCGCTCCTGCTGAACAGCCACCCGCACCTGCCGCGCCTGCAGCCCCTACAGCGCAAGGAGAGTAACCATGTTAAAAGTGTTATTGCTCTTTGCACTGTTGATCGCCGGGATCGTGCTTGGCCCTATGCTTGCCGGGCACCAGGGGTACGTGCTGATCCAGACCGATAACTACAACATTGAAACCAGCGTTACCGGGTTGGTCATTATTCTGGTGCTGGCGTTGGTGGTTATCTTCGCTCTCGAGTGGGTGCTGCGCCGCATTTTCCGTACCGGCTCGCATACGCGTGTCTGGTTCGTCGGCCGTAAGCGGCGTCGCGCCCGTAAACAGACTGAGCAGGCGCTGCTGAAACTGGCGGAAGGCGATTATCAGCAGGTTGAAAAGCTGATGTCGAAGAATGCCGATCACGCTGAGCAACCGGTTGTTAACTACCTGCTGGCGGCAGAAGCGGCGCAGCAGCGCGGCGATGAAGTGCGTGCGAACCAGCATCTGGAACGCGCCGCAGAGCTGGCGGAAAACGATCCGATCCCGGTAGAAATCACCCGTGTGCGCCTGCAACTGGCGCGTAACGAAAACCATGCCGCGCGTCATGGCGTGGATAAGCTACTGGAAATCACTCCCCGCCACCCCGAAGTACTGCGTCTGGCGGAGCAGGCTTACATTCGCACCGGCGCGTGGACGTCGCTGGTGGATATCATCCCGTCGATGGCAAAAGCCAACGTTGGCGACGATGAACACCGCGATCTTCTGCAGCAGCAGGCGTGGATCGGCATGATGGATCAAGCGCGTGCCGATCAGGGCAGCGAGGGGCTGAAAACCTGGTGGAAAAACCAGAGCCGCAAAACCCGCCAGCAGGTGGTATTGCAGGTAGCCATGGCTGACCATTTAATTGAGTGTGACGATCACGATACTGCGCAAGAAATCGTGCTTGATGGTCTGAAGCGCCAATATGACGATCGCCTGGTACTGGTCATCCCTCGCCTGAAAACCAATAACCCGGAACAGATCGAAAAAGTCCTGCGCCAGCAAATCAAAACGCAGGGCGATCGCCCGCTGCTGTGGAGTACGCTGGGGCAATCGTTGATGAAGCACGGTGAATGGCAGGAAGCTTGTCTTGCGTTTCGCGCCGCGCTGAAACAGCGTGCGGACGCGTTTGATTATGCCTGGCTCGCTGACTGCCTCGATCGCCTGCATCAACCGGAAGAAGCCGCCACCATGCGCCGTGACGGTTTGTTACTGACGCTGCAAAATAACCCGCCTCACTAACACTCTGATTCGAGTTGCAGGAAAGCCAACGCGCCTGCAACTCGAAACATGGAGTGTTACGCCATAAAAAAACGCCTGCCGGAATACTCAGGCAGGCGTTAAAACAGGTCTTTGACAACTAAATGGGTGCTTCACTCAACGTTATGTCCATGGTGTTTGATGAGGCCGAAGCGACATCTGTCTGTGGACGATAAGCACCGTAAACGGCTCTGCATCATTCCTGAGTTTATGAAGCCTGAAGGCGAACATAAGAGATGGAATGAGCATCTACGCGTATATTATTGCACATACCGTGCCATAACTGCATTAACTAATGTTACAGCGCGCAAACTTTTAAAATATCAGTAAATTCAGCGTTTCTTGCCCCGCCACAACGGTTTAACCGTCTTTCCTTAAAGCTAAAGTGTCGCTGCATAGCGACAAATAGCAGACTAATTACTATAGCTATTTAAAATCATAGGATTACATGTCACCGTTAAGCGACACGCCAGATGCAGATTGTCGCCCACGAGCAACACAGGCAAAAAAGGGATGGAAAGACGCGCAATGCAGAAGCGGAAGAAGGGGCAGGAAAGTCAAAAACAAAAAACCCCGCTTACGCGGGGTTCAAAATTGGTCGGCGAGAGAGGATTCGAACCTCCGACCCACTGGTCCCAAACCAGTTGCGCTACCAAGCTGCGCTACTCGCCGTTTTACTGCTTTTTGAATTTTTTGTTCAATCTAAGTTGTGGTGCGAGGGGGGGGACTCGAACCCCCACATCCTAAGGACACTAACACCTGAAGCTAGCGCGTCTACCAATTCCGCCACCTTCGCATTCCACGAAACTTGTACTGCAAAATAATGGGGTGGCTAATGGGACTCGAACCCACGACAACTGGAATCACAATCCAGGGCTCTACCAACTGAGCTATAGCCACCACTGTAAATCTGTTCACGCGGTATCGTGATATTTCACGAACCACCGCAGCTCAAGCGCCGGGTTTAAATGGCGCGCCCGACAGGATTCGAACCTGAGACCTCTGCCTCCGGAGGGCAGCGCTCTATCCAGCTGAGCTACGGGCGCGTAGCGCCGTTGCGGGGGTGGATAGTACGGACTTCGGGCGCGGCTGTCTAGTGCTTTTTTTAAAGAAAATGCGCGTTTGGTTATGCTTTGCGCATTTTGCCTCTTATTCACCCACCCGTTGCGTAACAGCATGCCGATGGAAGCCAAATACCTTATACGCCACCGTTACCGCAGCGAGGAAGATAATGCCGACAAACAGCGACATACGCGTGTCATCGTTGAAGCCCATCCCCACCAGCACGCAAATCAGAAATGCCATGGTTAACCAGTTTGCCCACGGGAACAACATCGAGCGGAACGGATGGCTGGCAATCGCTTCTTTATGGGCTTTACGGAAACGCAACTGACTAATCAAAATCACGAACCACGGCACCATGCCTGGCAACACGCTGGCGCTGTACACGTAAACAAACACTCGCTGTGGGTTCGGAATCACGTAATTCAGGCAGGAGCCGACCAGCAGAATAATAATGGAAATGGTCACACCCATCGCCGGAACGCCGCTTTTGGACACTTTCGCCACCGCCGCCGGCAGCTGACGGTTCTTCGCCAGCGCGTAAAGCATACGACCACAGCTATACATACCGCTGTTACAACCGGACAGCGCCGCCGTCAGCACAACAAAGTTAATGATACCTGCCGCCGCGGTGATACCGATTTTGGCAAAGGTCAGCACAAACGGGCTGCCATTGGTGCCAATTTCATTCCACGGGAAGATGGTAACAATGACAAAAATGGCACCCACATAGAAAATCAGAATGCGCCACAGCACCTTGCTGACTGCGCTACGCAGCGTTACTTGCGGGTTTTTCGCTTCACCTGCGGTGATACCAATCAACTCGACACCCTGATATGAGGCCACAACGATACAGAGCGCGGTTAAAAAGCCTTTCCAGCCGCCGGCAAAGAAACCGCCATGTGCGGTCAGGTTGCCAAAACCGATAGAGTGACCACCATTACCAAAGCCGAAGAAAATCACGCCCAGGCCCACGACAATCATCACGATAATGGTGGTGACTTTGATCATCGCAAACCAGAATTCAATTTCACCATACAAACGCACTGCAGCCAGGTTGGCCAGGGCGACCAGCCCCACCGCAATCAGCGCGGGTATCCACTGTGCAAGATCCGGGAACCAGAACTGGACATACACGCCAATCGCGGTGATTTCCGAGATGCCAACCGCCATCCACATAAACCAATAGGACCAGGCGGTGAGATAGCCAAAAAACGGGCTCATATAGCGATGCGCATAAACCGCGAAAGACCCGGCGACCGGCTCCAGAAACAGCATCTCGCCCATCGAGCGCATAATAAAGAAGACGAAAATCCCGGCGATAATATACGCCAGCAATACCGACGGGCCTGCCCATTTCAGCGTACTGGCAGCCCCCATAAACAGGCCTACGCCTATGGTGCCCCCGAGGGCAATTAATTCGATGTGACGAGACTCCAGACCACGCTGAAGCTCTGGTTTGTTTTCGGCCATAAATCCTCTGTTGTGTTTGCTTCTTTCTTTGCCCGCTCTGCGGGTTATTGTTATGAGTTTTTCCTCAGCTCATAACAGGCCATGCTGCACCGACCCGGAAATGGTTGGCGCAAAAAACACCACGGCACTGCAATGAGTGAGCGAATGGTTTCTTAAAATGAGGAAAATGGCAAACGATGTATAAAAAAAACAGGTGTAATGCACAATAAAACAGCAACAGGAAGGAAAAAGGCAGCGCATTACGCCGCCGGGGGAGAGTCAGAGTTTTCCGCTGTAGTGCCAGCGCAGATAACGCAGCAAGCGTAACTGGCGTTTCAGCCGCGTCGGTTGCGACAATAAGCGATACAGCCACTCCAGCCCTGATTTCTGCCAGAGTTTCGGCGCGCGCTTAACATGGCCGGTAAAGACATCGTAAGTGCCGCCCACGCCCATATACAGCGCATCCGGCCAGACAGCACGGCAGTCGCGCATAAAAATCTCCTGTTTTGGCGAGCCCATTGCGACGGTGACGATTTTCGCCCCGCTATCGCGGATCCGCTCAAACAGCGCTTGTCGCTGCGCCGGACTAAAGTAGCCGTCCTGGCTTCCCACAATATTCACCTGCCATTGCGCACGCAGTTTCTGCTCTGTTTGTGCCAGCACTTCAGGTTTGCCACCGACCAGAAACACCGGTGTGCCCGTTTTTCCTGCCCGTGCCATCAGTTGTTCCCAGAGATCGGCCCCCGCAACGCGAGAAACCTGCGCCTGCGGGAATTTCTTGCGCAGCGATCGCACGACGCTGATGCCATCGGCGTATTTATATTCCGCCGCCTCAATCAACGCGCGAACTTGCGCGTCATCTTCCAGCGTCAACATTTTCTCGGCGTTGATCGCCACCAGCGTGCCCTGCCTGATTTGCCCGTCAGCACAGAGAAAATCCAGCGCGTGTTGCATATCACGCCAGCCAACCAGTTTCAGACCGCGCAGGTCATACAGCGGCGCTGCCGTCTTATCCGTCATGTTAAATCCTTTTCACACCTGGGAGATGGGTTTTACTACGCGCGTATCGCGACGATGTATAAGTCCTGCACTGTCAAACAGCCAGTACAGCAGTTTCGCCATCAGCAGGCAGAAGCCGAAAATAGCAAGGAAGAACACCACCCGCGAGGCAAACGCATCCAGCCCTTCGCGCGCCAGCACAATCATGTTGAAAATAGCGCCAAAGCAGAAGCTATGAAGAATCGCGGCTTTATAACGGTTGGTTTCCCGGTTTCCTAAAGTATATAACCAGTCGAACCATTTAATGATCAGGCCTACCACCACCGCACCCAGCGGGATAAACCACGCGCCCCCCATCACCACTAACGAACCAATCAGCGTGGGCGAAATTGCCAGCCCGGAGTGATTGTTCAGCACTTCCCAGGTGAAGTAGTTCGCCGTGTTGAGCACAATGCCAGGCCGCGAAGGCCATAACCAGGAAGGGATAAACACGTAGAAGTCGCGCACAATCGGCGCCAGCCCCTGAAAATCAATCTTGTCGTAGTTTTGCAATAGCAGCGACAAGTTTTCCCACGGCGAGAAGGTGTCGCGCGTCAGGTATAAAAAGGTGTAAAACGCTTCGTCGCCGCTGACATTTAAGCCATAGCGTTTCAGCGCCAGCCAGAACATACCGACAATCCCCAGCACGCCCGCAGCCGCCAGCATCCAGAGCGAAATCCAGCCGCGAATAATGCCGATAAACAGGAAAATCGCGAACGCGATAATGATATTGGCGCGCGTACCGCCAACAATCATGTAGGTCAGCAGGCCAAACGCTACGGTGCTGACCAGAAAGAACAGCCACGCCTGCACACTCTGACGCAGGAAGTAGACCACCAGCATCGCCGGAATAAAGAAGTAGAAGAAACGTTTTAACGCGACGCCGGACACTTCGCTGGAGAAGATCTGACTATAGGAGTGCAAGCGGAATAACAGGAAGCCGTTGTGCATAAAGAAGATCCCCACGCTCACCAGCGCGATGATCATCAGCACCACCCATGTCAGATGCGCTTCCACCCGGTTAATAGTGAACAGAGGGCGACGTGTCACCTGTTCGGCTTTCGCCCGCAACCGCGTTTTGTACGTCACGTAATAGATGCCATAGAAACATGCAGCCGCCAGCAATGACTGCATCATAATTCCCGGCGGTGCCACGGCGACGTTAAAACGGAACACCAGCACGCAGGTCAGCGGAAAACCAAAGAAAAAGGTCAGCAGAAACAGCAGCGAAAAGAAAACGTTAAAATTAAACCGCACACGGCGGAATTCAAACCAGGTCAGCGTGGCGATAAACAGCGTCGCCAGCAGCCAGATGATAAACAGTCCGCAAAACTCAAGTGGGCTCATCCGACGATCCCCGCAGCCATACGCAGCGTTTTATGCCAAAGCGTAATGTAATTCGGGCTAAAGAACGTAATGGCATGCTTATCCACTGCCACCAGCTGCCGCCGTGCTTCGCGGATCACCGCTTCGCTTAGCGCATCGCTGGTAAACAACACCGGAATATCTTCTGCCACCATATCGCGCCAGAACGGATTCTCCCGGTTCAGCACGTAGGGAACGCCAGCCTGAATTAGTAAGCAGAGCGTGCCAATCCCCTGCTGACGGGCGAAAATAAAGTAACCTAAATCGCATTGCGCCAGCAGTGCCAGATAGGCGTCAAAGTCCATTTTTTCGCTCAGAATACGCAAGTTATCTGCGCTAAATAGCGCCAGACCGGCGTTGCGGACCGCGGTGATATAGCTGTCGTTATTCGCCGGATACCCCATCGGTACAATGATATTCACCGTGTCGCCAAACTGGCGGTGAATCGCTCGCAATGCAGCAATGTGCTCGTTGCTCGGGTCGCCGGAGTTACCCACCAGAATCGTCAGTTTGCCTTCCCGTTGCAGTTCGTGCGCCATGGTATTCAGCGCCGGATCCATACGCGTTGGGAAATAGAGCAGCTCGCCGCGCACGCCAGGGTTACGTTGCCCGAACCAGGCCAGATCGCCACGGGTAGCAAAAATGCAGCCCACCCGGCGTTGTGCTAAACGGCGCAGCGGATAAAAAAGACGGAATTTGAGGCTACGCGACACTTCATACAGATCGGCGCCCCAGGCATGCCAGTAGAACTGTTCGCGCTTGATAGCACCGCGCAATAACGCCAGCCACAGGCCGAAGTTGAACTGACCGTGAAAGAAAAAGCGTTGCTGGCGATCGGCTTTTGCGCGCGCGACAACGGCCTTTGCCAGTGCGTTTTTATCGGCATAGAAGTGCAGCGTTAATTCCGGATACGCCGCGCGTTGCTCTTCGTCGCAGCCAACAACCATAAATTCACGGGCATACGCGCCCGAAGCCGCAAGGTTTTCGTTAAAAAACCGCAGAACAGTCTGGTTATGGTGTGGGATATCCGATCCCAGTACGTGAATCAATGCAGTCATGCCTTCTTACGCCAAATCAAAAAAGCGCCGCAACAAGCGGCAAAATAACAAATGTAGGTCGCCATATAGGCCTGCGCCGCGCCGATAGCGCCATGCGCCGGGATAAGCACGCGCGAAAAGAGTGTTAACAGCGCGAACTGGCTCACTTCCGCCAGAATATAAAAGCGCAGCGACGCTTTGGCGATAACCAAATAACCAAATACGTAAGCGCCCACTTTCAATACATCCCCGACCAGCTGCCAGGCGAACAGATCGCGCATCGCCGTGAATTTGTCGGAAAACAGCAGCCAAATCGCCACATCGCGTAGCAACCAGACGCAAAGGCTTACTGCCGCTACTGCCGGTAATACAAAACGCAGCGATTTCACGATTTCACGCGAGATCTCTGCTTTTGTGGTCAATCTGGACAATGTTGGCAACAGATAAACGCTGAACGAGGCGGTGATAAATTGCAGATAAGCATCGGAGATACTGCTGACCCCTTGCCAGATCCCCACGTCATCCCAGCTGTAATGTGCCGCCAGTTGGTTTCGCATCATCACGTAAGCGAGCGGCATGGTCGCCGAGGTGATCAGCGCCATTAGCGTAAATTTGCTTAACTGTCCCGCTAATCCGTTGTCCCATTTCGGCGCAAAGTACGCCAGCGGAACACTGCCACGCCGCATCAGCATGAACATTGCCGGGATAACCACCAGCGCCGGAACCAGCGCCATTCCCAGCAATGCGCCCTGATAGCCGCCCAGTTTGAAGCAGAGAAACCACGCCAGTACGCCGATCACGCTACCGATAATCAGAGAGAGTGCGTTACTTGCTGCGTCGCGAAACCCTTTCATCACCGCCAGCAGCAGGTTGGCCCATGCAATGCCCATCTGCACCAGCGCCACCAGACGCACCAGCCCCTGATAATCTTTATGCCCGAATAACCCCAGGCTGATGGGTGCTGCCGCCAGCAGGAAAATCAGCGCCAGCAGCGTCGAAAAGCCCAGCACCATCGCGGACGACGTGCCCACAGCAACGCGCAAACGGGCAGGATCGTCATGGTATTGCGCGACAAATTTCGTTACGCCGTTAAAAATCCCGGCGCCTGCCAGTACACCCAGCACGGTGATAAGCTGGCGGAAATTCCCCGCCTGCCCGACACCTGACGGGCCAAACGCCACCGCAAGCAATTTGACCACCAGCAAGCCCGCGCCAATCTTGACCAGCGTGCTGGCGGCCGTCCATATCGATGCTTTTGCCAGCGACATGTCAGTTGAAGTAGCTCAGAAGCGTGTTGATAACGGTGCGCTGATTAACCGGTGCCAGGTTGTAGAACAGCGGCAGACGAAGCAAACGCTCACTTTCTTGTGTGGTGTAACGATCTTCGCCGTGGAATTCGCCGAATTTTTCACCGGCTGGTGAAGCATGCAGCGGGATATAGTGGAACACCGCGAGGATTTCCGCTTCTTTCAGGAAGGCAATCAGCGCACTGCGGTCGGCTTCATCGCGCAGCTTGATATAAAACATATGCGCATTATGGCTGCACTCCGCAGGGATCGAGGGCAGCTCAATGCGACCCGCGCGCGCCAGCGGTTTTAACGCGTCGTAATAGGTTTGCCACAGCGCCAGGCGCTGCTGGTTGATGCGTTCTGCCGCTTCCAGTTGCGCCCATAAATAGGCCGCCTGGAGATCCGCCATCAGATAGCTGGAACCGATATCCCGCCAGGTGTATTTATCCACCTGCCCACGGAAAAACTGGCTGCGGTTAGTGCCTTTCTCACGAATAACCTCTGCCCGCTCTACCAGCGCGCGATCGTTAATCAGCGTCGCACCGCCTTCGCCGCCGGCGGTGTAGTTTTTGGTTTCATGGAAACTAAAGCAACCAATATGGCCGATGGTACCCAGCGCCCGCCCTTTATAGGTCGACATCACGCCCTGTGCGGCATCTTCCACCACGTACAAATTATGGTGTTTGGCAATCGCCATAATGGTATCCATTTCGCAGGCGACACCCGCATAATGCACCGGCACAATGGCACGAGTATTTTCGGTGATGGCGGCTTCGATCAGCGTTTCATCAATGTTCATGGTATCCGGGCGGATATCAACAAAGACGATTTTCGCACCGCGTAGTACAAACGCATTGGCGGTCGAAACGAAAGTGTAGCTCGGCATGATCACTTCATCGCCAGGCTGGATATCCAGCAGCAGCGCGGCCATCTCCAGCGAGGCAGTGCAGGAAGGCGTCAGCAAGACTTTCGCGCTGTGAAAACGCTGCTCCATCCACTGCTGACAGCGGCGGGTAAAACCGCCATCGCCGCACAACTTACCGCTACCCATCGCCGACTGCATGTAGTCGAGTTCCGTTCCCACCACTGGTGGAGCGTTAAAGGGGATCATAGAGTCACCTGTATAGCCACAAGGCGGTGCTTTCAATATTCGCCCCGCTCTGAATATAGCGTTTAAGTGCGGCAGTGTTCCCAAGCTGAGTCGCTACCCGCACACGTTTTAGCTCGCGCTGGCGCGCCCAGTGGCACGCCGCCTGCATTAATTTTTCGCCCATACCGCGCCCGGCCAGCAGACCAATACGGGCTTCCTGTTCGTTGAGCTGGCGCAGCGAGACAAAGCCCGCGATAGCGCCATGCACATTACGGAAGACCAGGCATTGATGGTCAAACTCGCCTTTTACCGCGTTTTCAATCCATTGCGCATAAAAACGCCCGCTCGCCTCTGCTGGATACCAGGGCGCGCGGAACCGGCTCTGCACAAAGATTTCGGCTGCCATCTGGCGTAGCACAGGGATATCCGCAAGTGTTGCCACTTCAGCCGCCGGATCGACGCCCTGTTCCTCTACCACCAGCGAGAGGTCGATCTCGCCTTCAACCAGTTGAAAACCGAGCTGCTGCAACGCATCCAGCATCCCGGGCTGCGATGCCGGCAGTTTCACCTGCACACGCTCCCAATTAGCCAAATCCGCGCGGGTCAGCGCAGGAGCAGAGGGTTGCAGGCGAAAAATCGCGCTACGCAAGCTAAAAAAGCGACTTTCCCAGGTCAGCTCTTCTACCGTACCGTGAATATTCATGCTGTTTCCTTTATGCACGCTCGCTTAGCGCCAGACACCTTTGGTATCAACAACGAACTGCTGGCCAATGCTGGTGCTCTCCACCGCTTTAAACTCGTTATGATCAACCAGCATCACCAGCACATCAGCCTGCGCCAGCGCATCATGGGTATTTACCAGCGTGGCGTGTCCGGCGAATTTAGCCGGCAGTTGATGAATATTCGGTTCCACCACCAGCGTTTCACCGCTGTGCCACTGTGCGATATCGAGGGCAATTTCCATTGCCGGGCTTTCACGCAAATCATCAATATTGGGCTTAAAGGCCAGCCCGAAACAGGCGATTTTGATTTCACTGGCGCGCTTGCCGCTGGTCGTCAGACAATCAGCAACCATCGCCTTAACCTGATTCAACACCCAGTGCGGCTTATAGTCGTTAACTTCACGCGCAGTGCGGATAAGCCGCGACTGCTGCGGATTTTGCGCGACAATAAACCACGGATCAACGGCGATACAGTGTCCGCCAACGCCCGGACCCGGCTGGAGAATATTGACGCGCGGATGGCGGTTCGCCAGGCGAATCAACTCCCAAACGTTGATCCCCTGATCGGCGCAAATCAGCGACAGTTCGTTGGCAAACGCAATGTTGACATCGCGGAAACTGTTTTCGGTAAGTTTGCACATTTCAGCGGTGCGCGAGTTGGTCACCACGCATTCGCCTTCAAGGAAAATTTTGTACAGCTCGCTGGCACGCGCCGAACAAACCGGCGTCATCCCGCCAATCACGCGGTCATTTTTAATCAGCTCAACCATCACTTGCCCCGGCAGCACGCGCTCCGGGCAGTAGGCGATATTAATGTCGGCGTTTTCACCCGCCTGCTGCGGGAAAGTGAGATCCGGGCGCGCTTCGGCAAGCCACTGCGCCATCTGTTCTGTTGCTCCTACCGGTGAGGTCGACTCAAGGATCACTAACGCGCCTTTGCCGAGCACTGGCGCGATGGATTTAGCCGCCGCCTCAACATAGGCCATATCCGGCTCGTGCTCGCCTTTAAACGGCGTTGGCACGGCGATCAAGTAAGCATCCGCGACGACAGGTGTGGTGCTCGCGCGAAGATAACCGCCGTTTACCGCCGATTTCACTACATTTCCCAGTTCCGGCTCGACGATATGGATTTCGCCACGGTTAATGGTTTCCACCGCATGGGCGTTGATATCGACACCAACAACCTGCTTCTGCCGTGACGCAAACGCTGCTGCGGTAGGCAGACCAATATAGCCCAGGCCAATAACGGAAATGGTTTTAAAGCTCATAGTGTTACCTGATTATTTTTAAGTGCGTGCAAAATGCGGCCACAGGCCAGCCCGTCACCATAAGGGTTGTGCGCGCGGCTCATCGCCTGCCAGGCATCGTTGTCATGAAGCAGGCGCGAGACCTCTTCCACAATGCGCTGGCGATCCGTGCCAACCAGTTTAACCGTGCCCGCATCGACGGCTTCCGGGCGTTCGGTGGTATCTCGCATCACCAGCACCGGCTTGCCGAGCGAAGGCGCTTCTTCCTGTATGCCACCCGAGTCCGTCAGGATCAGCCAGGCATGATTCATCAACCACAAAAACGGCAGGTAATCCTGGGGTTCTATCAGGGTAACGTTATCGACGTGACCAAGAATTCGGTTTACTGGCTCGCTGACATTGGGGTTCAGATGGACCGGATAGACAATTTGCACATCATCATGTTGCGCGGCAATATCCGCCAGCGCATGGCAAATTTGTTCAAAACCACGACCAAAACTCTCGCGGCGATGTCCGGTGACAAGAATGAGTTTCTTATCTCTATTAAGGAACGGATAACGCGCCGCCAGCGCCTCGTAGCGCGAAGGGTTGTTCATCACGCTGTCGCGCACCCAGAAAAGCGCATCAATAACGGTGTTGCCGGTAACAAAAATGCGGTTATCCGCAACATTCTCACGGCGTAAATTGCGGCGGGAGTTTTCCGTCGGCGCAAAATGATACATCGCCAGGTGGCCGGTCAATGTACGGTTTGCCTCTTCTGGCCATGGCGAAGAGAGATCGCCAGTACGCAGGCCCGCTTCAACATGCCCGACAGGAATACGCTGATAAAATGCGGCAAGGCTCGCCGCAATCGTCGTTGTCGTGTCGCCATGCACCAGCACCACATCGGGGCGGAAGGACTCAAGGATTGGCTTTAATCCTTCAAGAATGCCGCAGGTAATCTCCGTAAGCCCTTGCCCTGGCCGCATAATGTTTAGATCGTAATCCGGAACAATCGAGAAGAGCGTTAACACCTGATCAAGCATCTCCCGATGCTGCGCAGTGACGCAAACTCTTGCTTCAAAGTCTGGATCCTTTGCCAGCGCATGTACCAGCGGAGCCATTTTGATGGCTTCTGGCCTCGTGCCAAATACGGTAAGTACTTTCACAACGATTCTCTTCGATTAGAGGATGAAGGCATCATGCCTTCATCTCGGACGGCGTTTAGTTCGAACGGCGGCGCGTTAATGCAATACCCGACCCGATTAGCGCACCGACAATTCCCCACATGATCATCAGGAAAGCACGACGCGGGCTGTCGCGTTTTACCGGTTCTTCCGGCGTACGCAAATAACGATATGTCTGAAAACGGGGATCAAGTGTCGGACCGACGTTAAGCGTATTCAGCATTGCCCGGTTTTGATCATAGTCCAGATCGAACTGCGGCCCTACCGCTTGCAGATTTTCCAGCCGCGCTTGCAGCATTGGGCGACCCAGCATAAACAGTTCTGAATCCGGCAATTCGTCCGGTGGAACCTCTGTTTCGTTACGAGAGATATTGTGCTGTTCGGCGATTTTTAGCGCTTGCTGGACATTATGCAGACGGCGGTTATAAATAGCCTTTGCCACTTCTTCCTGACGTTTCACCTGCGCTTTCATCTGAATGGTACGCGCGGCCCAGGCACCTTTCAGCTCATCATTAAGATGGCTGGCGGCACGCTGGCTGGCAAACGCGACATACTGACGCAGCAAGTTGTTGGCATCCGGCGCGGTTTCAGCAATTAACTTAACGTTGTCGTTAAGGTTGCGGACAACATCTCCTGGCGTGTACTGGATGTTATTGATGAGTTCGTCGAGCGTCGCCGCATCCGCTTTGCTGTTACCCACCAGGCGCTGTTTGTAGTAATCCGTTTGCGACCAGAAATCGCGGCGCGTATCCCACGAGGCGAGTTGCATAATAAACTCTTTGTACGCCTCATCCATTACCGATACCTGATCGGTTGGTGTCTGGTTAGCTTTGTCGTCCAGGTTACGCAGGAACTGTTGTTGGGAGTAATAACCTCCCAGCATATTGACGGTGGGGCGGTCGGTAACTGCGGTGGCTCCCCATTCCTGGGTCGCAAAGAAAGTCCAGACTAAGGCGAGCAAAGCAAACAGCAGTGCTATTCCCGCGATCCATAATTTTCCTGCCCACAAAGTACGGAATAAACCCCGGATATCCAGTTCGTTTTCCGTACCCGTTGAAGGTGTTCCTGACGCTGGTTGAATCATCGCTTTCCCGGATTTACTTGGTTAGTGTTGATTTAGAAACGCTATTACGGCGTATTCTGCGTTTAACTCGCTTGATAAAGCGCGCCACTTTCCATGCGCGCTTAATACAGTAGCCATACAAAAAGAAGCATAGCAAAAATAATGCCAACATCACCCATTCAGGAATAAAACGAAGATACTCCGTGACGACACCAATACTGGCCAAAAGGGAAGCCGCGAGAGTTATCAGCACGAAGGCCTGACGGGAAGTAAACCCTGCGCGCATGATCAGATGATGAATATGCTGGCGATCTGGTGAAAATGGGCTCATTCCTTTACGTAGTCGACGGAACATTATCGCTACCATATCCATCAGCGGAATGGCAATGATCCATAACGCGGTTACCGGGCTAATTGAGTGGATAGGGCCTTGCGTCGTTTGCAGTAAAATCCAGATGATCGTAAAACCAATCAACGTACTGCCCGCATCTCCCATAAAGACTTTGTAACGTCGCCCCAACACGCCCAGATTCAACAGGATATAAGGCAAAATAGCCGCAATCATGGCAAAGCACCACATTGCGAGGCTAAACTGCCCATCTAACAATAAAATCGCGCCGATAGCAGCAAAAGAGACGCAGGAAAGCCCGCCTAACAGACCATCAATGCCGTCAACCATATTGAACGCGTTAATTGCTGCCCAGACAGCAAACAGAGTAAGTAAGTAGCCAAAAGGCCCCAGCACCATCTCCCATGAACCAAAAATATAGCCGAGGCTGCTGAGATAAAGCTTACCGACTGCCATCATCACTACAGCAATAGTCGCCTGGACAGCAGCACGAATTTTTACACTAATATCGAATCGATCGTCCAGCGCGCCTATAAAAACCAAAACACCGGCACAACAGAGGTAGAGGGCTGCATGGGGGATGTAATAATCCGTGATACCAAACGTAAAGCAGACCCCTGCGAATACTGAGATTCCCCCAACAAGAGGGATCAATCCCTGATGCCGTTTACGATAGTTGGGTTTGTCCACCAGTCCGACATGTCTTGCCATTTTACGAGCAACAAACAAAAAGACGGTTGTGAACAAGAAAATACTGAATAATTCAGTAAACGCAGTGAGTAAATTCACAGTGGATGCTCTCAGCGAATGTTAATCCTGGCAGTATAACGACGTTGCCATGCCCCATAAAATGAGAAAGCAGGTCGTTTACAAGCTTTATTGTCTGTTTTTCAACCGAACGAGATATTCAACAGATTTATCTATCACTCTTGAGCGGCCAGCGTTGGACAGAGCCTGTCCCGGTGCATATAGCGTATAGCTCGCAAATAAAAAACGCCACGTAAAAACGTGGCGTTTCCGAGGTTTATTTATATTAAGAGCGCTTCATCATGTCGAAGAACTCATCATTCGTCTTCGTCATTGCCAGCTTGTTAATGAGGAACTCCATCGCGTCGATCTCACCCATCGGGTGAATGATTTTGCGCAGGATCCACATTTTCTGCAGCTCTTCCTGAGTAGTGAGCAGCTCTTCTTTACGCGTACCGGAACGGTTGTAATCAATCGCCGGGAAGACACGTTTTTCAGCAATTTTACGCGAGAGGTGCAGTTCCATGTTACCGGTGCCTTTAAACTCTTCGTAAATCACTTCGTCCATTTTCGAACCGGTATCAATCAGCGCGGTCGCAATAATGGTCAGGCTGCCGCCCTCTTCCACGTTACGCGCGGCACCGAAGAAGCGTTTCGGGCGATGCAGGGCGTTCGCGTCGACACCACCGGTCAACACCTTGCCGGAAGCCGGAACAACGGTGTTGTAAGCACGTGCCAGGCGAGTGATGGAGTCCAGCAGAATGATAACGTCTTTCTTGTGCTCGACCAGGCGCTTGGCCTTCTCGATAACCATTTCTGCAACCTGCACGTGGCGGGAAGCCGGTTCGTCAAAGGTGGAAGCAACCACTTCACCTTTAACCAGACGTTGCATTTCGGTCACTTCTTCCGGGCGTTCGTCAATCAACAGCACCATCAGCACACAGTCTGGATGGTTGTAAGCAATGCTCTGCGCGATGTTCTGCAGCAGCATGGTTTTACCGGCTTTTGGCGGTGCAACAATCAGACCACGCTGACCACGACCGATCGGCGACGCCAGATCCAGTACGCGTGCGGTTAAGTCTTCCGTCGAGCCATTACCACGTTCCATACGCAGACGAGAGTTCGCGTGCAGCGGCGTTAAGTTTTCGAACAGAATCTTATTGCGCGCGTTTTCCGGCTTATCGAAGTTCACCTCGTTAACTTTCAGCAATGCAAAGTAACGTTCACCTTCTTTAGGCGGGCGAATCTTACCTGAAATGGTGTCACCAGTGCGGAGGTTGAAACGGCGGATTTGGCTGGGGGATACGTAGATGTCGTCAGGGCCGGCGAGGTAGGAGCTGTCTGCGGAGCGGAGGAAACCAAATCCATCCTGCAGAATCTCCAGCACGCCATCGCCAAAGATATCTTCGCCACTCTTCGCGTGCTGCTTCAGGATGGCGAAAATGATGTCCTGTTTGCGCATACGGGCCAGGTTTTCCAGCCCCATATTTTCGCCGAGAGTGATCAGCTCAGAAACCGGCGTATTCTTTAATTCGGTAAGATTCATAATGGTGTGGGTTCTTAAACTCGGGGTAGATCTCGAACTTAATGTTGTGAATGGTATGGCAGGGTCATCCATGCCTGTTAACGGCCATCAACTTATGTCTGATCGGTGCCTGGTCATAGGAAAGTACGCAGAACTGAAACGATAAGACGGAATAAGTGATAAGCCCGGAATCTGTCGACTTCACTCGCGATGGTGTTGCTCTGCGGGAAGTATCGGGGTAATGCTAGATTCAAACAACTAAAGGTATGTTCAAAACGAAGTCAAAACTAAATTAGCACGGCTGAAGCCGGGCGTCCAGCGATCCAAAAAAATTAGGACTGCTGGCACGCCGGCAGAGTCTGGGGTTACGCCAGGTTGGCGTCCAGGAACTCTTTCAGTTGGCCTTTAGACAAGGCACCAACTTTGGTTGCTGCCACTTCGCCGTTTTTAAACAGCAGCAGGGTCGGGATACCACGGATGCCGTATTTCGGCGCAGTGCCTGGATTCTGGTCAATGTTCAGCTTCGCAATGGTCAGCTTGCCTTCGTACTCATCAGCGACTTCATCCAGAATCGGGGCGATCATTTTACACGGTCCACACCACTCTGCCCAGAAATCAACGAGCACAAGCCCGTCCGCTTTGAGTACATCCGTGTCAAAACTATCGTCAGTCAGGTGAATAATTTTATCGCTCATATATAACTCCACAGGAATAAGCCTGGCATGTTGGTGTAGCTTAAAACAGCAACGTGTTGATGCCACAATAACCAACTAAAGGTTGACTTTATTTCACCGGATACGCTTTCGTAAAGCAATAGTAAGCTGATATTCTACCACACTATGAGCAAAACACATTTAACAGAACAGAAGTTTTCCGACTTCGCCCTGCACCCAAAAGTGATCGAAGCCCTTGAAAAAAAAGGGTTTCATAATTGCACGCCTATTCAGGCCCTGGCTCTTCCGCTGACGCTGGCGGGCCGTGATGTTGCAGGTCAGGCGCAAACCGGTACCGGCAAAACGATGGCGTTTTTAACGTCAACGTTTCATTATCTTCTCTCTCACCCGGCAATCGAAGACCGTAAAGTGAACCAGCCGCGCGCAATTATTATGGCGCCGACACGTGAACTGGCGGTACAAATTCACGCCGATGCAGAACCGCTGGCGCAGGCGACTGGCCTGAAGCTGGGTCTGGCTTACGGCGGTGACGGCTACGACAAACAGCTGAAAGTGCTGGAAAGCGGCGTCGATATTTTAATCGGCACCACGGGCCGAATGATCGATTACACCAAACAGAACCATATTAACCTGGGCGCGATCCAGGTCGTGGTGCTGGACGAAGCAGATCGTATGTACGATCTGGGCTTTATCAAAGATATTCGCTGGTTGTTCCGCCGCATGCCACCCGTGACTTCACGTTTGAACATGCTCTTCTCCGCCACGCTGTCCTACCGGGTGCGCGAGCTGGCATTTGAGCAGATGAATAACGCTGAATACGTCGAAGTAGAGCCGGAACAAAAAACGGGCCACCGCATTAAAGAAGAGCTTTTCTACCCGTCCAACGACGAGAAAATGCGTCTGCTGCAAACGTTGATCGAAGAAGAGTGGCCGGATCGCGCCATTATCTTCGCTAATACCAAACACCGCTGTGAAGATATCTGGGGCAGCCTGGCCGCAGATGGTCATCGTGTTGGTTTGCTCACCGGTGATGTGGCGCAGAAAAAACGCCTGCGTATTCTCGACGAATTCACGCGTGGCGATCTCGACATTCTGGTGGCGACTGACGTTGCCGCACGTGGTCTGCATATTCCTGCGGTCACGCACGTTTTTAACTATGACCTGCCGGATGATTGTGAAGATTACGTTCACCGTATCGGTCGTACCGGTCGCGCTGGCGCCAGCGGTCACTCAATCAGCCTCGCCTGTGAAGAGTACGCATTGAACCTGCCGGCGATTGAGACCTATATCGGGCACTCGATTCCGGTCAGCAAATACGATCCGGATGCCCTGCTCACCGAGCTGCCGCCGCCAAAACGCCTGACGCGCTCACGCTCTGGCAACGGCCCGCGCCGCAGCGGTGGCGCTCCACGTAATCGTCGTCGTTCAGGTTAAAAATATGCTTGGTTCCGCCTCGCTCTATGCCGCTATTGATCTTGGATCTAACAGTTTTCATATGCTGGTTGTGCGCGAGGTGGCGGGAAGCATTCAGACGCTTTCTCGCATCAAACGTAAAGTTCGTCTGGCTGCAGGATTAAGCCCCGATAATCGTCTTTCTCAGGAAGCGATGGAGCGAGGCTGGCAGTGCCTGCGGCTGTTTTCCGAACGTCTACAGGATATTCCCCAGGAGCAAATCCGCGTCGTAGCAACGGCCACGTTGCGCCTGGCGGTTAACGCGCAGGAATTTATCGACAAAGCGCAAGAAATCCTCGGCTGCCCGGTGCAGGTCATTAGCGGCGAGGAAGAAGCGCGGCTGATTTATCAGGGCGTTGCGCACACGACAGGTGGCGCGGATCAGCGTCTGGTGGTTGATATTGGCGGCGCCAGCACGGAGCTGGTTACCGGCACCGGTGCACAAACGACCTCCCTTTTCAGCCTGTCGATGGGCTGTGTCACCTGGCTTGAGCGCTTTTTCACCGACCGAAATCTTGGGCAGGAAAACTTCACTGCCGCCGAACAGGCCGCGCGTGAGGTGCTACGCCCGGTTGCCGATGAGCTTCGCCGCCATGGCTGGAAAGTTTGCGTCGGGGCATCGGGTACGGTTCAGGCGCTGCAAGAAATCATGATGGCGCAGGGCATGGATGAGCGCATCACCCTCGCTAAATTGCAGCAGCTAAAACAGCGCGCCATACAATGCGGGCGGCTTGAAGAGCTGGAAATCGAAGGCCTGACGCTTGAACGCGCTTTGGTATTCCCGAGCGGTCTGGCAATCCTTATCGCCATCTTCACCGAAATGAATATTGAAAGCATGACGCTGGCCGGTGGCGCATTACGCGAAGGTCTGGTCTACGGCATGCTGCACCTGGCGGTAGATGAAGACATTCGTAGCCGCACGCTGCGCAATATTCAACGCCGTTTTATTATCGATACCGATCAATCCCGTCGCGTGACAACGCTGGCTGGACGTTTTGCGCAGGGTGTCGCTAAAGTGTGGGAATTAGATGCCTACAGCATCGAAATCCTGAAAGTTGCCAGCGAACTGCATGAAATTGGTTTGAGCATTGAGTTTAAGCAAGCACCGCTACACGCGGCATGGCTGGTGCGTAATCTCGATTTGCCTGGGTTTACCCCCGCGCAAAAGAAACTGCTCGCGACACTGCTGCTTAATCAGACGAACGCGGTCGATCTCTCATCGTTGCATCAGCAAAACGCCGTACCACCGCGCGTAGCCGAACATCTTTGTCGCCTGCTTCGTCTTGCCATTATTTTCGCCAGCCGTCGTCGCGATGATCTGCTGCCGGAAATCGCGGTCACCGCGCAGGGAGAGAAGCTGGTGCTGACGCTACCGCAAGGGTGGCTGGCGAGTCACCCACTCGGCGCAGAACTGATTGATCAGGAAAGCCAGTGGCAGAGTTATGTGCACTGGTCGCTGGAAATCCAGTAATTCTCATACGGAATATAGCCCGCTCGCTGCGGGCTTTTTTATTGCTTGCTGAAAACTAACGTTCAGCAGCGCTGCCGGATCCAACCTTACAGAGCGGGCAGACGCCTCTTTTTACGTTTTCAACCCGCACTTCAGGAGCAGTAATCCACGCCGCCTTCACTGAAGGTGGATTTTTATTTGTCCTTCGCTTTTGCCAGCATCGCGCGAATATTCGCCACGTTGGCCTGACCTTTATGCATGCGCTCTTCGGCACTGACCACTTTGCGTTCCTGCTCCCAAATCAGATCGTCCTGTGGTAATTCCAGCAGGAAGCGGCTCGGTTCCGGTCGGACTAACTCACCATACTGACGACGTTCTTTGCAGAGGGTGAAAATCAGCTCTTTCTGCGCACGGGTGATGCCCACATAAGCCAGCCGCCGCTCTTCATCGACGTTATCTTCATCGATACTGCTCTGGTGCGGCAATAACCCCTCTTCCATACCTACGAGGAAAACATATGGGAATTCAAGGCCTTTAGATGCGTGCAACGTCATCAACTGCACCTGATCGGATTCGTCGTCACTCTCGCCACGCTCCATCATGTCGCGCAGGGTAAAGCGCGTGACGACTTCCGCCAGCGTCATCGGCTCGTCCAGTTCGCTGCCTTCCAGCATCTCCGTCATCCAGCCGAACAGCGTGTTGACGTTTTTCATGCGCATCTCTGCCGCTTTCGGGCTGGCGGAGGTTTCGAACAGCCAGGACTCATAATCGATGCCGTGAATTAAATCGCGCACTGCCGCGATAGGCTCGCGCTCCGACAAACGCTGAACTTCACCGAGCCAGTGGGTAAAACGCGTCAGCGCGTCATAACCGCGCCCGGTCAGCGTCTGGTTCAGGCCAACATCAAAGCTGGCAGCAAACAGGCTCTTATTACGTAACATCGCCCATTCGCCCAGCTTTTGCAGCGTTGCTGAGCCAATTTCACGCTTTGGCGTATTCACGATGCGCAGAAACGCACTGTCATCATCCGTATTGGTCAGCACCCGCAAATAGGCCAGCAGATCTTTGATTTCCGGGCGAGAAAAGAACGAGGTGCCGCCTGAAATCTTGTACGGGATGCGGTTCTGCATCAGGAATTTTTCGAATACGCGCGACTGGTGGTTGCCGCGATAGAGGATCGCATAATCCTTGTATGCGGTTTTGTTCACGAAGTGGTGAGCAATCAGCTCACCTGTCACGCGCTCGGCTTCGTGTTCTTCGTGGTTGGCGCTGAGCACTTTCAGCTCGGCACCATAACCCAGCTCGGAAAAGAGTCGCTTTTCAAACACGTGTGGGTTGTTGGCGATGAGGATATTCGCTGCTTTCAGGATGCGCCCGGAAGAGCGATAGTTTTGTTCCAGCTTAATCACCTGCAATGCCGGGAAATCCTGGCTCAGCAGCACCAGGTTTTGCGGCCGCGCACCGCGCCACGAATAAATCGACTGGTCATCGTCACCCACGACGGTGAAGCGCGCGCGCTGGCCCACTAACAGCTTTACCAGCTCATACTGACTGGTGTTGGTGTCCTGATATTCATCCACCAGCAGATAACGGATCTTGTTCTGCCAGCGTTCGCGCACCTCTTCGTTGCGCTGCAATAGCAGCGTCGGCAGCAGGATCAGGTCGTCAAAATCGAGTACGTTACACGCCTTCATATGGGCGTCGTACAGACCGTAGCAATGAGCAAAAATACGGTCGCGCTCGCCGTTTGCGCGCGCAGCGGCCTGCGGCGGCGTCAGCAGATCGTTTTTCCAGTTTGAGATCGTGGAGATCAGTTGTTGCAACACCACTTTGTCATCGTCGATCAGCCCTTCGGTCAGATCTTTCAGCAACGCGACCTGATCGGTGTCGTCAAACAGGGAAAAGTTAGATTTCATCCCCAACGCGGCGAACTCACGTTTGATGATATTCAGCCCCAGCGTGTGGAACGTAGAGATCATCAACCCGCGCGCCTCCTTACGCCCCAGCGTCTGCGCAACACGTTCTTTCATCTCGCGCGCCGCTTTGTTGGTAAAGGTTACCGCCGCGATATGTTTCGCCTGATAGCCACAGCCACGGATCAAATGGGCGATTTTATTGGTGATCACGCGTGTTTTACCGGACCCCGCTCCCGCCAGCACCAGGCATGGTCCGGTGACGAATTCGACGGCTTGTTGTTGTCCGGGGTTTAAACGCATAAAAAATCACTCAATGAAAAGTCTGGAGGGGAAATATATACACAAAATCATTCAGGCCGTGAACCTTCAGCCGCTAACACACGTAAGTGGCGGGATAACGAATCTGCCGGGAACAGATTTAACGCAGCTTACTACGGCACCCACGGTGCGAGACCCTCGCTTAAGTTGAGCCGCAGGCGCAACTTGAAGCCGAGGCAGAATGAAGACCGAAGTGTATAAACGCGTGGTAGTATAGCCAGCCTCAACAACCTCACTCAAGGCACGATCATGGCAAAAACCGCAGCAGCACTGCATATCCTTGTTAAAGAAGAGAAACTGGCACTGGATCTTCTGGAACAGATCAAAAACGGCGGCGATTTCGAAAAGCTGGCGAAGAAACACTCTATCTGCCCGTCAGGTAAAAAAGGCGGACATTTGGGCGAATTCCGTCAGGGCCAGATGGTTCCCGCGTTCGATAAAGTGGTGTTCTCCTGCCCGGTGCTGGAGCCAACCGGCCCGCTGCACACCCAGTTCGGTTACCACATCATCAAAGTGCTGTACCGCAACTAATGATTGAGCCTCTCATCACAGAGAGGCTGTTTTTTTATTTGTGCGATTGCAGCTTCTGCTGCGCGTCATGCTTCATCACATGCATGCTGATTGCCGCCTGGAACACTTTAAACATCAGGCCATTAATCAGGGTCGCCAGCGTAATGGTAATAAACGCCGTCATCATCCAGTCAATCAATGCAAAGCCGCTGTGCAGCAACGCAGGCCGGTACACCAGCATACCGCCAAACACCGCCCAGTGACTCAGACAATAAAAACACTGAAACAAGTGCCCTATCATCGCGTTCTTTTTCACCGTCCATTCACGAAAAGCCGCAAATAACTCCGTTTGCGTCACCGTTATTGAAATGCTGCTGGCAGCCAGCGCAATCATCAGACAGGTGGTTAAATCTGCAATCATCAGTGGTGCCCCTTTTCGTTGAAGTAACTGATAAATTCCGCACCGACATCCTGTAGCGTCAGGTTTTTAAAACGTTCAAGGATCAGCGATTGTGCGTCGGCAAGCGTCGACGACATCACCCGGTTCACCCCTTGCTCAACCAGGCACTCAGGGTTCTCATTACGATTACCCAATGCGAACAACGCAGGCGATCCCAGTGCAATATAGATGTCGTAGAGAGTGACATGGCTGGCGGGACGACAAAGCCGCCAGCCGCCGTGGTGCCCTTTGGTCGCGCAGACAATCTGTTTTTCCCGTAACCCGGCGAGCAGTTTGCGAATAAACGCCGGGTTACCGTCGATGTATTCAGCCATCTGTTCCGATGTCATCGGTTTATCAGCCTGTTCCATGTGGAGCAGGATGTGCAGCGTCGCGGAGAATGAGTTATTTATTTTCATGTAACTTACGATATTACATAAAGACAAATTCAACAAGACGAATGGGCAAAAAAGATCGCGTCCAGTGCAGCACATAAAAAAGCCCGGAAGCGCTAACGCCTCCGGGCTTGAATTTTTCGATGAATGTCGGCTTATCGTTGCCGAAAGACGACCGGATTTAGCTCGCGACGGCGATACGTTTCATGTCCGTCATATAACCGCGCAGTTTCTGACCCACTTTCTCAATGGCATGGCTGCGAATCGCATCATTCACATCGCGAAGCTGCGCGTTATCTACCGCGCCTTCGGCAATCGCTTTACCCAAATCGCCCGTTTGCAGCGTGGTCATAAACTCTTTCAGCAGCGGTACGCAAGCATAAGAGAACAGGTAGTTGCCGTACTCTGCGGTATCGGAAATAACCACGTTCATCTCATACAGACGTTTACGCGCGATGGTGTTGGCAATCAGCGGCAGTTCGTGCAGCGATTCATAGTAAGCAGACTCTTCGATAATGCCGGACGCCACCATGGTTTCGAACGCCAGTTCAACGCCCGCTTTCACCATCGCAATCATCAGCACGCCTTTATCAAAATACTCCTGCTCGCTGATTTTGCCTTCAAACTGCGGTGCGGTTTCGAACGCGGTTTTACCGGTTTCTTCACGCCAGGTCAGCAGTTTCTTATCGTCGTTGGCCCAGTCAGCCATCATGCCGGAAGAGAACTCGCCGGAAATGATGTCATCCATATGTTTCTGGAACAGTGGCGCCATGATGCCTTTCAGCTGTTCAGACAGCGCGTAAGCACGCAGTTTCGCCGGATTGGACAAGCGATCCATCATCAGCGTAATACCGCCCTGTTTCAGCGCTTCGGTGATGGTTTCCCAGCCGAACTGAATCAGTTTTTCTGCGTAAGCAGGGTCGGTACCGTCAGCCACCAGCTTGTCAAAGCACAGCAGAGAACCCGCCTGCAGCATGCCGCAGAGGATAGTCTGCTCGCCCATCAGGTCGGATTTCACTTCCGCAACAAAAGAGGACTCCAGAACACCCGCACGGTGACCACCGGTTGCCGCTGCCCAGGCTTTAGCAATCGCCATTCCTTCGCCTTTCGGGTCGTTTTCCGGGTGGACGGCAATCAGCGTCGGAACGCCGAAACCGCGTTTGTACTCTTCACGCACTTCAGTGCCAGGGCACTTCGGCGCCACCATCACGACGGTGATGTCTTTACGGATCTGCTCACCCACTTCCACGATATTGAAACCGTGAGAGTAGCCCAGCGCCGCGCCGTCTTTCATCAGCGGCTGCACGGAACGCACGACGTCAGAGTGCTGTTTGTCCGGCGTCAGGTTCACGACCAGATCCGCCTGCGGGATCAGCTCTTCATACGTGCCGACTTTGAAACCGTTTTCGGTCGCTTTGCGCCAGGACGCGCGTTTTTCCGCAATGGCTTCTTTACGCAGCGCGTAAGAGATATCCAGGCCGGAGTCGCGCATGTTCAGGCCCTGGTTCAGGCCCTGGGCACCGCAGCCGACGATGACCACTTTTTTACCCTGAAGGTAGCTTGCGCCATCGGCAAATTCGTCACGCGCCATAAAGCGGCATTTGCCCAGCTGCGCCAGCTGCTGGCGCAGGTTCAGTGTATTAAAGTAGTTAGCCATTTGAGACCTCGTCGTGTGATGTTGTGTTGTGCCGTTCTTCTTTTGCGCTAACGCTGTAGATTTTCTGTTGCGCAAATTATTCAGGGCAATATTTATTGTTCAGTTCGCTGATAAGCGAGATTGAACCCACTATATGACAGGAAATGCGTTGCTTAAATTGATATATTAACAATGTCACATTGCAATTTTTGCAATGTAAATTTGTGGAGTCTGTCTCATGGATTTACGCGATCTGAAAACGTTCCTGCATCTGGCCGAAAGCCGCCATTTTGGCCGCAGCGCGCGCGCCATGCATGTCAGCCCTTCCACGCTTTCGCGACAAATCCAGCGGCTGGAAGAAGATCTCGGGCAGCCGCTGTTTGTGCGCGATAACCGTACCGTCACGCTGACTGAAGCGGGTGAAGAGTTGCGCGTTTTCGCGCAGCAAACGTTATTGCAATATCAGCAATTGCGCCACACCATCGACCAGCAAGGCCCGTCGCTCTCCGGCGAGCTGCATCTTTTCTGTTCCGTCACCGCGGCTTACAGCCATTTGCCGCCGATTCTTGATCGCTTTCGCGCGGAACACCCGTCGGTAGAAATCAAGCTCACCACCGGCGATGCCGCTGATGCGATGGAAAAAGTGGTCACTGGCGAAGCGGATCTGGCCATTGCCGGGAAACCGGAAACGCTGCCCGGCGCGGTCGCCTTTTCGATGCTGGAAAACCTGGCCGTGGTGCTGATAGCACCTGCGCTCCCCTGCCCGGTGCGGAACCAAGTTTCGCAGCCCGAACCAGACTGGTCCACCGTGCCGTTTATCATGGCCGATCAGGGCCCGGTGCGCCGCCGTATCGAACTATGGTTCCGCCGCCACAAAATCAGCAACCCGTCGATTTACGCTACCGTCGGCGGTCACGAAGCAATGGTGTCGATGGTCGCGCTCGGTTGCGGCGTGGCGCTAATCCCGGAAGTGGTGCTGGAAAACAGCCCGGAGCCGGTACGCAACCGCGTGATGATCCTTGAGCGCAGCGATGAGAAAACGCCGTTTGAGCTTGGCGTGTGTGTACAAAAAAAGCGGCTCTATGAGCCGCTTATTGATGCGTTCTGGAAAATCCTGCCAAACAACTAACCGGCAAGGAAAAAACGGAACGCCGGGTTATGCGTTTCATCGTGGCATTCGTAGCCCAGCTCGTTGAGCCGGGTTTCGAAATCTGGCTCATGCTCGCCTAATTCGAATGCTGCCAGAACGCGCCCATAATCGGTGCCGTGGCTGCGGTAATGGAACAATGAAATATTCCAGTGCGTACCAAGCGTATGCAGGAACTTCAGCAGCGCGCCGGGCGATTCCGGGAACTCAAAACTGTACAGGCGTTCGCGCAGCGGTTTCGACGGTCGCCCGCCGACCATGTAACGTACGTGCAGTTTCGCCATCTCATCGTCGGAAAGATCCACGACGCTATAACCGCCTTGATGCAGCAGATCGAGGATCTCTTTGCGCTCCTCCAGCCCCCGACTTAAACGCACGCCGACAAAAATGCAGGCGTCTTTCGCATCGGCAAAGCGATAGTTAAATTCGGTCACGGAGCGCCCACCCAACAACTGGCAGAACTTCAGGAAGCTACCTTTCTCTTCCGGAATGGTCACCGCCAGCAGCGCTTCCCGCTGCTCGCCCAGCTCGCAACGCTCAGAAACATAACGTAAACCGTGGAAATTCACATTCGCGCCGGAAAGCACATGCGCCAGCCGTTCGCCGCGAATATTGTGTTTCGCGATGTACTTTTTCATCCCCGCCAGCGCCAGCGCACCGGACGGTTCCGCCACCGCACGGACATCTTCGAACAGATCTTTCATCGCCGCACAAATCGCATCGCTATCGACAGTGATGATGTCATCGAGATACGCCTGGCACAGACGGAAAGTTTCGTTACCAATGCGTTTTACCGCCACGCCTTCGGCAAACAAGCCCACGCGCGGTAACTCGACCGGATGACCCGCATCCAGCGCCGCTTTCAGGCAGGCGGAGTCTTCCGCTTCAACGGCGATCACTTTGATTTGCGGCATCAACTGTTTAATCAACACCGCCACGCCCGCCGCTAAACCGCCGCCGCCGACCGGCACAAAAACCCGATCGATATGCGCGTCCTGTTGCAGCAACTCCAGCGCCAGCGTGCCCTGTCCGGCAATCACCATCGGGTGATCAAACGGCGGTACAAAGGTGAAACCTTGTTGCTCAGCCAGCTCAATGGCTTTCGCTTTCGCTTCGTCGAAATTGGCACCGTGCAACAGCACTTCACCACCAAAGCCGCGCACCGCATCCACTTTGATATCCGCCGTCGCCACTGGCATCACAATCAGCGATTTGATCCCCAGACGCGTCGATGACATTGCCACGCCCTGCGCGTGGTTGCCCGCAGAAGCAGTAATCACGCCGTGCGCTTTTTGCTCAGGCGTAAGCCCGGCAATCATTGCGTACGCGCCACGCAGCTTAAAGCTGTGCACCGGCTGGCGGTCTTCGCGTTTGACCAGAATTACGTTGTCGAGACGCGAAGAGAGTTTCTCCATTTTTTGCAGCGGCGTTACCTGCGCCGCTTCGTAAACCGGCGCACGCAGCACCGCTCTCAGATATTCCGCCCCTTCGGGAGCGGCTGAGAGGGGTTGGGATTCGGCCATCATTAACCCCCAAGTTTGGATTTATCACGTACCGCGCCTTTATCCGCACTGGTCGCGAGACTGGCATAAGCGCGCAGCGCGAAGGAGACCTGACGCTCACGGTCAACCGGCGTCCAGGCCTTATCGCCTCGGGCTTCCTGCGCTTCACGGCGCGCTGCCAGTTCACGATCGCTCAGTTGCAGTTGAATGCTGCGGCTCGGAATATCGATAGCGATAATGTCGCCATCTTCAATCAGGCCGATATTGCCGCCGCTTGCCGCCTCCGGAGAAACGTGACCAATGGAAAGGCCGGAAGTCCCGCCGGAGAAACGCCCATCGGTGATCAGCGCACACGCTTTGCCGAGGCCCATCGATTTCAGGAAGCTGGTTGGGTAGAGCATTTCCTGCATCCCCGGCCCGCCTTTCGGCCCTTCGTAGCGAATCACCACCACATCACCGGCGACAACTTTACCGCCGAGAATGGCTTCCACCGCCGCGTCCTGGCTTTCATACACTTTTGCCGGACCGGTAAAGGTCAGGTTGCTGTCATCAACGCCTGCGGTTTTAACGATACAGCCGTTTTCCGCAAAATTGCCGTACAGCACGGCCAGGCCACCATCTTTGCTGTAAGCATGCTCCAGCGAACGGATACAGCCTTCAGCGCGATCATCGTCCAGCGTGTCCCAGCGGCAATTCTGGGAAAACGCCTGCGTGGTGCGGATACCGGCTGGCCCCGCGCGGAACATGGTTTTCACCGCGTCGTCTTTGGTCAGCATCACGTCGTACTGCTCAAGGGTTTGCGGCAGCGTCAGACCGAGCACGTTTTTCACGTCACGGTTTAACAAGTTAGCGCGATCCAGCTCACCCAGGATGCCCAGCACGCCACCGGCGCGGTGCACATCCTCCATATGGTATTTCTGCGTACTCGGCGCGACTTTACATAGCTGCGGAACTTTGCGGGACAGCTTATCGATATCACTCATGGTGAAATCAATTTCTGCTTCCTGCGCGGCGGCCAGCAGATGCAGAACAGTATTAGTAGAGCCGCCCATGGCGATATCCAGCGTCATGGCGTTTTCAAACGCCGCTTTACTGGCGATGGAACGCGGCAGTGCGCTGGTGTCATCCTGCTCGTAATAGCGTTTGGTCAGCTCAACAATGCGTTTGCCCGCGTTGATGAACAGTTCTTTGCGGTCAGCGTGGGTCGCCAGCAGCGAGCCGTTACCCGGCTGTGACAGCCCCAGCGCTTCGGTCAGACAGTTCATTGAGTTGGCGGTAAACATGCCGGAGCAGGATCCGCAAGTGGGGCAGGCGGAACGTTCTACCTGCTCGCTCTGATCGTCAGAAACTTTCGGATCCGCGCCCTGAATCATGGCATCCACCAGATCGAGTTTAATTATCTGGTTGGAGAGTTTTGTTTTCCCGGCTTCCATCGGGCCGCCGGAGACGAAAATCACCGGAATATTCAACCGCAGAGAAGCCATCAGCATCCCGGGGGTGATTTTGTCGCAGTTGGAAATACACACCATTGCGTCAGCGCAGTGGGCATTGACCATATATTCAACGGAATCGGCAATCAGCTCGCGGGAAGGCAGTGAATAAAGCATGCCGCCGTGGCCCATGGCGATACCGTCATCAACGGCAATCGTGTTGAACTCTTTCGCCACGCCGCCTGCGGCTTCGATTTGCTCCGCAACCAGCTTACCGAGATCGCGCAGGTGAACGTGGCCCGGCACGAACTGGGTAAACGAGTTCACGACGGCGATAATCGGCTTGCCAAAATCGGCGTCGGTCATCCCGGTTGCGCGCCACAGCGCGCGGGCACCCGCCATATTGCGCCCGTGGGTGGTGGTGGCGGAACGGTACTTAGGCATGCTCTTTTACTCCCGTCTATCTTGTCGATGGGGTGGTGCGTGCCATCCCATATTTATTTGCTATACCCTGAATGATTCGGGTTGTAGGAAGGCGGCAAGCGAGCGAATCCCCGGGAGCTTACATAAGTAAGTGACTGGGGTGAACGAGTGCGGCCAACACACCTACAACCTGAAGTATGACGGGTATTTATGGATTAACTTGATCCAACCAGCCCCACTTATCTTCCGTTTCACCGGTGAAGAGGCCAAAGAATGCTTGCTGAATACGTTTGGTGACCGGGCCACAACGACCTTCACCAACCTGAATACCATCAACGCTGCGCACCGGCGTGATTTCCGCTGCCGTACCGGACATAAACACTTCATCCGCCAGATACAGCGATTCGCGGGACAGCACCTGCTCACGAACTTCGATGTTCAGCTCTTTCGCCAGCTTGATGATCGCATCGCGAGTGATACCCGGCAGGGCGGAAGAGGTAAACGGCGGCGTGAACAGGATGCCGTCTTTTACTTCAAACAGGTTTTCGCCCGCACCTTCAGAGATGTAGCCGTTAACGTCCAGCGCAATGCCTTCCTGGTAACCGTGGCGGCGCGCTTCGCTGCCAACCAGCAGGGAAGAGAGGTAATTTCCGCCCGCTTTCGCGGCTGTCGGGATGGTGTTCGGCGCAACACGGTTCCAGGAAGACACCATCGCGTCGATCCCCTGATCCAGTGCTTCCGCACCGAGGTAAGCGCCCCACGGGAACGCAGCGATAATCACATCAGTGGTGTAGCCCGCCGGCGGGTTAACGCCCATGCCAACATCGCCCACAAATACCAGCGGACGAATATAGGCGCTGGTCAGATTGTTTTTGCGGATCACTGCGCGGCAGGCTTCCATCAGCTCGTCGACGCTCTGAGATACCGGGAAACGATAGATTTTGGCGGAATCGCGCAGACGCTGCATATGTTCACGATGGCGGAACACTACCGGACCTTTGTGCGAGTCATAGCAACGGATGCCTTCAAATACGGAAGTACCGTAATGCAGCGCGTGGGACATCACGTGGACTTTCGCATCTTCCCAACGAACCATCTCGCCATTAGACCAAATGTAGTCTGCTTTTTTCGTCGTCATTATTCTTCCTTTTGCGCTTACGCGCGGATTTGTTGTGATTGTGATGATGTGGCACGCTGGCGGATATCAACCCGGGCAACGTCAACAAGTTTGCTTAACTGGCTAAACAGTAATTCGACAGGCCGCGGGCTGGCAACGGTCAATTCGATATTTATGTTCCGCGCATCACTGGCGGTTTCCATATTCATGGCACACACCTGAAAGCCACGGTGACGCACCACGCGCAGCACGCGTTCTAACGTTTCAGGATTGAAGCGGGCCTCAACGGCGACCTGATGTTGCATCATGATAATTTCTCCAGCATTTGTGAGTTACTGGCGCCGGGCGGCACCAACGGCCAGACATTCTCAAGTTCATCGATTGAGACATGAAGCAGGTATGGCCCTGGGCTCGTGAGCATCGTGTCGAGTGCCGCTTCAACCTGGTCTTTTCGGGTGATGTGCTGGCCGGGAATGCCGAAAGCGCTGGCCAGCGTGAGGAAATCGGGGTTATCAGTCAGGGTGGTTTCACTATAACGCTCGTTGAAGAATAACTGCTGCCACTGACGAACCATCCCTAAACGCTGGTTGTCCAGTAAGACAATCTTCAGCGGTAATTGCTTACGTTTAACGGTGCCGAGCTCCTGAACATTCATCATGAAGGAGCCGTCACCGGAGATACAGATTACCGTATCGTCCGGGCGGGCAACCTGCGCGCCAACAGCGGCCGGCAAACCGAAGCCCATCGTACCTAATCCACTGGACGTGATGAAATCTTCCGGGCGGCTGAAACACAAATGTTGCGCCGCCCACATCTGATGCTGGCCAACGTCGGTAGTGACCACGCTGTTTTCCGGTTTGCGATCGGAGAGCTGTTTTAACAACAGCGGCGCGTAAATAGCGTCGCCTGGATGATCGTAACGCCAGGCATGTTCGCGACGCAGATCCGCGCTGTATTGACGCCACGCATCAATTGCCAGCGGCTGTTGCAGCGCAGGCAGCAACGCGTTTAAATCGCCCTGCAACGCAACGTGCGCCTGGCGCAGTTTGCTCATTTCCGCCGGGTCGATATCCATATGGATCACTTTGGCGTTCGGCGCGAAGGTATTCAACTTGCCGGTCACGCGATCGTCAAAACGGGCGCCAACGGCAATCAGCAAGTCACACTCCTGCACGGCAAAATTCGCGGCTTTCGTACCGTGCATCCCCAGCATGCCGAGATAGTAAGCATAATCAGTTTCCACTGCACCCAGCCCTTTCAGCGTGCAAGTGACCGGCATTTGCGTCACGCTCAGAAACTCACGCAGCGCCGGAACCGCCTGCGCCATGCCCACACCGCCGCCAACATACAGCATCGGTTTTGTTGCCTGCGAGAGCATCTGCACGGCCTGCTCCACTTCCGCCTGCGGGAAATAATGTTCATCGTCGACGGTCGCGAACCAGGGATCCAGATCACCTACAGCCAACTGGATGTCTTTTGGAATATCCACCAGAACCGGGCCCGGGCGGCCGGAATTGGCCACGTAGAAAGCCTCAGCCATGACACGCGGTAACTCTTCCAGAGATTCAACCAGAAAGCTGTGCTTCGTGCAGGCGAGGGATAAACCCAGTACGTCCACTTCCTGAAACGCGTCGGTACCGATAAGCGGAGCAGCAACCTGGCCGGTGATGGCAACAACCGGAACGGAATCTAATAACGCATCAGCAAGACCAGTGATCAGGTTCGTCGCACCTGGGCCGGAAGTGGCGATGCAAACGCCAGTTTTACCGGTGGCGCGAGCATAACCGATAGCGGCCATCGCCGCGCCCTGCTCGTGCCGGCAAAGTAGGTGTTCCACGCCGCCGTCATACAATGCATCGTAAACCGGCATAATTGCGCCGCCCGGATAGCCGAAGACGATATCGACTTTCTGCGCTCGCAACGCATGTACCACCCACTGTGCTCCATTCATAGTCAGTTCCCCGCCGGATATCGGGAGAAACAGAATTTTGTGCTGCTACTCATCCTCTGCTCCTCGTTTATGTTTTTAGATCATAAAAAAACCCCCGGACCTTTCGGTGCGGGGGTCTTAGTTCGTTAAGGCTTGTTTTTTAAGCCTTTCCTCGTCCAAGTGCAGCCCCGCACGGTGGGATAATAATCACCACCACGCTAATCACGACCAGGCTAATCACTCGTAGAAGGGCTTTCATTTGTGTTCGTTCTTGCTTCATGTTCGAAGGAATGCCTAAAGAGGTAACACAGATTTAAGACAAGAAACAAGAAAAATTTATGACGCAGTTTGCGACCGCACCGACAAATTGACGAAAAATGGTTGTTTTATATAGAGAAAAGTCTTGGTGAAAATTTCTCACCTCTTGCAGTAGCAATACAACGCTGCGATCAACATTCCAATACGATGAAAAAAGGGGCTAATTGCAGTGAAATGCAGGAAACGCGCACGCAAAAGCAGCGTTTCGATAATGAAAAGCGATAATCAAAACAGATAATGTCTGTGAAAAGGAGAGCCTATGGCATTGTCTGTAATTTATACGCGAGCGGCGTTAGGTGTGACGGCCCCCCTGGTCACCGTTGAAGTGCATATCAGTAACGGGCTGCCGGGGCTGACTATTGTTGGGCTTCCGGAAACCACGGTTAAGGAAGCACGCGATCGTGTTCGTAGCGCCATTATCAACAGCGGATATGAATTTCCGGCGAAACGAATCACCATCAACCTGGCACCCGCGGACCTGCCCAAAGAAGGTGGACGATACGATTTACCCATCGCTATCGCGCTTCTGTCCGCTTCTGAGCAGCTAACGGCATCAGAGCTGAGTCGTTATGAATTTGTTGGCGAACTTGCCCTTACAGGCGCATTACGTGGGGTTCCTGGCGCCATCTCTTCTGTCATTGAAGCGGTAAAAGCCAACAGACGCATCGTTATTGCCAGAGAAAACGAAGCTGAAGCCAGCCTCACAGAAACACAGGAGTGTCTGGTCGCCGACCATTTACAGGAAGTGTGTGCGTTTCTGGAAGGAAAACAGGCATTACCTTCACCTGCCCCCTTTTATAGCAGCCAGGAGGCCGCCAGTGAGGATTTAAGCGATGTTATTGGACAAGAACAAGGGAAGCGCGCACTGGAAATCACTGCGGCAGGTGGACACAACCTGTTGCTAATCGGACCTCCGGGCACGGGCAAGACTATGTTGGCCAGTCGGTTGGCGGGATTGTTGCCGCCATTGAGCAACCAGGAAGCGCTGGAAAGCGCGGCCATTATGAGCGTGGTAAATTCAGCGGCACTCTCTCGCCACTGGCGAAGACGCCCATTCAGAGCGCCACATCACAGCGCTTCACTGGTAGCGCTTGTCGGCGGTGGATCCATACCAGGCCCGGGCGAGATTTCGCTGGCGCATAATGGCGTTTTGTTTCTGGATGAATTACCGGAATTTGAACGCCGCGTGCTGGATGCACTCCGCGAACCTATTGAATCCGGACAAATCCATCTTTCGAGGGCAAGGGCGAAAGTTACCTATCCCGCTCGTTTCCAGTTAATCGCCGCCATGAACCCGAGCCCGACCGGTCATTACCGGGGAAACCATAACCGCTCGACACCGGAGCAAACGCTGCGCTATTTGGGAAAGCTATCAGGCCCTTTTCTCGATCGCTTCGATCTCTCGCTTGAGGTCCCCTTGCTTGCTCCGGGGTCAATGAGCCAGCCACAGCAAAAAGGCGAAAGCAGTGAAACGGTACGCTTACGGGTTATTCAGGCCCGGGCACGGCAATATCAGCGGCAGAATAAACTCAACGCGCATCTGGATAGCAGCGAAACAAAACAGCTTTGTAAACTTAACAGAGAAGACGGGAATTGGCTGGAAGAGACGTTAACACGTCTGGGATTGTCTGTACGCGCCTGGCAACGCCTGCTGAGAGTTGCACGAACGATAGCAGATCTTGAAGAAGAGCCAGCGATCCAGCGCGCGCATCTGCAGGAAGCGTTAAGTTATCGCGCAATCGACAGACTACTGATTCATTTGCAAAAGATGCTGATGTAAAAAAGGGGCCGTAGCCCCTTTTCTCTTAATCTTCGGAATCCGTATAGTCTTCCGCACCTTCCATCTGTGGTTTCCCACCAGAAAGAGTGTGAAAGCGCTTCGGACGCTTAATGCGCGCCATATACTTGATCCAGACGCGTTCTGCTTCGGTGTCTGGCTCACGCTCTCCACGGCACACTGCAACAAATTGCGTTTCTTCTGCAGTCACTGGTTCACGCTTACCGAGTTCCAGTTCGTTAAAAGCATAACCATGGCGCTCAAGCAGTTGCGCCTCTTTGATGGTGAAGTCACCGTGGCGAGAGAACCCGCGCGGATAATTCTTATTGTCGAAAAAACGATTTGTCGTCGTAAAGCTTTCCGCCATCCTGCACGCTCCTAATTCTTTGGCCGAGCTATTTATGGCGCGGAGTATTAGTTACGCTTGACAGAGTGTAAAACAAAACATTTAAATCATTACGACAAATATTTTTGTGGAGAAAACTGTGGATACGGAATTACTAAAAACTTTTCTCGAAGTTAGCAGGACTCGTCACTTCGGCCGTGCAGCCGAAGCACTCTATCTGACCCAGTCCGCAGTGAGTTTTCGTATTCGCCAGTTAGAGAACCAGCTTGGGGTTAATCTCTTTACACGCCATCGCAACAATATCCGCCTGACGGCAGCTGGCGAGAAGCTGCTGCCGTATGCGGAAACATTGATGAGTACCTGGCAAGCAGCAAGAAAGGAAGTGGCGCACACATCGCGGCACCACCAATTTTCTATTGGGGCCAGCGCATCCCTATGGGAATGCATGCTTAGCGATTGGTTAACCAGGCTGTATAACCTGCAAGGAAACCTTCAGTTCGAAGCACGAATTGCACAACGGCAATCATTGGTTAAACAGTTACACGAGCGGCAACTGGATCTGTTGATCACGACTGAAACGCCAAAGATGGATGAGTTTAGCAGCCAGTTGCTCGGCCATTTCACACTTGCGCTTTATTGCGCAGCCCCGGAAAAGAGCAAGTCAGAATTGAACTACCTGCGCCTCGAATGGGGACCGGATTTTCAACAGCATGAGTCAGAGTTAATCGCCAGTGATGACGTGCCAACATTGACGACCAGTTCAGCAGAAGTGGCCCATCAGCAATTACCGCAGCTTAATGGCTGCACCTGGCTACCTGTTTCATGGGCAGAACAAAAAGATAAGTTGTATCCCGTTACTGATACAACGATGCTTTCTCGTCCACTTTATGCAATTTGGCTGCAAAACAGCGATAAACAAAATCAGATCCGCGATCTTTTGAAAATCAAAGTGATTGATTGAATATTTGTGGCAAGGATGCCTGCGAGAGATTTTCTGTAGAGTGGATGCTGAAAAAGAAGCAAAAAAAATCCTTAGCAGATGCTAAGGATTATTTCTGGCAGGGGCGGAGGGACTCGAACCCCCAACACCCGGTTTTGGAGACCGGTGCTCTACCAATTGAACTACGCCCCTAATTATCCGCGTGTCGCGAAAATTTGAGAGACTCACAGAACAGTTCGCACTGTTCAGTGTTTCAATTTTCAGCTTGATCCAGATTTTTAAAGAGCAAAACTTCGCAGCACACACAGAATGTGTACTCTGAAGTTTTCTTGTGCCGAACAGTAAAGATGGTGGAGCTATGCGGGATCGAACCGCAGACCTCCTGCGTGCAAAGCAGGCGCTCTCCCAGCTGAGCTATAGCCCCATCGTAGTTAAATCCCGTATACCCGTAATTTTTCCTGAGACAAGGCGTCAAATGGCGAAGCATACAATCAGTATGCGAGTCATTTGACAACGCAGTATTCAGGGAAAATTTGGTAGGCCTGAGTGGACTTGAACCACCGACCTCACCCTTATCAGGGGTGCGCTCTAACCACCTGAGCTACAAGCCTGCAGAGATTTTTACTGCTCGTATTTCATCAGACAATCTGTGTGGACACTGCAGAGGCAGGTTCTTTAAGGTAAGGAGGTGATCCAACCGCAGGTTCCCCTACGGTTACCTTGTTACGACTTCACCCCAGTCATGAATCACAAAGTGGTAAGCGCCCTCCCGAAGGTTAAGCTACCTACTTCTTTTGCAACCCACTCCCATGGTGTGACGGGCGGTGTGTACAAGGCCCGGGAACGTATTCACCGTGGCATTCTGATCCACGATTACTAGCGATTCCGACTTCATGGAGTCGAGTTGCAGACTCCAATCCGGACTACGACGCACTTTATGAGGTCCGCTTGCTCTCGCGAGGTCGCTTCTCTTTGTATGCGCCATTGTAGCACGTGTGTAGCCCTGGTCGTAAGGGCCATGATGACTTGACGTCATCCCCACCTTCCTCCAGTTTATCACTGGCAGTCTCCTTTGAGTTCCCGGCCTAACCGCTGGCAACAAAGGATAAGGGTTGCGCTCGTTGCGGGACTTAACCCAACATTTCACAACACGAGCTGACGACAGCCATGCAGCACCTGTCTCACAGTTCCCGAAGGCACCAATCCATCTCTGGAAAGTTCTGTGGATGTCAAGACCAGGTAAGGTTCTTCGCGTTGCATCGAATTAAACCACATGCTCCACCGCTTGTGCGGGCCCCCGTCAATTCATTTGAGTTTTAACCTTGCGGCCGTACTCCCCAGGCGGTCTATTTAACGCGTTAGCTCCGGAAGCCACGCCTCAAGGGCACAACCTCCAAATAGACATCGTTTACGGCGTGGACTACCAGGGTATCTAATCCTGTTTGCTCCCCACGCTTTCGCACCTGAGCGTCAGTCTTCGTCCAGGAGGCCGCCTTCGCCACCGGTATTCCTCCAGATCTCTACGCATTTCACCGCTACACCTGGAATTCTACCTCCCTCTACGAGACTCAAGCCTGCCAGTTTCGGATGCAGTTCCCAGGTTGAGCCCGGGGATTTCACATCCGACTTGACAGACCGCCTGCGTGCGCTTTACGCCCAGTAATTCCGATTAACGCTTGCACCCTCCGTATTACCGCGGCTGCTGGCACGGAGTTAGCCGGTGCTTCTTCTGCGGGTAACGTCAATGAGCAAGGTTATTAACCTTACTCCCTTCCTCCCCGCTGAAAGTACTTTACAACCCGAAGGCCTTCTTCATACACGCGGCATGGCTGCATCAGGCTTGCGCCCATTGTGCAATATTCCCCACTGCTGCCTCCCGTAGGAGTCTGGACCGTGTCTCAGTTCCAGTGTGGCTGGTCATCCTCTCAGACCAGCTAGGGATCGTCGCCTAGGTGAGCCGTTACCCCACCTACTAGCTAATCCCATCTGGGCACATCTGATGGCAAGAGGCCCGAAGGTCCCCCTCTTTGGTCTTGCGACGTTATGCGGTATTAGCTACCGTTTCCAGTAGTTATCCCCCTCCATCAGGCAGTTTCCCAGACATTACTCACCCGTCCGCCACTCGTCACCCGAGAGCAAGCTCTCTGTGCTACCGTTCGACTTGCATGTGTTAGGCCTGCCGCCAGCGTTCAATCTGAGCCATGATCAAACTCTTCAATTTAAAAGTTTGATGCTCAATGAATTAAACTTCGTAATGAATTACGTGTTCACTCGTTGAGACTTGGTATTCATTTTTCGTCTTGCGACGTCAAGAATCCAGTCACCCTGAGTGCCCACACAGATTGTCTGATAAATTGTTAAAGAGCAGTGCCGCCTCGCTTTTTGCTGCGGCGCGGGTTGCGTATACTACGCTTTCCCGCTGTGAAGTCAACTGTTTATTTTCAGATTGCTTCACCTGACAGGCCGGTGTGTTTGCCGTTGTGCCGTGTCAGTGGAGGCGCATTATAGGGAGTTAATTCCCGCTGACAACCCCTAATTTCAAAAAACTTTTCAACCGTCTCTTTTTTGCGCAAAACTGCGCTAAAGCGCCAGTTTTTCGAGCTTTTTGAACCCATAGCGCTGCAAAACGGGCAATAATTGCGCAGTCTCTGGCGTTAATGCCATGCAATAGGCAATATTCTCATCGGAAGATTTCGCATCCGGCGCTTCGTGTTCAAGCAGCCAGGCAGTACGACGCGCAATTGCCGCGCCTGAATCAATCAAACGCGTTCCTTCCGGCAGCACTTGCAGCAACTCGTCTTGCAGTAAAGGAAAGTGCGTACATCCCAGCACCACCGTATCCGGCGGTCATGGGCAGAACAAAAAGATAAGTTGTATCCCGTTACTGATACAACGATGCTTTCTCGTCCACTTTATGCAATTTGGCTGCAAAACAGCGATAAACAAAATCAGATCCGCGATCTTTTGAAAATCAAAGTGATTGATTGAATATTTGTGGCAAGGATGCCTGCGAGAGATTTTCTGTAGAGTGGATGCTGAAAAAGAAGCAAAAAAAATCCTTAGCAGATGCTAAGGATTATTTCTGGCAGGGGCGGAGGGACTCGAACCCCCAACACCCGGTTTTGGAGACCGGTGCTCTACCAATTGAACTACGCCCCTAATTAGGGTGGCGGAACGGACGGGACTCGAACCCGCGACCCCCTGCGTGACAGGCAGGTATTCTAACCGACTGAACTACCGCTCCACCGAATTTCTTCACAACCACCGGTTTGTTGCCCCGGTTTCACTGCTAATTTGATGCCTGGCAGTTCCCTACTCTCGCATGGGGAAACCCCACACTACCATCGGCGCTACGGCGTTTCACTTCTGAGTTCGGCATGGGGTCAGGTGGGACCACCGCGCTACTGCCGCCAGGCAAATTCTGTCTGTCAGACCGTTCTCACGCCCTGACCTAATCTGTATCAGGCTGATTTCATGTCTCTCACGCCAAAACATCTTCGGCGTTGTAAGGTTAAGCCTCACGGTTCATTAGTACCGGTTAGCTCAACGCATCGCTGCGCTTACACACCCGGCCTATCAACGTCGTCGTCTTCAACGTTCCTTCAGGAGACTTAAAGTCTCAGGGAGAACTCATCTCGGGGCAAGTTTCGTGCTTAGATGCTTTCAGCACTTATCTCTTCCGCATTTAGCTACCGGGCAGTGCCATTGGCATGACAACCCGAACACCAGTGATGCGTCCACTCCGGTCCTCTCGTACTAGGAGCAGCCCCCCTCAATTCTCCAGCGCCCACGGCAGATAGGGACCGAACTGTCTCACGACGTTCTAAACCCAGCTCGCGTACCACTTTAAATGGCGAACAGCCATACCCTTGGGACCTACTTCAGCCCCAGGATGTGATGAGCCGACATCGAGGTGCCAAACACCGCCGTCGATATGAACTCTTGGGCGGTATCAGCCTGTTATCCCCGGAGTACCTTTTATCCGTTGAGCGATGGCCCTTCCATTCAGAACCACCGGATCACTATGACCTGCTTTCGCACCTGCTCGCGCCGTCACGCTCGCAGTCAAGCCAGCTTATGCCATTGCACTAACCTCCTGATGTCCGACCAGGATTAGCTGACCTTCGTGCTCCTCCGTTACGCTTTAGGAGGAGACCGCCCCAGTCAAACTACCCACCAGACACTGTCCGCAACCCGGATCACGGGTCCACGTTAGAACACCAGCCATTAAAGGGTGGTATTTCAAGGGCGGCTCCACGCAGACTGGCGTCCACGCTTCAAAGCCTCCCACCTATCCTACACATCAAGGACCAGTGTTCAGTGTCAAGCTATAGTAAAGGTTCACGGGGTCTTTCCGTCTTGCCGCGGGTACACTGCATCTTCACAGCGAGTTCAATTTCACTGAGTCTCGGGTGGAGACAGCCTGGCCATCATTACGCCATTCGTGCAGGTCGGAACTTACCCGACAAGGAATTTCGCTACCTTAGGACCGTTATAGTTACGGCCGCCGTTTACCGGGGCTTCGATCAAGAGCTTCTCCTTACGGATGACCCCATCAATTAACCTTCCGGCACCGGGCAGGCGTCACACCGTATACGTCCACTTTCGTGTTTGCACAGTGCTGTGTTTTTAATAAACAGTTGCAGCCAGCTGGTATCTTCGACTGATTTCAGCTCCATCCGCGAGGGACTTCACCTACGTATCAGCGTGCCTTCTCCCGAAGTTACGGCACCATTTTGCCTAGTTCCTTCACCCGAGTTCTCTCAAGCGCCTTGGTATTCTCTACCTGACCACCTGTGTCGGTTTGGGGTACGATTTCGTGTTACCTGGAGCTTAGAGGCTTTTCCTGGAAGCAGGGCATTTGTTACTTCAGCACCGTAGTACCTCGTCATCACGCCTCAGTGTTAAAGTGCTCCGGATTTGCCTGGAGCACACACCTTCACGCTTAAACCGGGACAACCGTCGCCCGGCTAACATAGCCTTCTCCGTCCCCCCTTCGCAGTAACACCAAGTACAGGAATATTAACCTGTTTCCCATCGACTACGCCTTTCGGCCTCGCCTTAGGGGTCGACTCACCCTGCCCCGATTAACGTTGGACAGGAACCCTTGGTCTTCCGGCGAGCGGGCTTTTCACCCGCTTTATCGTTACTTATGTCAGCATTCGCACTTCTGATACCTCCAGCAACCCTCACAGGCCACCTTCGCAGGCTTACAGAACGCTCCCCTACCCAACAACACATAGTGTCGCTGCCGCAGCTTCGGTGCATGGTTTAGCCCCGTTACATCTTCCGCGCAGGCCGACTCGACCAGTGAGCTATTACGCTTTCTTTAAATGATGGCTGCTTCTAAGCCAACATCCTGGCTGTCTGGGCCTTCCCACATCGTTTCCCACTTAACCATGACTTTGGGACCTTAGCTGGCGGTCTGGGTTGTTTCCCTCTTCACGACGGACGTTAGCACCCGCCGTGTGTCTCCCGTGATAACATTCTCCGGTATTCGTAGTTTGCATCGGGTTGGTAAGCCGGGATGGCCCCCTAGCCGAAACAGTGCTCTACCCCCGGAGATGAATTCACGAGGCGCTACCTAAATAGCTTTCGGGGAGAACCAGCTATCTCCCGGTTTGATTGGCCTTTCACCCCCAGCCACAAGTCATCCGCTAATTTTTCAACATTAGTCGGTTCGGTCCTCCAGTTAGTGTTACCCAACCTTCAACCTGCCCATGGCTAGATCACCGGGTTTCGGGTCTATACCCTGCAACTTAACGCCCAGTTAAGACTCGGTTTCCCTTCGGCTCCCCTATTCGGTTAACCTTGCTACAGAATATAAGTCGCTGACCCATTATACAAAAGGTACGCAGTCACACCCCGAAGGATGCTCCCACTGCTTGTACGTACACGGTTTCAGGTTCTTTTTCACTCCCCTCGCCGGGGTTCTTTTCGCCTTTCCCTCACGGTACTGGTTCACTATCGGTCAGTCAGGAGTATTTAGCCTTGGAGGATGGTCCCCCCATATTCAGACAGGATACCACGTGTCCCGCCCTACTCATCGAGCTCACAGCCTGTGTGCTTTTGTGTACGGGGCTGTCACCCTGTATCGCGCGACTTTCCAGACGCTTCCACTAACACACAAGCTGATTCAGGCTCTGGGCTGCTCCCCGTTCGCTCGCCGCTACTGGGGGAATCTCGGTTGATTTCTTTTCCTCGGGGTACTTAGATGTTTCAGTTCCCCCGGTTCGCCTCATTAACCTATGGATTCAGTTAATGATAGTGTGACGAATCACACTGGGTTTCCCCATTCGGACATCGCCGGCTATAACGGTTCATATCACCTTACCGGCGCTTTTCGCAGATTAGCACGTCCTTCATCGCCTCTGACTGCCAGGGCATCCACCGTGTACGCTTAGTCGCTTAACCTCACAACCCGAAGATGTTTCGTGAACATCCGCGTGTCGCGAAAATTTGAGAGACTCACAGAACAGTTCGCACTGTTCAGTGTTTCAATTTTCAGCTTGATCCAGATTTTTAAAGAGCAAAACTTCGCAGCACACACAGAATGTGTACTCTGAAGTTTTCTTGTGCCGAACAGTAAAGATGGTGGAGCTATGCGGGATCGAACCGCAGACCTCCTGCGTGCAAAGCAGGCGCTCTCCCAGCTGAGCTATAGCCCCATCGTAGTTAAATCCCGTATACCCGTAATTTTTCCTGAGACAAGGCGTCAAATGGCGAAGCATACAATCAGTATGCGAGTCATTTGACAACGCAGTATTCAGGGAAAATTTGGTAGGCCTGAGTGGACTTGAACCACCGACCTCACCCTTATCAGGGGTGCGCTCTAACCACCTGAGCTACAAGCCTGCAGAGATTTTTACTGCTCGTATTTCATCAGACAATCTGTGTGGACACTGCAGAGGCAGGTTCTTTAAGGTAAGGAGGTGATCCAACCGCAGGTTCCCCTACGGTTACCTTGTTACGACTTCACCCCAGTCATGAATCACAAAGTGGTAAGCGCCCTCCCGAAGGTTAAGCTACCTACTTCTTTTGCAACCCACTCCCATGGTGTGACGGGCGGTGTGTACAAGGCCCGGGAACGTATTCACCGTGGCATTCTGATCCACGATTACTAGCGATTCCGACTTCATGGAGTCGAGTTGCAGACTCCAATCCGGACTACGACGCACTTTATGAGGTCCGCTTGCTCTCGCGAGGTCGCTTCTCTTTGTATGCGCCATTGTAGCACGTGTGTAGCCCTGGTCGTAAGGGCCATGATGACTTGACGTCATCCCCACCTTCCTCCAGTTTATCACTGGCAGTCTCCTTTGAGTTCCCGGCCTAACCGCTGGCAACAAAGGATAAGGGTTGCGCTCGTTGCGGGACTTAACCCAACATTTCACAACACGAGCTGACGACAGCCATGCAGCACCTGTCTCACAGTTCCCGAAGGCACCAATCCATCTCTGGAAAGTTCTGTGGATGTCAAGACCAGGTAAGGTTCTTCGCGTTGCATCGAATTAAACCACATGCTCCACCGCTTGTGCGGGCCCCCGTCAATTCATTTGAGTTTTAACCTTGCGGCCGTACTCCCCAGGCGGTCTATTTAACGCGTTAGCTCCGGAAGCCACGCCTCAAGGGCACAACCTCCAAATAGACATCGTTTACGGCGTGGACTACCAGGGTATCTAATCCTGTTTGCTCCCCACGCTTTCGCACCTGAGCGTCAGTCTTCGTCCAGGAGGCCGCCTTCGCCACCGGTATTCCTCCAGATCTCTACGCATTTCACCGCTACACCTGGAATTCTACCTCCCTCTACGAGACTCAAGCCTGCCAGTTTCGGATGCAGTTCCCAGGTTGAGCCCGGGGATTTCACATCCGACTTGACAGACCGCCTGCGTGCGCTTTACGCCCAGTAATTCCGATTAACGCTTGCACCCTCCGTATTACCGCGGCTGCTGGCACGGAGTTAGCCGGTGCTTCTTCTGCGGGTAACGTCAATGAGCAAGGTTATTAACCTTACTCCCTTCCTCCCCGCTGAAAGTACTTTACAACCCGAAGGCCTTCTTCATACACGCGGCATGGCTGCATCAGGCTTGCGCCCATTGTGCAATATTCCCCACTGCTGCCTCCCGTAGGAGTCTGGACCGTGTCTCAGTTCCAGTGTGGCTGGTCATCCTCTCAGACCAGCTAGGGATCGTCGCCTAGGTGAGCCGTTACCCCACCTACTAGCTAATCCCATCTGGGCACATCTGATGGCAAGAGGCCCGAAGGTCCCCCTCTTTGGTCTTGCGACGTTATGCGGTATTAGCTACCGTTTCCAGTAGTTATCCCCCTCCATCAGGCAGTTTCCCAGACATTACTCACCCGTCCGCCACTCGTCACCCGAGAGCAAGCTCTCTGTGCTACCGTTCGACTTGCATGTGTTAGGCCTGCCGCCAGCGTTCAATCTGAGCCATGATCAAACTCTTCAATTTAAAAGTTTGATGCTCAATGAATTAAACTTCGTAATGAATTACGTGTTCACTCGTTGAGACTTGGTATTCATTTTTCGTCTTGCGACGTCAAGAATCCAGTCACCCTGAGTGCCCACACAGATTGTCTGATAAATTGTTAAAGAGCAGTGCCGCCTCGCTTTTTGCTGCGGCGCGGGTTGCGTATACTACGCTTTCCCGCTGTGAAGTCAACTGTTTATTTTCAGATTGCTTCACCTGACAGGCCGGTGTGTTTGCCGTTGTGCCGTGTCAGTGGAGGCGCATTATAGGGAGTTAATTCCCGCTGACAACCCCTAATTTCAAAAAACTTTTCAACCGTCTCTTTTTTGCGCAAAACTGCGCTAAAGCGCCAGTTTTTCGAGCTTTTTGAACCCATAGCGCTGCAAAACGGGCAATAATTGCGCAGTCTCTGGCGTTAATGCCATGCAATAGGCAATATTCTCATCGGAAGATTTCGCATCCGGCGCTTCGTGTTCAAGCAGCCAGGCAGTACGACGCGCAATTGCCGCGCCTGAATCAATCAAACGCGTTCCTTCCGGCAGCACTTGCAGCAACTCGTCTTGCAGTAAAGGAAAGTGCGTACATCCCAGCACCACCGTATCCGGCGGCTCTTTCATACGCAGCCAGGGGCGAAGGATATGGCGCAGTTCATCCAGCGAGACCGCTTCACCATGCAGTTTCGCTTCCGCCAATACAACCAGCTCCGCCGAACCCAGCATCTCAATCCGACACTCATTCGCGAAACGCGAAATCAGTTCGTGTGTATAAGGACGCTTCACCGTACCCCGCGTGGCCAGCAGCCCTACCACGCCGTTCGCCGTTAGACGCGCGGCGGGTTTGATGGCAGGCACTACGCCGACGACAGGGAAGGAAAACGTCTCCCGCAGCGCGGGCAAAGATACGGTGCTCGCCGTATTACAGGCAATAACGGCCAGTGCGAGGGGGTATTGGGCCTGAACGGCGGCGACGATTTCGACAACGCGCTCAACAATAAACGCTTCGCTTTTCTCACCATAGGGGAAAGCGACATTGTCAAACGCGTAGATGTAATGCAGATCCGGCAGGAGATGCCGGATCTCATCATAAACGGATAACCCACCGACGCCGGAGTCAAACACCAGCACGGTGGGACGTGCGTCAGAAGGTGTAGCTGCCAGACAAGGTGTATTCCCGTCCTGCAGTTTGGTAGCCATATGCTGTCTCGTACTCTTTATCGAACAGGTTGGCGATTTTACCACGAACTGTTAAATGAGAGGTCACAGGATATGAGGCAGAAAAATCAACCGTACTATAACTTGGCAAAATACGTTGCTCAGGATTATAGGTTGACGTGCGGTTGTCATAGCGCTTACCGAAGTACTCCCAGGCCAGATCCATATCGACATTCAATACGGACCAGTCAAGCTGGTACTTCGCCTGACGCTTCGCACGACGCGGCAGCACTTCATTGGTTTCATCATCACGCGGATCAATGTATTGCAGCGTCACGCGATGCGAGAAAATGCCGGTATCTACGCTGCCCGTCCACTCAACGCCTTTAATAGTGGCAGAGTTGATGTTGTAGTAAGCCGTATTGCTATAGGTGATCAGGTTTTCAATCTCATAGCGATAGGCAGACAAACGCCAGTCCAGCGGGCCGGTTAAGCCTTCAACACCCGCTTCCCACTGTCTGGACTCTTCCGGTTTCAGGTTCGGGTTGGAAGCAATGCCAAAACGCTTCGCACCAAACTGCTGGCCTAAAGAAGGCGCCAGGAAGCCAGTGCCATAAGAGACGGTCAGACGGTAGTTTTCAACGAACTCCCAGCCGGCAGCGGTCTGCCAGGTACCATGCCAGCCGAACTCGTCATCTTTATCTTCACGGCCCGAGGCTTCCAGCGTGACATCGCCGAACTGCTGCATCCCGTTCAGGTACAAGCCCGTATTCTCACGCTCATAAGCATCGCGCGTCGTTTTATTCGATGAAACCAGCCGCTCTTGTTTCCAGTCTACGCCCGCGCCAACAGAACCTTTGCCGACATCAACGTTGTTACCCCACTGAATGTATCGCTGCTCCATATCATCCAGCGTGGTGCCGTCGTTATAACGGCCATAAATGCTGCTGTAGTTGTAGTCTTTGCTTTTCTGGTAGCTGGCCAGCAACTGGGACGAATAGATCCCCTCGGCGAAATTCAGTCCGGTATCCCAACCCTGCACAAACAGTTGACGCTCATCGGCGCTATAGTCTGGCGCGAACGGTGGGCTGCCAAGATCGTAATCCACGTTATTGCTAAAGTTGTAGCCGCGAAAGAAACCGTCGACGTTATCGTTGAACTTGTGCTGCAGGCTGCCCCAGAACGTTTTGTTGCGATAACCATCGCGATCACTGTCATGATCCCAGGTTGAACCGGGCTGCACATTAAAACCGCGTGTGCTGGTATAAGAACCCGCCGCCGTCGCCACGGTGTCGCCAAAGCGCTGGCGCAGCGTACCGTCGTAGGTCTGATAGCCTTTCGAGCCTACGCCGGCATTGATTTGTGATTTCTCATTGCCGGTCATGGTAATGACGTTAACCACGCCGCCAATCGCCCCGGAGCCATACACGGCAGAGCGCGGCCCGCGAATATATTCAACACGTTGCACTAAAGAGAGCGGGATTTGATTCAGCTCGGGATCGTTGGAAATCCCTGAGCGCGCAACCGGTACGCCATCAATCAGCAGCAGCAGGTGTTTCGCTTCTGTACCCCGCACATAAACCGAAGCGGTCTGGCCTAATCCGCCGTTTTGCGCGATATCAACTCCAGGCAGGCGACGCAGCACATCAACCAGTGAGCGCGACTGCCAGCGATCGATGTCCTCACGCGTCACCACTTCAGTTGGTGCAAGCACCGTCTTAGCCGGTTGTTGAAAACGATTTGCTGTCACCACCAAAGTGTCTGAGCTGCTATCTTGCGCCCAGCCGGAAAAAGCTGTGACGGAGAGCGCCGTCAGCAGCGAAGCTTTTTTAATCATTGTGAAAGCATCCACAAAAGAGTAAGGATGCCGCAGGTTCCATCAATAGCACGCGATGATGTCACCAGATGCGACGTATACCGGCAGGTCTTCGGGCTTGGAGGTACATCAAGAAAGCGACTTCCCACCCAACAGGCAGTGTCTGCTCTCTCACCTTGATCCTTACCGCTGCGCGTCAGCCCCAGATTCTCACTGGGTTCCCTTTTAACTCACAGGACCGGAACAAGGATGCTACATTCTGTAACATATGGATGTCCAGACTGCTAACTGACTATTTAGCTCACATCCGGGGCTGGACATCGCCTGAGCAATGCCTACAATCCCCGCGTTATTCTTAATCACTCAGGAAGCATGATGACCCCCGAACACCTGCCGACAGAACAGTACGAAGCCCAGCTGGCCGAAAAAGTGGTGCGTCTGCAATCAATGATGACGCCTTTTTCCGCGCCGCTTCCGGAGGTGTTCCGCTCACCGGTCAGCCATTACCGTATGCGCGCCGAATTCCGCATCTGGCATGACGGCGACGATCTCTACCACATCATTTTCGATCAGCAGACGAAATCGCGGATCCGCGTGGACAGCTTCCCGGCGGCAAGCGAGCTGATTAACCAATTAATGACGGTGATGATCGAGGCGGTACGCGGCAATAAAACACTGCGTCATAAACTGTTCCAGATTGATTACCTGAGCACCATGAGCAACCAGGCGATTGTCACTCTGCTCTATCACAAAAAGCTGGATGATGAATGGCAGGCAGAAGCCGCGCACCTGCGTGACGCACTGCGCGCCCGGAATCTGAATGTGCAGTTAATTGGCCGTGCGACCAAAACTAAAATCGAGCTGGATCAGGATTTTGTCGATGAGCGTCTGCCGGTCGGTGGCAGAGAGATGATCTACCGCCAGGTAGAGAACAGCTTTACGCAGCCTAACGCCGCGATGAATATCCAAATGCTGGAATGGGCGCTTGATGTCACGCGCGATTCAACGGGCGATCTGCTGGAGCTGTATTGCGGCAATGGCAACTTCTCGCTGGCGCTGGCACGCAATTTCGATCGCGTGCTGGCAACCGAAATCGCCAAACCGTCCGTGGCGGCAGCGCAATACAATATCGCGGCTAACCACATTGATAACGTGCAGATTATCCGCATGTCCGCCGAAGAATTTACGCAGGCGATGAATGGCGTGCGCGCTTTTAACCGCTTGCAGGGTATCGATCTTGCGAGCTACCAGTGCGAAACGATTTTCGTCGATCCACCGCGCAGCGGGCTGGATGCGGAAACCGAGAAAATGGTGCAGGCCTATCCGCGTATTCTGTATATCTCCTGCAACCCGGAAACGCTGTGTAAAAACCTGGAAGCATTGAGCCAGACACACGATATTTCACGTCTGGCGCTGTTCGATCAATTCCCGTATACGCACCATATGGAGTGCGGCGTACTGCTTACGCGTAAAAATAAATAGCGCTATATAAAACCCGGCAATTCCGTTTAACGGCTGGCCTGTCAATCAGGCCAGCCGAATAATAGCGGTGAGACGCAAATGACTGCTGCATGCAACTATTTATTTATCAGAACAATGACCATTGCGGAACGTGATCGCGCTAACATTCTTTTATAATGGCTTGTGAATGTTCTGATGCGGTATTTATATCACCAGGGATATTTGTTCCTAGTATTAAGCGATCAGCCCCGCACGAAACAGGGCTGATAAATAATGCAGTTCACTGGTTATTTATCGGCAATAAAGTGGTCATCATCGCCCACCGGAATATAAACGCGAACCCACTCTTTACCGTCGACAATATCCCAGCTGTGACCTTCGCCCGTCGTGTCTGCCGCAAGCAGAACCGTGCCGGGTTCGATGATGAAGGTTGAGCCATCGCTTACCCTGAACTTAAGTTTGCCTTTCATCGTCACCACGTATTGCTTCTTCGGTGCCGGATGTACCCCTTTCTGCCACTCTTCGAATGTATTGCTGAAGTAGAGATTTTGCGAAGAGAGCTTCGCCAGCGAGGGAACAGAACCTTTAATAAACGCCGAGTGGTTATCCGGCGTATTAATGAGCTTTATCGCCGGAATACGGTGCTCGCTCTCATTCGTTTTTATTGTATCCGCGAAAGCGGCGACCGAAATAACTAAACCGGCCGTGGCTAACAGAAGTTGTGTTATTTTTTTCATGAGGATGTCCAGAGTTAATTTTAACCTGCCACCTGGATCAAGCGATCGTCAGGCAACCGAATAAAATGCCGGATTAGTACATCAGATGAAATGCGTTTTACCGTAGATTTTTTTAATTAATAAATTATTGATGGATTCTGGCAGGGAATTATTTCGCAAGCGCAGAAAAAAGGAATGAATAATTCCCAACGCTTGATTCATTGGGGATGAAAATCCCCTCTCGCAGGGAGAAGGGATAATGCTTATTCAGAGGCTTCGTGTTTGCGATCGCGCAGACGAAAACCAATCCAGAAAACCAGCACCACCGACAAAACGGCAGGCAGGAAGTTAGAACCGATATCCGGATACTCGGCGCGCACCACCGTACTGTAAATCAGCACACCGAGGATAAAACACGCGGCGGCAAGGCCAGGCAGACCCACCGGCATCGTGCGATTTTGATAGCGCTGATGCAGACAATACACCGTCAGCACCAGCGAGATAATCGGGAATATTGAAAACGGTACAATCGAGCTGAACACGGCGGAGAACGTACCGTTAATCGATAAGCCAGCGATGAGCGCCAGCAGCAACGTACCTTTATCTTGACCAGACTGTTTCATTACTCATCCTTCACTCGTCGGTTGATGCGCCAGTTTTTCCTGTTCACGGCGATACCAGTAATACGCGCCTTTTGAAATCATGCGCAATTGTAGTACCAGTCGCTCTTCTAGTTGCCTGCGTTGTTCCGCCCCCACATCCAGCGCTTCAGCGCCGGCGTTGAAGACAATCGTCACCATCGCTTCGGCTTGCGCTT